>CBFDBC010000129.1:0-10928 GCA_965602945.1 uncultured bacterium | reverse complement strand
AGGTGTGATCTCCGCGATCTTGGTCTTGACCTGCCTGATGACCTCGAGAGGATTCTCTCCATAACGCATCACAACCACGCCGCCGGTCACTTCGGCTCCCTCCTTGTCCAGGCCGCTGCGCCGGAAATCCGGGCCTGTGGTGACGGTGCCGATGTGACTCACAAACACGGGAGACCCGTTGTGGCTGCCGATGACGATGTCTTCGATGTCCTGTTCGGACCTGATAAAGCCCAGGCCGCGGACCACAAACTCCATGCCGTTCTCTTCGATGACCTTGGCGCCCACGTCCAGGTTGCTGCTCTGGACCGCGTTGAACAGGGAATGGAGGCTGATGTTGTAGGCCAGGAGCTTACGCGGATCCACATCGATCTGGTACTGCTTGACATATCCGCCGACCGAGGCCACCTCGGACACACCGGCCGCGGCGTTCAGCTGGAAGCGCACATACCAGTCCTGGATGGAGCGCAGTTCTCCCAGGTTCAGGTGAGAGCGTACAAGTTCCCGGCCGTCGATGGCACATTGGCCGGGTTCGGAGAACCGATCCCTGGGATGGTCGGGGCAGTAGTAGCCGTTCTCGACCGTGTACCAGAAGATCTGACCCAGGGCCGTGGCATCGGGGCCCAGCTGAGGGATCACTCCTTCAGGCAGATCCTTCTGAGCCAGGTTGAGCCGCTCCAGGATGCGCGTGCGGGACCAGTAGAAGTCCACATCTTCCTCGAAGATGATGTTGATCATCCCGACCGAGAACATGGCGTTGGTCCGGATGACCTTGGTCCCGGGGATACCCATGAGCCGGACCGACAGTGGATAGATGATCTGGTCCTCGATATCCTTGGGGCTGCGGCCGGGCCAGTCCACGAAAACGATCTGCTGGTTCTCGCCTATGTCCGGGATGGCGTCGATGGGGGTGCGCTGCAGGGCCCAGAAGCCCCATCCGATGATCAGCAGGAACAGCCCGATGATCAGGAACTTGTTCTTGATCGAATAATCGATTATGCGGTCTATCATGGCAGCACCCGGTTAATGGATGTGTTTGGAGGGAGGCTTATCTTCCTGGCCCCTCTCCAGCGCGCCGCTGTATACGGCCTCGGCCTGACCCGTGATCTGGCTCTGGGAGTCGATCAGGAAATTCGCCCGTACCACGACCCTCATGCCTTCCTCCAGGCCGGCCTTCACCGCGAAGAAGCGCAGCCTGCGGCCGTCGACCACGGCCACGGCTTCGGGCCCCAGGACTACTTCGTGTGCCATGTAGGACCCGGGCTCATGTTCCACGTACACCAGTTTGCGGGCCCCGGTATCCAGGATCGCCTCCCGGGGTACGGCCAGGACCGCACCGGAAGCGGAAGCCGGCTTCTTGACGAGGTCCATCCCGCATTCCGGGCACTCGCCGGGCTCGTCTTCCCGGACCTCGGGACACATGGTGCAGATCCAGACGTCTTTGTCCGGCGCTGCAATCCCCTCATGCACATGTACGCTGATGACGGCATTCACATACATCCCGGGCTTGAGCCGGCGCCGGGGATTGGGTACGTCCACCCTGGCCTTGACGGATCGGGTCCGGGGATCGACCACAGGCTCGATGAACGCCACTTCCCCATGGAAGGTCTCACCGGGATAGGCCTGAGTGGATATTTCGACATCCTGGCCGATGCTGACATGGGCCAGGTCGTGTTCGTAGATAACGGCTTCCATCCAGAGCCGGGAGAGGTCCGCGATCTGGAACAGGTTCTCGCCCTCCTTGACATATTTCCCTTCGAAGGCGTTTTTGTGGATGACGGTCCCGCCGATTGGCGAGTGGATGGTCATGTGTGTGCCCGCACTGCGGGACTCCTCCAGCTCCTGGATCTGTTCCCCGCTGATCCCCCAGAGCTGCATCCGTTTCCTGGCAGCCTCGACCAGGGACCCCGCGTGCTCCGAAGCCTCCTGGTCCGGGCCCTGGCGGAGCCGGTCCCGCGTATCCAGGGCCAGCAGGAACTCCTCCTGGGTGGTCAGGAGCTGCGGGCTGTAGATCTCCGCCAGCGGGCTTCCCTTGTCGACCTCTGTTCCGGTGAAATTGACAAAGAGCCTGTCCAGCCGTCCGGGCACCCAGGCCGCCACATAGGCGAGGCGCCGCTCGTCCCAGACCAGATTGCCGACCGTATCGATGTCCTTGAACAGCTGATGGAATCCGATCTCTCCGGTTTTGACCTGGGCCAGGGCCTGGGCCCGGGGGCTCAGCTTGATCTCGGGTGCGGACATCTCATGCTCACCGTGATCCTCCGCCGAGGGGGAGGCGCCACCTTCCTTGTATACCGGTACCAGGTCCATGTTGCAGATCGGGCATTTTTCATTCCCCGCCTCGAAGTCCTCAACAGAGACATTGACCGAGGGATGCATGCCGCAGGTGTAATACAAAATTTCCTTCTCGGCCGACTGCTCCGCACCCGCCTCATCGGCCACCGCTGCGGGATCCGCGCCATCGCTGCACGCTGTCAGCAGCAGTCCTGTGGCCACCAGTATGGCTCCCCAGATCAGAAGCCGGTATTTATGCTTAAGTTCGAACATCATCGTCCCTCCTCAAGGATCTCGCTGCCTACCACCCGCTCAAGCCGGGCCAGGCTTTTTCCCCGATCCGCCGTCAGCTTGGCGAACGCCGTCTTCAACTGGATGAGCATCCGTTCCCCATCCAGGATGGACAGGAAATCGGTCTTGCCCGCAATATAGGCGATCTCTGCGGATCTGAGCGCCTGTTCGGCCTGGGGGATCAGGGAATGTTCATAGAGACGGGCCTGCTCTTCGTACATCTTGACTTCGGCAAACAGCTCATGGATGCGTGCCGAGGTGTCGTTCTGCAGGTCCTGGCGGAGGTCCTGGCTGGCCTTGAGCCGGATCGCCGCCTCGGATTCGGCTGCTCGCAGCTTCCCCCTCCACAGGGGAATGTTGATCCCCACGGAAGCCATCCAGGCATTCCTGCCGTCCTCGGGATGCGTCGTGCTTCCGCCTCCGATATCGAAATAGTCCACCATCACGTTGAGATCGGGCCAGTAATTCTTCTTGGCCAGTTCCACGTGAAAGTTATTCTTCTGGATGATCCTGTCGGCCCTGCGCAGCTCGGGCCGTGCCTCCCGGGCTCGTGCCAGCAGGCTGTCCGGGTCGGAAGTCAGGGCCGGGAGCGCCGCCTGCCGGACGGGACCCAGGTCCGTGCCCGGCGGCCGGTTCAGCAGCGCGTTGAGCTGGGAGATGGCCGATCTCCGCCCCTGTCCCAGGATGAGCAGCCGGTCCGTCAGCTTGGAAATCTCCAACTGGGCCTTCAAGGCATCCTGCTGGGCGGCGGTCCCGGAGGCATATTTCTTGCGGGCCGCTTCGGCCAGGCGCCTGAGAACATCCTTTTCGCTCTCCGCGATGGCGACCGCCTCATCGATCCAGTACAGCGAGTAATAGGCCTCCTTGACCTTGAGGATCACCTCCAGCCGGGCCTGTTGGAACTGTTCCTCCAGCACAAAGGCCTGTTCGCCCGCGATCTTCTCCTTGAGGGAGAGCTTGCCGAAGAACGGGAGTTTCTGAGACAGAGACAGCTTGTTCCTCTGCGGGCCGAGCCGGGTCTCGATACTGCTGAAGAAATGACCGTAGCTCAGCATGGGATCGGGCATGGATCTGGCCTGGGGGATCATTTCCATGGCTGCGCGCCACTCGTTCTCGGCAGCCGTGATCCGCGGATTGACGGACAGCGCCTCTTCGAGCAGATCCTCGAGCACAACCGGTCCTATTTGGGCCCCATCCCGGGCCCAAAGCAGTCCCCCGCCTATCCAGAGGGTCAGGGCGAGCAGTATAAACACCGAAACTGATTTCGATCGATTCATGGTTATTCTCCTATCCTGGCCCAACGCAGCCTGAGCGAATTGGACACCACCGAGACAGAGCTGAAGGCCATGGCCGCAGCCGCAAAAATGGGGCTGAGCAGGATACCGAAAAAGGGATACAGAACGCCGGCGGCGATGGGGATGCCGGCCGTGTTGTAGAAAAAGGCCCAGAACAGGTTCTGCTTGATGGTGCGGATCGTGCGCCTGCTCAGCAGGATTGCATCGGCCACGCCCCTGAGGTCTCCCTTGATCAGCGTGATGTCCGCCGCTTCCATGGCCACATCCGTTCCGGTGCCGAGGGCGATGCCCACATCGGCCTGGGCCAGGGCCGGGGCATCATTGATGCCGTCGCCCACCATGGCCACCCGTCGACCCCCGGCCTGGAGATTCCGCACGACCTCGACCTTGTCCTGGGGCAGGACCTCGGGGTACACGCTCGATATGCCGGCCTGCCCTGCGATGGCCTCGGCCGTCTTCCGGTTGTCGCCGGTGAGCATCACGACTTCCAACCCCATGTCTTTGAGCCGCTCGATCGCATGTACCGAGCCCTGTTTCAAGGCATCGGATACCGCCAGGAGCCCGAGGACCTGGTCATCGCAGGCGACATATACGGGAGTCTTGCCTGTATCGGCCAGGCGGTCCTGCGTGCTTTTCCAGCTCGACACATCCAGGCCCCGGTCCTCAAGGAGCCGGGCTTTGCCCAGCAGGACACGGCGGCCTTCGACTTCGGCCTCGACTCCCTGCCCCTCCAGGGCCTGGAAATGCGCAGAGGGTACCAGGGGGATCTCCCGCTCCATGGCTGCCCGTACCACGGCCTCGCCCAGGGGATGTTCCGATGATTTTTCAGCGCTGCCCGCGAGCCTGAACAGCTCGTCCTGGGAGAACCCGTCTGACGTGAATACATCCGTTACCACCGGCTCGCCCTGGGTGAGTGTGCCTGTCTTGTCGAAGACGATCACGTCGAGTTTGTGGGCCGTCTCCAGGCTCTCGCCGCCCTTGATGAGGATACCCTTCTCCGCCCCCTTGCCGGTCCCCACCAGGATGGCGGTCGGCGTGGCCAGACCCAGCGCACAGGGGCAGGCGATGATCATGACCGCCACAAAATTGAGCAGCGCAAAGGTCAACCGGGGCTCGGGCCCGAATACGATCCAGATCAGGAAAGTCAGCAGTGCGAGGCCGATCACGGCCGGCACAAAATACCCCGCGATCACGTCTGCCAGCCTCTGGATGGGGGCTTTCTGGCCCTGGGCGTCCCGCACCATCTGGATGATCTGGGCCAGGATCGTGCCCCTGCCCACCCGGGTGGCATCGAATTCGAAGCTCCCGGTCTTGTTCAGGGTGGCACCGATCACCTCATCCCCCGCTGCCTTGGCGACCGGCATGCTCTCTCCCGTGACCATGGACTCGTCCACACTGGAGTGCCCCCGGATGACGATCCCATCGACCGGGATCTTTTCACCGGGCCGCACCACGACCGTATCGCCGATCCCGACCTCTTTGATGGGGAGGTCCTGTTCCTGTCCTTCGCGGATCACACGAGCGGTCTTGGGCTGGAGCTCCGCCAGTCTACGGATCGCCTCGGAGGCCCGTCCCTTGGCCCGCGCCTCGAGCCAGCGGCCGAACAGGATGAGGACGATGATCATGGCCGAGGTGTCGAAATAGACCTTGGGCTCTATGCCCCCGGCACGGAAGAAGGAGGGGAACAGAGTGGCGGCCGCGCTGAAGAGATAGGCGGCCGACGTGCCCACCGCGATCAGGGTGTTCATGTTGGCGCTGCCGTGGCGCAGAGCTCCCCAGGCTCCCTTGTAGAACTGCCAGCCGATCCAGAACTGCACGGGTGTGGCCAGGGCCCAGAGCACGAAATAGTCGTTCAGGATGGAGGGTGCCCAAGGGAAGAGATGCGGCATGCTGCCGACAAAGATGAGCACGGCAAAGGCCAGGCCCAGCAAGAATTTTTGCCGCAAGGCCCGGTATTCTCTCTGACGGGCCGTGCGTTCCACATCTTCCCACGCCTCCTCGGGAGGCAGGTCCAGGACCTGGTAGCCGGCCTTTTCAATGGTGTCCTTGATCTCTGCCACGCCGGTGACGGAAGCCACATACTCCACATCAGCCGTGGCGGAAGCCAGGTTGACGGACGCTTTCAGCACACCCGGGAGTTTACCGACAGCCTTCTCGACGGTCTGGACGCAGCTGGCACACTGGATCCCCTGCAGAGGGATCTGCACCCTGGCTGCGGCCACATCATACCCCGAGGAACGGATCGCAGCCACGACGCTGTCCAGTCTGGCCTGATCCGGCTGCAGGTCCAGCGTGGCCCTCCCGGTCGCGAAATTGACATTCGAGTTGGAGACACCGGCCTGACCGGAGAGTCCCTTTTGAACCTTAGCCGCACAGGAGGCGCAGCTCATCCCGGTGACGGGCAGTTCAAGCCGGACCCGGGGAGACACGATCCCATGGACAGGAAGGATCCCGTCCCCGGCTTTTTCATGATCTGTGGACATGGCTCAGACCCGATCCACGACCGCCTTGAGCATCTGCTGCACCGTGTGCGCGACAGGGCCCAGCTCCCGGTTCTCGATGGCCTGCATGGACGCGAGGGGGTCAATGGCCGCCACCTCGACCTCGCCCGGAGCGATCTCCTGCACGACAACGCTGCAGGGCAGCATGGTCCCGATCTTGTCTTCGGCCTGCAGGGCCTTGTAGGCAAAGCCCGGATTGCAGGCCCCCAGGATCCGGTAGCTGCGGAATTCCACTCCCAGTTTCTTGTGGAGTGTCTCCTTGACGTCGATGTCGGTCAGGACGCCGAACCCATCCTGTTTGAGCGACTCGACCACGCGGTCGAGCACCTCGTCGAAATCCCCATTAACGGTCTTATTGAAGTAGTATGACATGATTTCTTTCTCCTTATGATCTATTGCCCGAATTTCTTGAAAACTCCGATAACCTCTTCGATCTTTTTCTCACGGTCTTCCCGGCTGCCTTTGCAGAGCGAGGTCTGGACACATCCCTTGAGATGCCTCTCCAGGATGCCGGACTCCACACGTTTGATCGCGCCTACGACCGAGGCCAGTTGGGTCAGGATGTCGATGCAGTAGCGCTTCCCCTCGATCATCTTCTGGATCCCGCGGATCTGGCCTTCGATCCTCTTGAGACGCACGACCTCTTCCATGTGTGTGGTCATCTGTTCAACCGCCATGATTATTCTCCTTGTTGTAGTCCCCGCTGTTCAGAACCGGAACCGCATTCCGTCTCCTCATAACTTCTTCTATACCCTATGCCCCCATAGGGTATATATAGAATATATAATTACTATCTATTTTGTCAAGTTTGTCGATAATATTTATTCGCACTGCCACACATTTGTATGTCTAGAAAGGGGTTGTTTTAGAGAAGTCTCAAGTATTGATGAAAAGTCATGAGGATCAGTACCGGAAGCGCATCCCGAACTGCAGACGATAGCCGTTCAGGCTGAGGTTGAAACTCGAAGGAGAGGCGATCCCGGGCACGTTTCCCGGATGGGCATCTTCCAGGAAGCCATCGACCCGGGCCAGGCGATAGGTTGCAGCGGTGAACAGTTCCATCCTCCGGGAAGTCCTGAAATTCAGGCCCGCCCCCGCATGGCCGCCAAAATCCCCCTGGGACTGCGTGCTGATGTCCCAATAGGTCGCCGCGAAATATCCGGCACCTGCGGTCAGGTAGGCGGCCACCTTGGGACCGAAGGGGACCGAATAATACACATTCATCATGATAGGGATGACCTGGAACCGGTGCAGGTGGTCCTCGAATCCCAAGGGAACGCCGCGCATCACGCCGCTGCTGTGGTTGGCTATGGTGTCCCCCAGATATCCCACTGAAACCGAAGCATAGACCCGGGGGGCGATCTGAAACTGGAACTCTGCGGTAAGCTCCGGAACGCTGCCAAAGCTTTCGGTTTGAGCGTAGCCTCCGGAGAGAGTGAATCCCCCACCACGCTGAAATCCAGTGAAATCCTCATTCCCGGATTCGGCCATGGCCAGTAAGCTAACGGAAACAAACATCAACACAACAACTATGATTCTGACCAAAAACCAGGTGCGGCGCTTGATCGACATGGCCTTCTCCTAAATTTCACATAGCATACCCAATGCCCCATATGATTCTGTATTATAATATATAGTGACTATGGGTTTTGTCAATTTTTCGGACCCTCCTGGAAATTAGAGGGCCCTTAACACTGCCTGAGATGGCCGGTGAGACGCTATCCGTCTGTCTTTCTTTTGGAGGAGATCCCCAAAGGCACGTAGAGCGGGCAGAATCCCAGGACACTCGTCACCAGAAACACCAGTGCAAATATGCCAAGTACGATCGCCGCCAAGTCCGTCAACTGATCGGAGAAATACAGCACCAGGACGATCACAGCCAACACGGTGCGCAGGACCCGGTCGGTTTTTCCCATATTCTGTTTCATTCTATCCCTCCTTCAAACTCACAACCTTTTCACAGCGTGTGCCTACAATGGTTCACATCCATACCTCCCAGTCTAGCAGCGCCCCGGGGCACACTCGACCTCGCGCCAGGAATCCATTCCCTCATGGAACAGGAATAGCACGATGAACAGGCCGGCGATGGCATCCGCATACCACCAGCCGAACAGATAATTGAGTCCCAGGCCCATGAGCAGAGCGACTGAGAGGAAGGAACAGGCCAGGGTCTCCTTGGCATCTGCGATCAGGGCCCCGCTCCGGATCTGCTCGCCCGTTTTCCGCTTGGCGACACTGAGCGCCGGCATGACCACAAGCGAGGCCAGCGCGATGAAGATCCCGGGCAGCGAGGGATCGGGCATCTCCTTGAGGACGAGTTTCCGGATGGACTGTACCAGGATGTAGAGGCCCAGGACGAAAAAGGTCACGGCCACGAATTTCATGGCTTTTTTTTCGACACGCTCCTCTTCGTCCGAAGAGACTTTTCCATGCTGCCGGAGCCGCCAAATCAGGACTAATCCGGACAGGGATTCAACGACACTGTCCAGGCCGAATCCCACCAGAGCGATGCTTCCTGCCAGATATCCGAAGAAGATGGAGAGGGCCGCCTCAATCCCATTGTAGACAACCGTGAAGTATTCCAGCCGCAGGGCCCTGCGAAAAAGGAGGGCCTGCTGTTCTTGATAGTGGGCCATTATGTCTATCATAATAAAAAATATCCGTCTCGACAAATCTCATTTTATGTATCCGGGCTGGCCCCTCGGCTTCATTTTTTTCTGCGGGCGTTTATGATATAATTTTTTCAGCACGCGCACACGCGTATAAGGAGTCGACATGTCAGGTCATTCAAAATGGGCCTCCATCAAACACAAGAAGGCGGCTACAGACGCCAAGCGGGGCAATCTGTTCACCCGGATCATCAAAGAACTGGCCGTGGCGGCCCGTATGGGGGGAGGGGACCCGGATGCGAATCCCAGCCTACGCAAGGCCATCGCCGATGCCAAGGCCGCCAACATGCCCGCGGACAACATCAAGCGGGCCATCCTGAAGGGAACGGGACAGCTCGAAGGCGTGAGTTATGAGGAGATGTCCTACGAGGGCTACGGCCCCGGTGGTGTGGCCGTCTTTATCGAGACCTTGACCGACAACAAGAACCGGACCGTCTCCGAAGTCCGCCACATTTTCTCCAAGCACGGGGGAAACCTGGGTGAGTCGGGCAGTGTGTCCTGGATATTTCAGAGAAAAGGCTACATCGTGGTGGAGCAGTCACAGGCTTCGGAAGATGACCTCATGGACATCATCCTGGAAGCCGGCGCCGAGGACATGAAGGAGGACGGAAACAATTATGAGATCTTCACTTCTCCCGAGGACTATGAGGCCGTGGACCAGGCCCTGAAGGACAAAGGCATCGAAGCGGCGATTTCAACCCTGAGCATGGTGCCGCAGAATTATGTCCAGCTGGAGGGGAAGAAGGCGGAACAGTGCCTGAAGCTGATGGACGCCCTGGAAGACCAGGACGATGCCCAGCACGTGTGGGCGAATTTCGACATCGACGAGGAGGAGATCTCCAAATACTCCGAGCAGTAATGCGAGTCTTAGGAATCGATCCCAGCCTGACTTCCACAGGCTTCGGTGTCATCGACTACAGCAGCAACCATTATTCCGTTGTGACCTACGGAGAGATCAAGCCCTCCCGGAGCCTCCCGTTCCCCAAGAGGATCCATACCATAAAGACCGGGATCGAGGAGCTGATCCAAAAATACGGCCCCCAGGAAGTGGCGATCGAAAACCTGTTCCATGCGCACAACATCAAGACGGCCCTGGCCCTGGGGCAGGTGCGGGGCGCCGCACTGGTAGCTGTGGCGGGCAACGACTGCGAACTCTTCGAATACTCCGCCCTGGAGATCAAGAAGGCGGTCACGGGATACGGGCAGGCGGGCAAGGATCAGGTCCAGCACATGGTCCGCATCCTGCTGCACATGGCGGATGAAAAACTGGGGAACGATGCCTCGGACGCCCTGGCCTGTGCCATATGCCATCTCAACGCCAGGATATTCCAGCAGATGATCACGGCGAAGGAAGAATAGGGAGGAGAGCGGATGATCGGATTCCTGAGAGGCAGGGTGATGCGCAAGCAGCCCGACCGAGTCGTCCTGGATGTCCAGGGAGTGGGCTACAGCGTGGGGATCCCGCTGTCCACATTTCTCCGTGTGGGGGAATTGGGAGACGAAGTCGAGCTGTCTGTTCACACACACGTGACAGACAGTTCCATGTCGCTCTTCGGATTTTCCTCAGAGGCGGAGAAGGAGACATTTCTCAAGCTGATCAGCATCTCGGGCATCGGCCCCAAGATCGCACTCAACATCCTCTCTGGTATCGAGATATCCGACCTGGAGGAAGCCATCCGGAGCAGCGATATCGCGCGGATATCCCTGGTTCCGGGGATCGGGAAGAAGACGGCCATGCGCATCGCACTCGAACTGCAGGAGAAACTCCTAGAAAAAGAAAAGATCTTGAGGGCCGGGATGTCCCAGGTTAGAGAAGACCTGCTGTCGGCCCTGATTAACATGGGTTTTAAACGGAAGGAAGTGGAAAGGATCGTCGACGCCACCATCCGGGAACTCAAGGA
>CBFDBC010000128.1:0-10969 GCA_965602945.1 uncultured bacterium | reverse complement strand
CGTCCGAAGAAGGTCATGAGGAGACAGGCAAATGACGCAAAAAAGTTTTGAAAAAGCCTTGGCGGAGTTGGAGTCCATCGTTGAGAAGATGGAGGCCGGAGAGTCGTCTCTGGATGAATCCCTGGCCCTCTTTGAGAAGGGGGTACAGCTTGCCAAGTTCCTGCGGGAGGAGTTGGGGAAAGCGGAGAAAAAGGTCGAGATCCTGCTGAAGAACGCAGAGGGGCAGGTCACGGGTGAGCCCTTCGATCTGCCTGCAGAGGAAAATACGGATAAGAAACCACAGGAGGGCGGTTCCGGAGAGAACGACAGCCTTCCCTTTTGATCGATACCCCATGATCATCGTGAGAAAAGCAGCAGAATGAGAGGAAACAGAGATGCCCACCCTGCTTGAAAGCATCGCAGCACCCCAGGATCTCAAGAACCTGTCGACCAGGGAGATGGGCCAGTTAGCCAAGGAGATCCGGCAGTTGATCATCGATACGGTCTCCAGCACGGGAGGACACCTTTCTCCTAATCTCGGAGTTGTGGAGATGACGCTGGCCCTGCATTACGTTTTCGATTCCCCGAAGGACAAGATCATATGGGATGTCGGGCACCAGTGTTACACGCATAAGATACTGACAGGCCGCAGTAGTGAGTTTTCCGGCCTGCGTCAGATGGAGGGAGTCTGCGGATTCCCGGTGCAGGAGGAGAGTGAGCACGATGCATACAACACCGGTCACGCCTCCACGGCCCTGTCGGCCGCGCTGGGACTGGCTTTGGCCCGGGACCGGAAGGGCGGAGACCACTATGTCATCGCCGTGGTGGGGGACGGAGGCCTGACCGGCGGCATTGCCTGGGAGGCGCTCAATCAGATCGGGCATCTGAGACAGAAGCTTATCATCGTCTTGAACTACAACGAGATGTCCATATCTCCCAATGTGGGGGCGCTCTCGCGTTACCTCACATACCTGGTGTCCGGGCAGTACTACCTGCGCATGAAAGACCATGCCAAGACCTTCCTGAAGGCCCTCCCCCTGATCGGCTGGCCCATGATCAAAGTGGGCCGCGCCCTGGAAGAGACCATCAAGAAGACGTTTTTCCCGGGCCTGCTGTTCGAAGAACTGGGCCTCCGCTACATCGGTCCGGTCCAGGGTCACAGCCTGCCCTCTCTGATCGAGGTGTTCGAAGAGGCCAAGGGGACCGATGGGCCCGTCCTCATCCTCTGTGTGACCAAAAAGGGAAAAGGTTTCGGGCCGGCACAGGATAATCCAGCCAAGTTCCACAGTGCATCCCCTTTCGAGAAATCATCGGGCCGTGCCGTCCAGACGGACAAACGGGCGACCTTCTCCTCCGTGTTCGGGGAGACCGTCATAGACATGGCCGATGAGGATGACCGGTTGGTGGCCGTCACCGCCGCCATGCCCGATGGGACGGGGTTGGGGCCGTTCAGCAAGAAATACCCGGACCGATTTTTTGATGTGGGGATCGCGGAACAGCATGCCGTGGTTTTTTCCACCGGGCTGGCGCTGGAAGGATATAAGCCGGTGGTGGCCATCTATTCCACTTTCCTGCAGAGGGCCTACGACCAGCTCTACCATGATGTCTGTCTCATGGACATCCCGATCCTTTTCGCCCTGGATCGCTCCGGGATCGTCCCGGATGACGGCCCCACGCACCAGGGTATCAATGACATCGTCTACCTGCGGCATCTGCCCAACATGATCGTCATGGCCCCCAAAGATGAGAACGAGCTGCGTAACATGCTGCATTCGGCCTTCAGCTACGGCCATCCGGTCGCCGTCAGGTTCCCCAAAGGGAAGGTTGCAGGCGTCTCCATGGACGAGGGCTGGACAGAGATCCCCCTGGGGAAGGCGGAGCTCCTCAAGGAGGGAAAGGACCTCCTGGTAGCGTTCGGCAACATGGTGCGTCCTGCGCTCGAGGCGGCAGAGGCCCTGGAGAAGAGGGGCATCAGCCTGGGCGTGGTGAATGCGCGGTTCGCCAAGCCGCTGGACGGGGAGCTGATTCGGAAATACGCCCGTCCCGGATGCACGATCTTCACGGCCGAAGAGGGGGTTATCGACGGGGGATTCGGGAGTGCGGTCAGGGAATTCCTGGACGGGGAAGGGCTTTTCGATCTGCGCTTCAAGCGCCTGGGACTGCCCGTGGAGATCTATCCCGTCGGCAAGGTCGAGCAGATCAAGGCCAGGTACCGGTTGGATGTGCCGGGTTTGGTAGAGCAGATCGAGGAGTTCTTCCGGGGCGGCGAAAAGCCCTGATCGATTACCGAGCGCATGAAGGAGCGGGCGGATAAGATGCTGGTCACCCAAGGCCTGGCCGAGAGCCGCCACCAGGCCCATGCCCTGATCATGGCGGGAGATGTCTATATGGGGGAGCTCCGCGTCGAAAAACCCGGCCAGCTGCTCGATGCCGGAAAGAGGCTCCGCTTGAAGCAGCGGCTGCGCTACGTGTCCCGGGGAGGGCTGAAGCTGGAAGCCGCTCTCCAGCGTTTCGGGATCCAGGTTCAGGGCCGGATCGGGCTTGACCTGGGTGCATCCACCGGAGGATTCACCGATTGCCTGCTGCAGAACGGGGCCACCCATGTGTATGCCGTGGATGTGGACCCGCGCCAGCTGGACTGGAAACTGATGAACGATCCCCGGGTGACGGCGATAAAGAAGAATGCCCGTTATCTGTCGGCCGGCGACCTGCCGGGTCCCGTGGACCTGGCCGTCATGGACCTGTCCTTCATCTCCGTACTGAAGGTGCTGCCTGCGTTGTCCGGTCTTATCGGCGGCGGGAAGGTGATCGCGCTCATCAAGCCGCAGTTCGAGGTGGGGAAAGGCCGCGTGGGGAAGAAGGGTGTGATCCGGGACCCCTCGCTCCACATCGAGGTCCTAACACGCGTGACCGCAGAGGCGGATGTAATGGGTTTCGGATTGGGAGGGGCCTTGCGTTCTCCCGTTTCGGGCCAGAAGGGGAATCGGGAGTTCCTGGTGCTCTGGGCGCGGGGGCCCTCTTCACTGACCCCGCCGCAGAGAGACTCTCAGATCAAGGAGGCGGTGTGGGATGAGACCAATTGAACGAGTCGGATTAGTCATCAAGCCGCATGCCCCGGAAGTCGATGCCGTACTGAGACAGCTGCTCGGCTATTTTTCCGAGCGCGGAGTGGAGTGCCGTTTCGAGTCCGCGGCTGCGGAAATGCTCGGGCAGCGGCAGGGCGTTTCACGGGAGGCGCTGCCCGCCGAGGTGGACCTGGTGATCGTCCTGGGCGGAGACGGCACGCTGCTCAGCATCGCACACCTGGCCGCCGAGAACCGGGTGCCTGTCCTGGGCGTGAACATGGGGAGCCTGGGATTCCTGACTGAGATCCCCCTGGATGAGATGTTCGAGACCCTCGACGCCTACCTGGACGGTGATGAGCGTATCATCAGCCCGCGCCAGGTCCTGGAAGCGGACACACGCGGGACGGTATATTACTGTCTAAACGACATCGTGATCAACAAGGGGGCCCTGGCGCGTATGATACAGTGCGCCATGTGGATCAACGAAAAGGAGATTTCCATCCCCCGTTCCGACGGGCTCATCATCTCGACCCCAACCGGCTCGACGGCCTATTCCCTTTCCGCGGGGGGGCCCATCATCCAGCCTTATATCCCCGCCATAAGCATAGCCCCCATCTGCCCCCACACACTGTCCTTCCGTCCCATGCTGGTCGCATCCGATTCGCGGATCAGGATCCAGATGTTGACCAAGGGGGAGAAGGCCTACCTGACCCTGGACGGGCAGCGGGGCTACCTTTTGGATGAAAACGAAACTGTGGAAGTGCGGACCAGCGACCTCAAGCTGGAGTTGATCTCCTCGCCGCGGAGGAATTATTTCGACCTCCTGCAGGAGAAGCTTGGCTGGGGCAAGAAATAGTGGGGGTCAGGCCCCCACTAAAAAAGGAGGATAGAGTGTCTGACGAAAGCTTACTGAATGTGACGGATGAGAACTTTGAAGACGAGGTCATCGGTTCTGAGCTCCCGGTGCTGGTTGATTTCTGGGCGGTTTGGTGCGGCCCCTGCCGGATGGTGGCACCTTTCGTGGAACAGATCGCTGAGGAGTACAAGGACCGGCTCAAGGTGGCGAAACTGAACGTGGACGAAAATCAGAGAGTTCCTGCTAAATACGGCATCATGAGTATCCCCACACTCCTTCTGTTCAAGGGGGGAGAGCTCCAGGAAACCATCGTGGGCGCACTGCCCAAGGACAAGATCGTCGCGGCTGTTTCCAAGCATCTATGAGCATGACATACGATGTGATCATCGTGGGCGCCGGCCCCGCGGGTCTGGCCGCAGCCATCTATACGGGCCGTGCCCGGCTGGAAACACTGATCCTGGAAAAGGCGCTTCCGGGGGGGCAGATCCTCCTCACGGACTGGATCGAGAACTACCCCGGATTCGCCGAAGGCGTGGGGACCTTCCCTCTCATGGATGCCTTCAGGGCCCAGGCCGAACGGTTTGGAGCGAAGATCGAGATGGATGAGATCGCCGAGCTGCGGCAGGAGGAAGCTCCGCTTTGGAGTGTCGTGGGGCGTGAGAAAATCTATCAGACCCGCACGGTCATCATCGCCACCGGGGCGGCCCACAGGCATCTCGGGGTTCCGGGAGAGGCCGAATTGATTGGAAGGGGCGTCTCCTTCTGCGCCACCTGTGATGGAGCCTTTTTCCGTGACAAAGTGGTGAGTGTCGTGGGCGGCGGCAGCTGGGCCCTGACCGAGGCGCTGTTCCTCACCAAGTTCGCCCGCCTGGTGAAGCTCATCCACCGGCGGCAGGGATTCAGGGCCGAGAAGATCCTGCAGGAACGGGTCCGGGAACACGAGAAGGTCGAGCTGGTCCTGGACACGGTGGTGGACACGGTCAACGGTCAGGACAAGCTGGAATCCCTGTCTTTGCACAACGTCAAGACGGGGGAGGCCTGGGATGAAACCATGGACGGGCTGTTCGTCTCCATCGGCATGCTCCCCAACACCGGATTCCTCGGGTCCCTGTTGGAGTTGAACGAGTGGGGGGAGGTCGTGGTCCGGAAAAAAATGGCCGCGTCCCAACCCGGTATCTACGCGGCCGGGGATGTGACGGACGCCTGTTCCAACCAGGTGGCCATCGCAGCCGGCGCCGGCGTAGAGGCCGCCCTGGCCGTCGACGACTACATCACCAGCCTCGATTAATCATCGGGGTCAGGCTTTGATAAGTTTGATAACTCTCGTCCATACATGAATCTGGTTTGAGTTATCAAACTTATCAAAGCCTGACCCCCAAGGCTATTTGTCGAGTTTCTTCTTGATCTTCTTGAATTCTTTGAGCAGGTCGTAAAGCTGAGGAAAGGCTGCGTTGGCCTTGCGCCAGGTGCGGATGTCCATGTGGGGGGATCCGGAAACCATTGTATCGGCCGGGACGTCCTTGACGACGCCGGTCTTGGCGGCGACCACGGCGTTGTCCCCGATAGCGATGTGGTCCGGAATCCCGGCCTGCCCTGCCAGGATGACGTTTTTTCCCGTGCGAGAGCTTCCCGCGATCCCCACCTGGGCCATGACCACGCTGTTCTCGCCGATCTCGACGTTGTGTGCCACCTGGACCAGGTTGTCGATCTTGACTCCCTTGCGGATCACGGTGTCCCCCAGTGTGCCGCGATCCACTGTCGAGTTGGCCCCGATCTCCACGTCGTCTTCGATGATGACCGTCCCCATCTGAGGGATCTTCTTGCGGGCATTATCTTCCGGGGGCAGGTACCCGAATCCGTCCGCGCCGATCACGGCACCGTTGTGGAGGATTACCCTGCGCCCGAGAACGACATCCTCCCGCAGTGAGACCTGGGAGTGGATGACACAGTCCTCCCCGATCTTCACACCGGGATAGATGGTGACATGCGGGTGGATCACGGTGCCCCCTCCGATCTCGGCACCGTCCCCGATCACCGAGAAGGCCCCCACGGACACATCCCGTTCGATGCGGGCGGTGTCCGAAACCTGCGCCTGAGCATGTACCCCCGGCGCCGGCCGATGGGGAGTGAAAAAGAATTCCTGGGCCTGGACAAAGGCCCGTCGGGGGTCGGAAGAGCGGATGACGGGCATGCGGTCGCAGGGCTCGTCGGGGGGCAGGATGGCGGCGGAAGCCCGAGAGATCTCCAGCATCGGGCGGAACTTCTTTTGGGCCATGAACACGACCTCTCCTTCCCCGGCGATCTTCAGGTCCGCCGCCCCGGTCACCACGACGGTCCCGTCGCCATCGTAGGGGCAGCCGAGCAGGCGGGCCAGCTCGGCTACGGTTGTGACGGGTTTTTTATCCTGTGGCTGTTTTTTCATGGGTTCGCTCGTTCAAGACCGCGGCCAGCTCTGCACCCCAGAACAGGATCGCCAGCGAAAGAGTGATCCACAGCAGGAAGAAGATGATGGATGTGAGGGTGCCCTGCACCAACCGGGTCAGGACCACCCCTACGGCTGAGAAATGGGCCACGTAGAAGGCGAATATCCGCTTGAAGACCTCCCAGAGCAGCGTGCTGGCCAGCGCGGCCAGGGCGGCGGGCCTGGTATAGACCTTTATCTCCGGGATGAATTTGTACAGGACAAAAAAGACCAGGAAGGTCAGCGTGACAGGGATGAGGTACTGGAGGAAAAAGTTGTTCACCAGCGACATGACCTTGGGATTGACGTACTCGGCGAAGAGTGCGCTCTCCCGGATGGCCCGCTCGAGCCCTGTCCAGATCACGGTGATGGAGAGGGAGATGAGCATGATGATGCCCATCACGAACATGATGAGATACTCCATCAGCCGGTTGTAAAAGAAAGATTTCTTGTAGTGGGCCCGGAAGATGTAGTTGATGGCGTAGATGAGGTTGGAGAACATGAAGCTGGCGGCTATGAAGGACCCGGCCAGCCCGAACCAGCTAAGGTTCGAGACATCCCGGGAGATGACCTGGACCCGCTCGAAAAACAGCGGGTCCATCTTTGCGAAAAATTCGTCTGAAAGTATATTGAGGCTGTTGATGGCGATATCCTCGCTCCCCAGGATCTTGGTGGTGAAGAAGATGAAGAGCCCCACCAGCGGGATGGCGCAGAGGAGGGCAAAATAGGATACCGTGATAGAGAAGTTAAAGCACCTGTCTTCACCGAACCTCTTGAAGGTGGTACTGAGGGTGTCGAAGACAGAGTGGATCATATCGCTCCGGGTTAGATATTACCCCAGTTCACCATGAGGATTATGATCGAGATCAGCAGGGTGTAGATGACCAGGGTTTCGATCAGGACCAGCCCGAAGATGAGCAGGAAACGGATGTGCGGGGCCGAGGCCGGGTTCCGGGAGATGCCCTCACAGGCGCTGCTGATGGACTTTGCCTGGCAGTAGGCTCCTGCGGCGGCGGCCAATGCGATGATGGCTCCACCGACGATCAGCGACCATTTCATGACGGAGGTGCGGTTGTCTGAAAGTTCGGTGTCCTGTGCGAGCAGCGGGGCGCTCATCACGGCAGCAAAAAAGAGGAGCATAAAGATCGCTTTTAGGTGTTTTTGCATATTCTCTCTCCTTATGAGTTAGTGTTCTTCTTCATGGGCCACGGCACCCGCGATGTAGATACAGGCGAGCAGTACGAAAACGAACGCCTGGATGAACGAGGTGAAGAGCGCGACGGCCATGAACGGCAGCGGCAGGAAGAAGGGGATGATGGAGGCCATGACCACGATCAACAGTTCTTCGGCGAAGATGTTGCCGAAGAGACGGATGGACAGCGATACAACCCGGGAGAAATGGCTGATGATCTCGATGGGCAGCAGGAGCGGAGCCAGGGCCGGGATGGGGCCGAAAAAATGCTTGAGATATTGGACCGGGCCCTGCGCCTTGATCCCCTGCCAGTGGTAATAGAAAAAGACCACCAGGGCGCAGGCGGCGGTCACCGTCAGCTTGCTGGTGGGGGACATGAATCCGGGGACCAGTCCGATCAGGTTGCAGCCAAATATGAACAATCCGATGGTGGCGATCAGGGGAAGGAACTGCCTGCCTTTCTCGCCGATGATCTCGACCAGCTGCCCCTCGAAGGCTTGGATGATCAGTTCGAGGAGGCTCTGGCGCTTGGAGGGAACCGTCCCTGCCCTTCGGGCGGCCAGGCCCATGAGAACAATGAGCAGAAGGGCCACGATGAGACACATCACGACATAGTCGGGGAAAAGGTGGTTGGGATCTTCCACATGGATCCCCAACAGCCCCAGTAGGGCGGCGATCGGCTTTCCGAAGATCCTATTGAAGGCCTCGACGATGGCCAGGCTGTGTTCTAATGCTTCCATTGTGTCAGTCTTGAAAGAGCGGCCACCGCCTCAACCAGAAACACCGGGATCACCGTGGAAAACCCGGCGACAAAGGCATAAATCCGCCCAGGAAAAAAGAGAATTATAATAAAAAAGAGGGCGATAATCAATACGAGCCTCAGCCCGTAAAGCAACAGTGCCGTCCGGACGGCATACTTTTTGTCCGACCGCAGGAAACGGGTCACGGATTGGCGGAGCCAGATAAATCCCAGGCAGGACAATCCGCCGCCCAGGAATACGAACAACCCGGTGCGGGCGTCGAACACGATCAGGGCTCCCAGCGCCAGGGTCAGGGCCAGCGCCAGGATCTCCCAGGGTATTCGTCTAAGGATTTTTTCGTCTGCGATCTCTGTCATGCCGCGGCTGCCTTCCCGCTCTTCGCCGGACACCTTCCCGGCCCGAGCGAGGAGGAGAGTAGTGTATCAGCCTTGCCGTCATCTTGTCCATTGCTTTACGCCTCACCCCACCTTTTCACCGTCGGTCGGCAATTGTATCTTCCACGGCATACCTCCTCTTCTGCTGATATGGATAACTTTTCGGCGTGTCCATGAAATCGGGCAAAGCCCAGATGGCGTGGGAACTTTAAGGGGGAGGATCGGTAGGGGGGGAGAGCTTCCGGATGCCCCGGAAGAGGCTGAGGAACCCGGATGTGATGCCCAGGAGCAGAAATATCAGCAGCATCCAGGGATGCGTGTGCAGAAGTTTGTCCAACTGGTACCCGAAGAACAGCCCGACTGCGATGGAGGAGGGCAGCATGAGGCCCAACGAGCTCAGCTCTGCGGCCTTGCGCCATTTGGGTTGAGGGGGAGTCTCTTCCGGCATGCCTGTTCATTTTAGCATAAAGTCCCTGCCGGATTGAATTGATTATGCCAAGGCCTTGTGCTACAGTTTTTCTGATGTCAAAGGTGCGTTGGTTTCTCTTTGTCCTGGCCGGGAGCGTGCTGGTTTTCCCCGGATGGATGCGAGGTCAGGTCCCCGTGTCCGCCACTGAGATCAAGATCGTGGCTGAAAATGAGGAGCGGGTGAAGAACATCGCCCGGGCCTGGGGAAAGGTCCGTATCGAGTACAAGGACCTGACGCTCTTTGCCGACTGGGTCGAAATCGACACCGAGACTAAGGACATCCTGGCCCGCGGCGATCCGGTCACCCTCCACCTGCCGGGAGAAACGATCTCCATGGAGGAGCTCCAGGGCAACCTGGATTCTACACAGGGGATCCTGGACAAGGTGTACGGCCAGGTGCAGCCCAGCGTCACCTATGCGGCCGATCGTGTCGAGCGTGTCAACCAGGATCTCTATCATATGGAGAGGGCCTGGTTCACCTCCTGCAGCCAGGCTACCCCGCGCTGGCGCTTCACCAGCAGCAAGGCGAACTTCAAGAAAGAGGATTACATTGAGATGTGGAATTCCGTGATCTACCTCAAGAAGGTCCCGGTCTTCTATCTCCCCTATTTCCGCTATCCCCTGGACGAGGAGCGCTCAACGGGCTTCCTGATGCCGGCCGCAGGCTACAACGGCCAGAAGGGATTCGTCTTCTCGCAGAGTTTCTACTGGGCCATGCGCCGCAACATGGATGCCACCTTTCACCTGGATTACTTTTCAACGCGGGGCCTGGGGGCCGCGGCCGAATACCGCTACATCCTCCCACGCGGCATCGGCGGCCAGGTCCAGCTCTACTATTTCCGATTCAAGGACGAATCGCTGTATGACACCAAGAACGCCTACATCGTCCGCTTCAACCACAACCAGCCCCTGCCCTTCGATTTCCGGCTGGTGGCGGATGTGGACTGGCAGAGCTCTTTCGATTTTCTGCGGGAGTTCGACAACAATTTCAAGCGTGCCACGGTTTCCAACCGGAGCTCCCAGGTTTACCTCGCACGCTCCTGGTCCTACTTCAACTGGAATGTTCGTGTCTCCCGGTTCGAGACCTATTACCGCGACCGGGACCGTTCCATCATCCGGCTGAACCTGCCGGAGGCGGGTTTCACGGCCTCGCGGATCAAGCTGTTCTCTCCCCTGTATTTTTCCTTCAACACCTCCTTTAACAGCTGGGAATACGGATGGGATGACGAGTACGCGGAAGACACACAGCGCAAATCCCAGAGTTTCTTCTTCCGTCCCACTCTGTTCCTGCCCTTCAACTCCATCCCCTGGATGACGCTCAACGGCACTTTTACCGCCAATCTGGATTATTACCTCCAGAGCTATGCACCCGGATCCAACAAGGTGGTGAATGAACCCCTGTTCACGCAAAGCCATTCGAGCAGCCTGGAGCTTCTGGGGCCGACCTTTATCAAGGTGTTCTTCGGCAAGGACGGCCAACCCAAGCTCAAGCATGTCCTGGAGCCCTCGTTGAACTTCGTTTTTGACAGCCCGATCACCGCCTCGGACCGCATCATAACACCCCGGTTTTTCATACGGGATTATTTCCTGTCCTATGGGATCAACAATCAGTTCATGATCAAGGAGGAGACCGGGACCCGCGACCTGGTCACCCTGCGGCTCGGGCAGCGGTTCTATTTCGAGCCCGAGACCAGCCCTCTGCAGAATTACCTGGTTGACGGCGAGATCCCCGAATTCTCCGATTTCGAGGGGTACTTCCGCTATTACCCTCGATCAGGATACAGCCTCGATTTTTCCGCCGGATTCAATCCCT
>CBFDBC010000127.1:0-10982 GCA_965602945.1 uncultured bacterium | reverse complement strand
GGGCCGTCGGTCAGAATCCTGTTTCTCGGCTTCATTCGCGCCGAGAAGGGGATCGAGTACCTGCTTCGGGCCTTGCCGCATGTTGAATCCGATCGCCCCGTGAGTCTGGCACTTGTCGGTGGGTGGGATCAGTTCCCGGAAGGAAGTTGGCGACCAGGGATTTTCGCCTGCCCTGATCCACCGATCCGGGATGGCAGGCGCCACAGGTAACACCCTGCCAATCACCCTTGGGAATGGGTTCGGCTTTTTCCTTTTCCCTGGTGGCGCCCTCGGTAAGCGGGGCGTGACAGAAGGCGCAGGCCATGTCGACCCCGACCTCATGGCTCTGGGACCGGGCGTGAATGCTGGTCAGCCATCCGCGGCTGTCCAGGGCCGGTTCCTCAGCGCTGAGGTTTACTCCCGCGGCCCTGACCATGAAGGCGTTCTGTTCACCCTTGCAGCCGGCACACCGCGCCGCCTCCCGGTAGGAGTAGTTCTCCGGCGTAAGGTTCCTCAGAGACAGGTCCTGCTGATCCGGGGCCTGGAGCGCGGCCAGTGCCGCACAGATCAGCACAAACATCACACAGGCAAGAGTTGAGGTCTTCATCGGATATCCTTTGGTTTCTCAGGATGACATTCCACAGATACATACGTATTGTACCATTTCGCGTTTGAAGAACAAAAGAGATGTTGCACCGCGGCCTGTTTTTGTATATGTAAGAGATGTTTTTTGAAATAAAAACGGAGAGGAGTGACCATGCGCGGATCCCGAATGAATCAATACTTGAGTGTCCTTTGCCTCTTTTTCTTTTTGTCCATCTTTCTGTCAGGACTCGACGTCTATGCCGGACAGGAGGAGGCGGCTCCCGCCGGGTTCAACCCTGAGCTGTTCGCGGGATTGAAATACCGCTGCATCGGTCCCTCCCGGGGCGGCCGCGTGACCACGGTCACGGGAATCCCCTCGCAGCCCGGGACCTATTACATGGGCACCGTGGGCGGCGGGGTTTGGAAAACGGCCGATTTCGGCCAGAGCTGGCGCAACGTCTCGGACGGCTACTTTTCCACCGGCTCCATCGGTGCCATGCGGGTGGCGCTTACCGATCCCGACATCGTGTACGTGGGCACGGGATCAGACGGGATCCGCAGCAACGTCATCACCGGCCGCGGCGTGTACAAGTCGACGAACGCCGGCAAGACCTGGTCGTTCATCGGCCTCCGCTCGGTGGGGCAGATCGGAGCGGTCGAGATCCATCCCAAGGACCCCGATATCGTGTTCGTAGCGGCCATGGGCCATGCTTTCGGACCAGGCCCGGACCGGGGTGTGTACCGCACCCTGGACGGGGGAGGGTCCTGGGACAAGGTCTTGTACGTGTCCGAAACCTGCGGGGCCGTGGACCTGGAGTTCGCCCCTAACGATCCCCAGACCATATACGCCTGCATGTGGCGGGCTGAACGCAAGCCCTGGACCATCATCAGCGGCGGCCGGGAGGGTGGTGTGTACCGCTCCCGGGACGGAGGACAGACCTGGACGCAGCTTCAAAACGGCCTGCCGCAGGGGCTTAGAGGCAAGGGCGACCTGGCGGTTTCGCAGGCCGCTCCGGAACGTGTGTACGTGCTCATGGAGGCCCCGCCTCCGGACGGAGGGCTCTTCCGTTCCGATGACCGTGGGGACAGCTTCAGTCAGGTCACGGACAATGCCCGGCTGCTCGACCGGCCCTTCTACTACCTCAACCTGGACGCGGATCCCAGCGATGCGGATGTGCTCTATGCCAACACCACAGGCTATTTCAGATCGAATGATGCCGGCAAGACCTGGCGGCGGGGTTCCACCCCCCACGGCGACAACCACGACATGTGGATCAATCCCCACGACCCGAACCTCTTCATCCAGTCCAATGACGGCGGCGCCAATGTAACCCGGGACGGGGGGAAGACCTGGTCGACCCAGTACAACCAGCCCACGGCCGAGCTCTATCAGGTGGCCGTGGACGATCAGTTCCCATACTGGGTCTATGCCGGCCAGCAGGACAATTCCACCATCATGGTGCCCAGCCTGCCTCCCTACAGCCCGTCCGTGGGACCCACCGGGTTCTGGCAGGCCATTGGCGGCTGCGAGACCGGGCCGGCGGTACCCAAGCCCGGCAACCACAACATCGTCTATGCCAACTGCAAGGGCCGTTTCGGGCGCTACAACAAGCTGACCGGCCAGGAGAAACAGTATTATGTGGGCGCCTCCAACCTGTACGGCCATAATCCGAAGGATCTCAAGTACCGCTTCCAGCGTGTCTCGCCCATCCATGTCTCGCCCCATGATCCGGATGTGGTCTACCATGCCTCCCAATACCTCCACAAGACCACGGACGAGGGCGTGACCTGGGAAACCATCTCGCCCGACCTCACGGCCTTCGAGCCGGACAAACAGGTCATCTCCGGGTCTCCCATAACCCGGGATATCACGGGCGAAGAGTATTACAGCACTATATATGCCGTGCAGGAATCCACCCTGGAAAAAGGGCTCATCTGGGTGGGCGCCAATGACGGGCCTGTCCACGTTACCCGAGACGGCGGGAAGACCTGGGCGGAGGTGACGCCCAGCGGCCTCCCTTCGGGAGGGCGCGTCCAGACCGTCGAACCCTCGCCCCATCGCCCGGGAAAGGCGTACTTTGCCACCTACCGTTACCTGCTCGGCGACTGGGAGCCCTACATCTTTCGGACGGAGGACTACGGGGAGAGCTGGACGCGTCTGACCTCGGGGGGTAACGGCATCCCCTCAGACACACCCACACGGGTCATCCGGGAGGACCCGGATCGGGAGGGCCTCCTTTATGCCGGTACCGAGTTCGGCATGTTCGTCTCCTTCGATGACGGTGAAAACTGGCAGCCCTTTCAGCTCAATCTGCCAGTCACTCCCGTGACCGACATCAAGGTCTTTCGGCAGGATCTGGTGCTGTCCACCATGGGCCGATCCTTCTGGATAATGGATAACATCCGGCCCTTGCATCAGATGACGGCGGAGACGGCCGATGCTCCCGTCACCCTCTTTGTCCCGCGCGATGCCTACCGGACGCGTTTCCGAGGTGGCGGGCGTTCGCGGACGGATCCCGAGTACCCTGCCCCCAGCGTTATGATCGATTACTACTTCGCAGAAAAACCTGCTGGCGAGGCCACCCTCGAAATTTTGGATGCCTCGGGAGAGGTTGTCCGGATGTTTTCCAGCGATTCCACGACTTCCCGGCTGAAAACCACCGCCGGCATGCAGCGCTTGAGCTGGGACATGCGGCATTTTTACGCGTCTCCCGATACCGGGGCCGGGGGGCGTCCTTCCAGGCGTCGGGGCCCTCTCGTAGTTCCGGGCGCGTATCAGGCCCGGCTCTCGGTAGGTGACTGGAGCCGGACGGTGCAGTTCGACATCCTGCTGGATCCCCGTGTGGCGGCCGACGGAGTGACCCGGGCCGACCTCGTCGCCCAGGAAAAACTCACACTGCAGGTGCTGGACCTGTTCGGTCAGGCCCGCAGCGCTCAGGCCCGTATCGATGCACGGAAGAAAGAGCTGGATGCACAGCTGGAAGAGGGCGGCCGCCGGGCACGAGATGCCCGCAGCGCCCAGGAAAAACTCGCCGCGGTCCGGGCCAGGCTCGTGACAGCCGAAGGCCGCTATCCCCAGCCCATGCTCATCGATCAGATCAGCTATCTCCTGGGGATGCTCGACCGGGCGGACCAGAAGCCGGGCCGGGACGCCTATTTCCGCTACGATGAACTAAGGCTCACACTCCAGGAGTACCGGGAGGAGATAGATCTGGCCCTGAAAAACCGATAAGGAAGCCGTCCGGAGGCGAGCGGGCATGGTTCCTCGAAGAGGAGAGCGAGCCGATAAACGCGGCATTGACTTTCCCATATTGCTGTGCTATAAAATTTCCTCAGGTTTTACAGATGTTTGTTGTTGTCCAAGATCCGACCCGCCTTCAAGAGTGAATCCCCGTGTTATCAGTTTCCCCTTTTTCTTTTTTTCCCCGCCCCATCGCGGCTTCCCTCGATGTGGCGTTGGTCTTGCCGGTATGGTCAAAGGCCCGGTCTTTTCTGGGGTCTGTTTCATCGCAAAGGATCGCTCCCTTTAGCGAGGTGGAGACCTGAGGTCTTGGGCATGGTATTTTTTTTAAGGAGGTCCTGCTGTGGCTAAAGGGACTATTAAATGGTTTGACGAGCGCAAGGGTTATGGTTTCATCGCCCAGGAAGACGGCAAGGATGTGTTCGTGCACTTCTCTTCCATCTCCATGCCCGGGTTCAAGACCCTCGGCGAGGGTGAAGAGGTCACCTTCGATGTCGAGGAGAACGAACGCGGCCTGGTCGCTAAAAACGTCATGAAAGCCTAGTACACGTTTTACCCATCATTCATTTCGAGCGGCGGGGAGGAGTTTTTCGTACGCCTACCTGACGCAAAGGTACATTTTTTTCTTGACGCATCTCTATCGAAAGGCATAATCTACCCTGTGTCTTGCCTTGAAAATTCGAACGAATAATCCCGTTTAACGCGGACTATTCCCGGAAAGATCAGGCAGTTTTGAGGAGGTGTGAAGATGTCTGGAGAGACCGTCCGGCCGGGTGTTTATTCTGTCATATTCTTAGTTCTGATCGCGCTTCTGGGTTCTCCCGGGTTTTCAAGCGAGGAACCGGAAAACAGCCCGGTGAAGAGTTTTGTGTGGCGCAACATCGGCCCCGCCAATATGGGCGGCCGTATCTCCGATATCCAGGCCCTGGATACGGACTACCGGATCGTCATCACGGCCTCCGCATCCGGCGGGGTGTGGAAGACCGTCAACGCCGGGACCACCTGGGAACCGATCTTCGACCGCTACGGCTCAGGCTCCATCGGGGCCGTGGGGCTGTTCCAGCAGGACCCGGACATCATCTGGGTCGGGACCGGTGAGGCCAATGTCCGCAACAGCGTGGGCTGGGGCGATGGGATCTACAAATCCACGGATGGGGGGGAGACCTTCACCCACATGGGCCTGAAGGACACTCACCACATCGCCAAGATCGCCACCCACCCCTCGGATCCCGGGATCGTCTACGCGGCGGCCCAGGGGCACCTGTGGGGTCACTCCGGGACGCGCGGCCTTTTCCGGACCGCGGACGGGGGGGACACCTGGGAACGGCTTTCCGGCGGACTGCCGGACGACGGACGCACGGGCTGCACCCACGTCCTTCTCGATCCGAGGGATCCCGATGTGATCTACGCGGCCTTCTGGGAGAGGCTGCGGCGGCCCTACCGTTTCGACAGCGGGGGGGCCAACGGAGGGCTCTTCAAGTCCGTGGACGGGGGCAGCACCTGGAAAAAACTGACAAACGGCCTTCCCGAGGGCGACACCGGGAGGATCGGCATCGCACTCTTCCGTAAGGACCCCCGCATCGTCATGGCCATCGTCGAGCATGGTTTCCAGCCGCGCCGGAATTCGGAAGAACACGCGGACATGAGCAAGCTGGGCACCGGCATCTACCGTTCGGAGGACGGTGGCGAGACCTGGGCCTTTCTCAACCGCTACAATGTCCGGCCGTTCTACTACAGCCAGATCTACATCAATCCCCAGGATGCGGAGCGCGTGTATGTCATGGGAACGCGGGCCATGGTCTCCGACGACGGCGGGAAGACCTTGAAGGAGGGTATGCCGGGCATCGCCGGGGATTTCCATGTCATGTGGCTCGATCCGGAAGACCGGGACCGTTACTATGTGGGCAACGACAAGGGGATCTCGATCACGCACGATCACGGAGCACACTACAATTTCTTCGACAACTTCTGCATATCTCAGATCTACAATGTCTCGGCAGACCTGCGGGAACCCTACACCGTGTACGTGGGGCTGCAGGATAACGGGATCTGGGGCGGCCCTTCCAACAGCCGTGACATCGTAGGCATCACCAACGACAACTGGTTCAAGTTCCACAGCGGAGACGGCTTCGTTACCGCCGTCGATCCCCTGGACTGGACCACGGTCTATTCCGAGAGCCAGGGAGGCCGGATGCGGCGCAACCACGCGGTGTTCCGGCAGGTGTCCGTGGGTATAACCCCCAACTCCCGGAACACTTTCAACTGGAAAGACATGATCCCCAAAGCTCCCGATGCCGCCCATCCCTCCCTGCGCATGAACTGGAACACGCCCTTCGTCATCTCCCCGCACAACCCCCGGACGCTGTACTACGGGGCCAATTTCCTTTTCAAGAGCGTCGACCGGGGCGATTCCTGGCTGATCATCAGTCCGGACCTCTCCACCAACGACCCGGTCAAGACAGACCGGGAGAGCGGAGGCTTGACCCGGGACGTGACCAGCGCTGAGACCCACTGCACCATCGTGACCCTCTCGGAGTCGCCCTTGAAGCCGGGCGTCATCTGGGCGGGGACCGACGACGGCAACCTGCAGCTCACCATGAACGACGGCACCTCCTGGACCAACCTGAGAGACCGTATACCCGGTGTCCCGGAAGGAATCTGGGTGAGCCGGGTGGAGGCCTCCCATCACGACCTCAGCACCTGCTACGTGACCTTTGATGGGCACCGCAGCGATGAGTTCAGGCCCTTCGTCTTCCGCACGCAGGATATGGGTCAGACCTGGGAGGCGATCACCTCCGGCCTCCCGGAGGGCCACAGCACGTATGTCATCCGGGAGGACTCCAAAAATCCGAACCTCCTGTTCGTGGGGACCGAGTTCGCGGCCTTCGTTTCCTGGGACATGGGAAAGGCGTGGATGCGGCTCGACAACAACCTGCCCACGGTCGCCGTCCATGACCTTCTCATCCATCCGAGCGGTGACCTCATCGCCGGCACGCACGGCCGCGGGGCGTGGATACTGGACAACATCACGCCTCTCCAGCAGCTGACTCCCGAAGTCCTGGAGAAGGAGGCGTTCCTGTTCGCCGGCCCCACCGCTACGTTGTGGAAAGGGATCAGCCGGGGAGGAACCCGGGGACACCAGCTCTTCATCGGCCGGAATCCCCTGACCATGGCCCAGGTGGAGCCCTCCAATTCCCCGCCTCAGGTGCAGAACTCGGCGGCGGTGGATTTTTATCTCAAGGCGATACCTCAGGGTAAACCTGAGCTGGTCATCACCGATCTGGTCGGAAAGAATTCTTACACGGCCCGGCCGGATGCTTCCCCCGGGATCAACCGGTTTTTCTGGAACCTGCAGTTCTCTCCCAACAAGTCACAGCAGGAATCTTATAGAAAACGGCTGGCGAGGATCTTCGAACAGCTGGAGGAGAGCGTGGCGGCGGAGGGGAAAAAGCGGTTGAAAGAGCTGTTGGGAGAGTTCCGGGATGCCTCGACGCCGAACGAGTGGAACCGCATCCGCAGAGACCTGATGCGCGAATTTGCCGCGTTCGCCCCTGATTTTCGCTTCTTCGGGATGGAGCTGCGGGGGCCCGCAGCCGGACCCGGGCTCTATCACCTCAAGTTGACGGTCGACGGCCGGGTCTATGAGGGCCTCCTGCGAGTCCGGGAGGATCCGCTGCTGGAGTCCCACCTGATACATTAATCTCCCATTGGGAACTTGAATCCTGTGAGCTGCCATGAAGATCCTGTTTAACCTCAACAGCAGATTTATCTCCCTGTTCATACGGGACTACCGGCGGACGGATAACAAGAAGGTCCGCGTGCAGTACGGACTCCTGGCCGGTTGGGTCTCGGTGTTCTCCATCCTGGCCCTGTTCGTGATCAAGATGTACCTGGGGATCAAGTCCCGGTCGGTCTCGGTCGTGGCCAACGCCTTCCATCTCCTTTCGCACCTGGTGAATTCCGTGATCCTCATCGTCAGCTTCCATGTCACCGCCCGGCCGGCCACAGAGAAAAATCCCTTCGGCCACGGGCGCATGGAGCACGTGGCGCCCCTGATCATGTCGATCTTCCTGTTCGTTTCCGGCATCCAGCTGGCCGAGAGTTCGGTACACAGGGTTCTGGAGCCGCACGGCGTCCATTACTGGCCGGCCCTCATCTGGATACTCCTGGCGACCATCCTGGTCAAACAGATCGTGGCACAGTTCGTGCTCGATCTGGGGAAACGCGTGGATTCCCATGCCATCCTCACCAACGCCCATCACCACCGCATCGAGGCCGTCATGTCTCTGGCCGTGATCGGCGGACTGGTGGCCGGCCACTATTTTCACCGTCCGGAGTTGGACGGCTATCTCGGGAGCATGGTCTCGCTGTGGCTGCTCTATCTCGGTTTTACGCATGGGAAGGAAGCCCTGGTCCCACTCCTGGGACAGGCCCCCAGCAAGGAACTGATCGGCCGGATCCGCAAGACCGCCCGTTCGGTCAATGGGGTTGAGGGTGTGCACGAGATCATCGTGCATGACTACGGCTCTCTCTATTCGCTCTCCGCGCATGTGGAGGTTCCGGAAAGACACGGATCTGCTGAGATGCACGAGATCACGGAGCGCTGCGAGGCCCTGCTGCGCAAAGAATACGGCGGCGAGGTCGTGTGTCACACGGATCCGCTGCTGGATAATTCACCCGAGACCCAGGCGGTGGAGGACGCGTTCCGGGCCCAGGTTCAGGGTATGCCTGAATTCCTGAGCTACCACGATTTTCGTGTGATCGCTCACTCCGATAAAAGGATCATCGTTGTAGCCGACATCAATGCGGCCGATGCCGTGCCTGAGTCGGATTTCGAGCGGCTGAGCAAAGAGCTCGAGCAGCGTGTCTGCAAGGCGATCCCCAATGTCGCGTACTGTTCCTTCTATGTGACACCCAAATACGCATACTGATGGTTTGATTCAGCACGCCCGGAGACCGGTTCGACCTGAAGGCACGGGAGGCTACCCGGCCCGCACGGGTGATGCGGCCGCTGCAGCGCGTAGAAAAAAAAGACAAAAAAGATAAATAGAGAAAGGGACCGGCCGCAGACGATATAATGTCGTTTTCGGAGAGAGATTTCCGACTAAAAGTATAGAAACATAAAGGAAGGGCCATGGTAAAAGAACAGGAGGCTCAGATCTTTCCCAAGGTCCAGAAGAGCCTGGACAGCCTGAATGAGTCCATACAGATCTTCGAACATTTCCTGCTGGAAGACGAACCTCCTGCGCCGGGCGACTATTACCGGGCCCGCAATCTTGCGAAGGAGGGGGAGATCGCCTTTAACGAAGCTGTGAACAATGCCAAGAAGCTGCTGGGGCCCATGCCCGAATACGCCACCGAAGACTTCAGACAGTGGCGAAAGGAGTTTCTCGAAAAGCACAGCATCCTGGCCTTCAGCCGGGAACTGGAGGCCTGCAGGCTGGAACTGAGGCAGGACCGGTTCCTCAACCTCATAATGAGTGGGGAGGAGATCGACGCCCTACTGAACCTCCATTACCACTCCCAGCAGGAAGGCCATCGGAAACTCGAGAACATAAAAGTGCGGGTGGTCCTGGATAAACTGAGTGAAATGCTTATCCATGCACGGGAGCTGCAGAAACAGGCCCTGGTCAAGCAGCAGGGTCTCTGAGCGGCCTGCCTAGGAACTCCGCATCACCCTTCTTTCCCGTTTGACCAATTTCCGCTACAAGAGAGACACGTGCTGCAGACCTTGCACAATTCGTACGGCCCCAGTATGATAATCTGGCAACCATAACAGCCTATGCACGTCACACTGTCCAAAAACATAAGCTATTGTTTCGGAGTCAAGCGAACCCTGACCCTGGTGGAGGAGCTGCTCCGGGACAATCCGGACAAGACCTACTACATGCTGGGTGAGATCGTACACAATGAATATGTCATCAACGATCTCAAGACACGGGGGCTGCGGATCGTCCACGACCTGGACAGCGTAGAAAGCGGCGCCAGCATCATTATACAGAGCCATGGGGCCCCTAAAAAACTGGTGGACAGCCTCAGGGCGAGAGGGCTGGATGTCATCGACGCCACCTGCCCCATGGTCACCGTGATCCACAAGAAGATCGTTCGTCTGGATCAGAAGGGATATTACCCGGTCATCATCGGCAAGAAGGGCCACGACGAAGTGCGGGGGATCGCCGGCCAGGTGGATAAGGCGCTCATCGTGCGCTCTACGGCAGAGATCACTCCCGAGCTGTTTGAGGGCATCGACAGGGCCGGCATCGTTGTCCAGTCCACCTTCATCCGGACCGAAGCGGCCGCCATCGTGGAGAAGATCGAAGGCATTGTGCGGGAGGTGAAGTTCATCGATACCATCTGCCGGCCCACCTCTGAGCGCCAGGATGAGGTGGAGAACATTCCGGCTGAAGTCGACTACATTCTGATCATCGGATCCCAGACCAGCGCTAACACCCGGCACCTCTTCAAGCTTGCGAGTGGTAGAGAGGCCACGGTCTATCTGGTAGACGATCCCGAGACCGTCCGCGATCTGGAAATCCTTCCTGATTCACACGTATTCGTGGCATCCGGCGCCTCTACTCCCCTGTATCTGATCGAGAGGGTAGTGGCGCTCCTGGAAAGCAAAAAATCCCGAGGCACGGAAAGGGACGGGCACGATGGATAGATCCGGAGACGGGATGGAATATTTCGAGCGGTCAAGGGAAAGCCTGGGCGCCTTCATCGATGATTTTCTGGACTCCAAAAAAGCGGAATTCGCCCGGGTCAATGCATGGGGCGGCGATGTGCTGAAGAAGCTTCTGCCCTTCATAAAAACCGGAAAGATGCTCCGGGGAGGGCTGGTGATGCTGGGATACGAGATGGGTGGAAAACGGATATCCCGGACGACGCTGCGTGCCGCCGCCGCCGTGGAATTCATCCAGGCCGCCCTGCTCATTCACGATGACATCATCGACCGCGATCCCCTGCGCCGCGGCTCCTCATCCGTGCATTTTCAGTACGAACGCCAGGGCAGGCGAAGGGGAGTCTCGGAGCCGGACCATTATGGGGAGGGGATGGGGATCTGTGCCGGGGACATCGGTTTTTTCCTTGCGTTCGAGCTGTTTTCTGGTATGAAAGTCGAGTGTGAGCTCCGAAATTCCGTGACCGAGATGTGGTCCCGGGAATTGTGCTATGTGGGGCT
>CBFDBC010000126.1:0-10983 GCA_965602945.1 uncultured bacterium | reverse complement strand
TCACCGGGCCCTGGCCCTTTGCAGATGAACGACTTCAGAAAACGGCCTTCCGGAGCGAATTTGTATACAAAATCCTTCTCCGGATGAAACGCCAGGAAAAACACATTCCCGGATGAATCCACGGCGAAGTCCCGGATGCAGGACAGCCCTCTCTCGACCAGCTGCCTGTCCAAGGAAAACTGTTCGCGGAGCAGGATGAGGGGCCCGAGGTTCAGGGGGATGGAGGGATTCCTGACGACGGTGACTCCGTCTTCGTAGGCCAGGCTTCCCTGCCAGCCGGCCTGCTTCTTGACGCAGGAGATCATCATGAGAAACAGGACCACGGGCAGAGTCAGGGAATAGCACACACACCCCGATCTCATGTGTTTCCCATCCCGTGCATGTCTTCCGTGTCCACACATAATACACCAGAGGAAACGGATTATTCCCGGAGCCGGTCATACACGAAAGGAGGGAACGGCCCTCCCTCCCGGGTAAAATTTTCAAGCTTGGGGCTATGGGGTTTATTTTCCCGGGAGGGGGGCCATTAAATATACATTCATCTATTTAATCCGCAAAGTAACCCATGCGGTGCGTTACTTTAGTACCTTTACGATTGACATCTACCTTGATGTACTTGAATTTTCCGTCTCCGAGGTATTCCTTAGGCGTGTAGTAGAGCAGGTAGTAGTTCTCGGAGGCCGAAAGCGCGGCCTTGAACAGCGCCTCCGGATTGGTCGAACTGGCGGAGTAGCCGCCCGTGGCATTGGAGATCGAGGCCAGGACCTTGAAGGTCTCGCCTCCGGCTTCCCGCATGGACACATCCGGGACATTCGCCTGGATCGGGGACACGTGCAAAAAGTGAACGGAAGTCGAAGTGTCCGCGAAGGCCTGAGCGATCTTTTTGTGGTCCAGGTACTCTTCCCTGCTGTTGGACGCCAACTTCTGTTCGACGAGGGATTGGATATACTGGGTGGTGTCGAGCATGTTCACGAGCCGTTCCCACAGATAGGGATCCATCCGAGGGACGAGTTTCTTTTCATAGAACATGAACACGAGGTTCTGACCGTCCTCCCGGTCCAGATAGCGGGCGAGATCCAGGAGTCTCAGTTCATCCGCCTGGCGCAGGGTCTGCAGGCGGGTGGTAAGCCCGACATAATCCACCAGCAGCCTGTTCTTCATGTAGAGCAATTCGCCCAGATCCAACTCCCCTTCCTGGTTGCCCGTAAGGATCTGGTAAAAGGACCGAGCCTCGCGGCTGATCTCTGCCATGTCGGCCAGCGTGGCGCGGAACTCCGTGTTGCCCAGGACGGCATCGGGGCGCAGCCGCTCACGGATCTCTTCCAGGATCTCTTCCCGCGTCAGGCCTTCTTTGGCGATATCCCTCAGACGGAAGGTCCTGCCGGGGGAGATCAGGATGAGATCATCCTCGGGGAGGAACACGTTCTGCATGAAATGCCGCATCGCCTCGTGCAGGTGCTTAGAGTATTCCCGCACCTCGAAAAACAGGTAGAACGTGCGGGATGTATCGGGTTTGAAGGCCCGCTTCTCGTCTCTGCGGGCCACGGTCTTTTTTTTGACCAGGTAAACGGCGTCGAGCTTCTGCTTCACGCCGTTCTCATGGATCTCGAAGTCAGCAAGGGTCAGGTCATCGACGAACGTTCCATCATGGAAAACTCTGACCGGGACCTCGATGTTGAGGACAAAGGCGGACTCGATGAACGTCTGCTGCGCCGGCAGGCTCCCGCCGGCCAGCACACAGAACACGGCTACAAGTATCTTTCTCACTGTCGATTTTTCCTTTCAATTGGCATAGTAGCCCTGACGGTGAAGGACTCGGTATTCCCTCCCCTTGACCCTGACCAGAATATTCCGGAATCCTCCGTCACGGACGTAGGTCTCCGGGGAATAGTACAACAGGTAGCCGCGGTCGGTCAGAGCCGAGGCATGGGCGAACGCGGCCGCCGGATTCTGGGAGGTGTCCACGATCCCTCCGGAAGAGGCCGCGACCTGCGAGAATACCTTGAAGACGTCCTCGGACTGCTCCCGCATATAGATGCCGGAGATGTTTTCGAGCTGTTTGTTCAAGTAGATGAGGTTGAGTACGATGGAAGCATCGGAAAAGGCCTGCCTCAGCCTCGTCACGCTGAGGTTGACCTCACGGTGGTAAAAATGGAAAAGCTCCCGCAGTTGAGCCTGCACGATATGGTTGCTTTGAGTGAAGGTGAGCAGCCGGTCCAGTGCCCCGGCCTCGATCTCGGGCCGGAACTCACGCTGGTAAAAGAAAAATACGATCTTCTGCTCATCCAGCCTCTTCAACTGGGCGGCGAAACGGATAAAACGGCCCTCATCCACCAGGCGGAGTTCCTCCAGGCGCTGGAGTGTGTCATGATAACGGGGCAGCAGGTAGCCCAGGTTGCTGCTGACGGTCGAGTCTGAGGATTCCAGGTTGTACATGGTGCGCTCGCCGCTTGTTCCTACGGCCGTAAGCGAATGCACGATCTTCTTCAGGTCGCGGATCAGGGAGTTGTATTCGGAGGCGCCGACGCTCGTGTCCCTGCGCAGGGCGCTCCGGACGTCCTGGACGATGGTTTCCCTGGCCTTGACCTCGAAGGCCTCTTGCGACAGCATATAATGCTTAACGGGTGTCATGATCACGACCTGGTCGTCCGGCTGATAGACGTGCGTGAAAAAATGGTCCATGGCTTCGGTGATCTGAGGATTAAAATCCGTGATCTGAAACAGGAAATAAAACCGGCGCGCCGTATTGGGGCTGAAATCACGCCCGGCCTGGCTCCGCTCGATCGTGGCCTGCCGGGTCAGGTAAAGGCCCCGGATCCTCTGAAGTTTGCCGTCTTCGTACAGCTCCAGGTCACTCAGCGTAAGGTCTCCGACAAACCTGTCACCGTCGAAGACACGCAAAGGCACGCTGATGTTGGCCACGATCGCGTCATGCTGCAGAGCCTGGGCGAAGAGCTGCGGTATCAAAAACAGCAGCACGAGCAGAAAAAAGATGATCACGATATATTTCATCTCGTACTCGATGCCTGATTCCGAAGGCCTCGGATCGTTATTTTCCCTCATATTCGCTCTCCACACCTCAATCTACCCGGTTCTATCCGGGAGTCAATCCCATACGGGAGGTTTGCACGCAAGCTCCCTGTAGTTCCCGGTAATTCCCTGTAATTCCCTTTAAACTTCCAGAGAAAAACCTGCCCGGGCGGGCAGTTGCGAGGGGGATCAAAGTAAGTAATTCAGCGGGAGTCCAGCAGGCTCGTGAACCTGGTTTCATCACGGGGCCCGTCGAAATTCGGATCCAGCGCGATGTATTTCCGGATCAGGTGCCTGTTCAGCTGGTACTGCGGGCCCTGGACCAGGGCGGTGAGGTGGCGGTACGCCTCCCTGTCCCGGCCCAGACCGAAATACGCCGATGCCTGCATCAGCGCCCGCTGCCACAGAACCGAGCCCTCCGGGAAAAAGGCCTCGACTTCGCGAAGCAGGCTCTGGGCTTTATCCTTCTCCTCTTTCCGGCTGGAGATCATGGCCAGATACAATGTCGAGTGGAACCTGAGCTGCAGCGGGGTTCGGATCTCCTCGAAGACCAGGCGGCTGACCTCCAGGTCACCGGCAAAATAATGGATCTCGCCCATTCGGAAGCGGGCCCGTCCGGAAGGATCGAAGTGCTTGAGCTGGTCGCAAACCTCAAGGGCCTCGGAAAAATCCAGCCTCAGCATCAGGATCTCCGCATAGTCCAGGTTATGCAGGGCATAGGGATTCAGCCAGTAGCTCTTTTTCATGAAATCCAGGGCCCGATCCAGGTCGGCTTCGTCTCCCGTCCGGCTGAACCGCTGAAAATAACAGCTCCCCTGCAGATAATTCAGCTGGGGGTGGTTGGGAAATTTCAGGATCGCTTCCTCAGCCCTGGCTACGGCATCGGCGAAAGTACCCTGGTCGAAAAAGGAATCGCGGAGCAGCAGGATCTGAACGATGACACTGTGGTATTCCGGCAGATCCCGGGCGTCGGACCGGGCACGGCGGACCAGGTCCTCGGCCTTGTCCAGCCATTCTACACGGGGCAGCCAGAGGTTCCGGACATTGTTTAGATAGCTCTGGGCCAGCCCCATGAAGGCCAAAGGGAACTCTTCCTCAGACCGGATGATCTTCAGAAAAAGGGCGGCGGCCAGCTCGTTGGCCTCCTGGGTATTTTTCTCCAGGAAGTAGTTCCCCTGGGAATAGAGCTCCCAGGGATCCACATTGTCCTCGGCCAGCCTCTGCAGCGCTCTCTCCTCCTCGGATCGCCGCTCGGCATCGACACTCTCCAAGCTCTTGATCTCATCGAACATGGGAGGGAACTCGACTCTGCCTTCGGGTGGCGGGGACGGAGAGAAAAGGGACCGCCCCCAGATCACGAAGACGATCAGAAGGGTTCCGATCAAGCCGGCGGCGCCCAGGAGGGGCCCCAGGGGAAGGCGGCGTTTCCGCGGATGGGTGGTTTCATTGGCGTCCCGGTTCTTCGCCCGGTCCTGGAGCCACTGGTCGATCTCGGATTTGTAGGCGAAGACATTGGACCGGGAGGACGTGTCGTCGATCCTGTGGATGGGCAGCCCCAATTCCTTTTCCCACCGGTAGCAGGTTTTGATGTCGCGCTCGAGATAGCGAGCGATGTCTTTCCAGGAATCCAGTATCTCGCTGCTTTTCATTCCGACACATACCCTCCACGGTGCACCATCCGATACTGCCTGTCTTTGACCTTCACCTCTATGGACTTGAATTTCCCATCACCGGCATAATAACTCGGCGTATAATACACCAGATAGTACTGGTCCAGCCGGCCCACGGACTCTCTCAACAGCTCATGTGGTGTGAGATCCCGGCGGAACGAGGCTCCGGACAGGGAAGAGATCGCCTCCAGCCTCCCATAAAACTCCTTCAGCTTGCGCGCCTCGATGTCGGTCAGGCCGTCCTCCTTGGGAATGTCGAATACCACAAAATGGAACAGGATGGAGGCGCTGGCAAAAGCCCGGGCCAGATGTTCCTCGTCCACATGGAAATCCCGGTTGTGGAAATCCTGCATGTAGGTCAGTGTTCGAACGACATCCCGCCTTCCCTGATTGAGACGGATGTAATCGTCCAGCAGCACCGTGGCGATCCGAGGAAGCGGTTCCCTCTGATAGAAGAAGAACGCGAATTTCTGGCCCTCCTGGTACCGCAGTATCTCTACAGAGTCAAGCAGGCGGCGCTCGTCGATCTTCCTGAGCTTTTCCACCGCGGACAGAAGAGAGGAATAGCGGGTGATCACGGCATCCCAAGACATGCCGGAAGGCGGGGCCTGTCCCCCGAGTTCGGGGCTCTGCGCACCTTTGTTTTCCGGATCGAAGGCCAGAGATGCCAGTGCGCTGAGCTCGGCCACTGCAGCCCGGTATTCGGGATTTGAGAGGAGCGTGTCCCGTGCGAAAAGCGTGTCCAGCTGCCGGATGAGCTCGGCCTTCGGAATGTTCCGCAGGGCGGTACTCTTGAGCCGATAGGCATGCTTGGGAGTGATCACCGTCAGGTTGTCCGTGGGACGCACAACCTCCTGGACGAAATACCGGACCGAGGTCCGGAGTTCGAGAGTATAATCCGCGACCTCAAAAAACACATAGAGGTTACGGGAGACGTCCGGGGCCGGCGTATCCTGAGGACTCTGGTTGGACACACCTCCTCCACGGACATGATATACCGCTTCGATCCTCTGGCGTTTCCCGCCCTCATACAGTTCAAAATCATCGATGCCGAGATTGTCGACGAACAGCCCTTCAGAATACACCCGGACCTGAACCGGGATGCGGATGGAAACCTCCTTGAGGGTATCCTGGGCAGGAAGCAGCCAGGCGAGGGCCAGGACACACACACCGGAGAGGAATGATTTCATTGTGTTGTCTTTATTGTCGGCAATCGCATGCGATCCTGTCAACCGCCATTTCAGTTGCGGGGTTCATTCGTCTCTAAGCATCCCCATGCGTCAGTCGGCCGGGTATCCGGCGAATCTTCTCTCTTAAAGAACAGACCCTCAACTCCAGTGTATTTACGTGCCGGTGGGGGAAAGTGTTTAAAAACGCCCTTCCGGCATCCAGGAAATTATTATTGCCGAAGAGGTCCGTCCCCAACAAGAGAGGCGACGGCGCGGGCGGCGAGTTCCATCTCCTCGAGTGTGTTGTAGATGTGGGGGCAGAGCCGGATGCCGGCCAGTTCTCCGCCGAACACGGCCGCGCCGATGGCGTGCTCGTGGTACAGTGTGTTCAAGGCGTTGGGAAGGTCGATGTCCGGTGCCGAGAAGACCACGACGCCGCCGGAGTCCTCGGGCCTCAGGGGCGTGTGGAACCGGGCTCCGGGCACATGCTTCATGAGCAAAGACTTCAGGGCGGCCGCCAGCCGCTTGATCCGCTTCTCGATGCGGGCTACACCCAGGGTGGAGTGGAAATCCACGGTCGCGGCCATGGCCGCTATGCGGGCGTCATCCCGCTGGCCCAGCGTCTCGAATTTTCGTGCGTCTCCCTCCAGTTCCTGTGAATATCCCACGCCCACGATCGAGGGCCAGAGGCCGGGGATCCGCTCCCGGCGGACGTAGAGCACGCCCACTTCCCTGGGCCCCACGAACCATTTGTGGGCGCTGCCGGTGTAGTAATCGCATCCCAGATCGTGCAGGTCTACCTTCTGCGAGCCAAAGGTCTGGGCCCCGTCGATGTGAGTCAGGATGCCCCGTTCCCGGGCCATCCGGCAGATAGCCCGGGCCGGCAGGGCCACGCCGCTGAGGTTGGACAGGTGGGAGAAACACAGGATCCGTGTGCGCCCGGACAGGGCTTCATGGAACGGTCGGATGAGCTCCTCGGCGCTATCGAACACGGGAGGGATCTTCACACGTTTGACCTCGAATCCGTACCGATCCGCACGCACATCCCAGGCGATGTTGGCGGTGGGATGGTTCTCGTCCCAGATGACCACCTCGTCGCCGGGCTTGAAGGTCAGGCCCCCGATCACGATATTGTTGCCCTCGCTGGTATTGCGGGTGAGCGCGATCTCATCGGGATCGGCCCCGAGATAGCCGGCCAGGGTCTCGCGCGACTTTGCCCGCAGGCCGGAAAACTTACGGCGGTTGATGGAGGAGGGATCGCGGTCCATGTCCCGGGTCAGGGCGAAGACCGTCTGCTGCACCGGATAGGGTGAAGGGCACAGGTTGGCGGCGTTGAGCATGATGAGTCCATCCCGCAGCATGAACTGCTTCTTGACCAGATGCCAGAAGGCCTCGTCGCCGGTATCTTCCGCGGGCATGATCCGGGCGGCTCCATCCAGGCTCCCCAGGGATGCGGCCGGATCCCCCCAAACATGCCGCGGGAGCACGGACGCGGCGGCCGCGGCCCCCAGGATCTGCTGCATGAAGCGCCGGCGCGGAAGGCCTGCCACGTCCTGCGGAAACTGAGCGATGTCACAAGTCCCATCTTTTGTCATACGTTACTCCCCCTGTCCTGGCATTCGGGCATTTATCCATTATAGATAAAATCCCGCATAATTTCCTCCTCAAAAACCATTCATGCTCCGAATCTCGCCGAGCTTGACCGAGAGCCTCTTGCCGGATATGGGGAAGGCGGTCTTGAGCTCCGGTGCGAACAGCGAGACCTTGAACTCCTCCAGCATCCAGCAAAGCTCGTCGATGGCGGCCCGCTTTTCCGAAGACGTTTCACAGTCCGGAGAGCCCAGGAGCTCCTGCCGGGCCCGGATGAACGGCTGCAGCTGCGCGGCCTTGCCGCGGTCCTTGGACGGGTCGATCCGTGCCCTTTCCGCCCTAAGGGACAGGGCTTCCAGGTAGCGAGGCATGTGCCGGAGCCGTTCCAGGGAAAAAACCTGCAGGAAATTGCGCGGCATCAGGTCTGCCAGGCCCTGCTTCAATTCCTCGAGGAGCCCCGGCCCGGAGGGACCGGCCCCGGGGGCCCTGGCTATCCCGGTCAGGATCCCTCGCGCGCGGTGGTAGGCCGGGAGTATCTCGCAAAGGGTTCGGCTGAGCTGGTGACCCTTCTCGTTCAATTCCCTGTTCAGCTCTCCGGAATAGTGCTCGAACGCTTTCCGGCTCCGCAGGTCCTTCTGTAGAGTCTCCCTGAGGAGGGCCTCCAGCATGGCCGCTTCCAGCGCGCCTCTGCCCCCAAAATACAGCGCCGGCCCTTCCAGATCCTCCGGTAGGGCCAGGTACGGTTTCAGGAATTCCAGGTCCTTCCCGAAGCGAAGCTCCAGGAGCACACGGACACCCCGGCGGTGCGCATTCCTGGCTTCCTCCCTGGAGGCGAAAAGCTTGATATCCACTCCCTTCCCCGAGGGATCCAGTCCGGGATACGCTGTTACGAACGGGCCCACAGTCACGCTCTCCGGCAGGACGTCGATGTCCCAGGTGGTCAATCCCTGTTTTTCCCATTTTTTCCGGGCCTCCACCCATTTTTCGGAGGAGGCGGGCACCCGGGTGCGCCATCTCTTCTGTTTCAGGGCGGCCAGGTCGCGGCCGGCCGCCATCACCTCCTCCTCCGGCCCGATCACGGAGATCCGGAATCGCAGGTGCGCGGGGATGTCGGCTGCGGCCCAGGCGTTTGCCGGGATGTCGACCCGGAAGCGCCGCCGGACAAAATCAGCCAGGGCCCTGTGCAGGGACATCTCTCCGGGTTCGAGTTCCGCCAGGATGATCTCCGTCTTTTCGGAAACAGGGACCAGGAGCTTGCGGTAGCGCTTGGGGAGCCCCCTGACCAGTGCAGTGATCTTCTCATTGAGCTGGCCGGGCATTCCCCACTCCAGAGCCTCTTCCGGAATCCGAGCGATCTCTGCGGCGGGGACCTGCAGGGTGACGCCGTCGTCCGACTCACCGGGCGCAAAGCGGTAGGAAACAGACAGGCGAAGATCCCCCACCTGCAGCCGGTCGGGGAAGCCGGCCAGCGTGGCCTCATCGGGAAGCGCCTGCAGGACATCCGTTTCGCTCATCCTGAGGAACCCGTCGCCTTTCCGGTCCTTGAGATGTTTCCTCAGGCTGCGGTCGTCCGCGATCCCGGCCAGCCGGCGGGAATAGAACTCTGCCAGGATGTCTTCTCCCACCAGGAAGCCCCGCTGTCTCAACTTTTCCTCGGAGCGGGAGAGCCGCTCCAGGAGGTCCAGGTTGTGCCGGAGGAATCCGGGGGGATCCTCGAGCTCGCCTTCCACCAGGGCGGAGCGGATGAAGATCTCATGGGCCTCCCCCGGATCTATGCGGCCGTAAGATACCTGCCGGCCGGAGACGATCTCCAGCCCGTAGAGTGTGACGCGCTCGAGAGCTCGAACCTCGCCCCGCTCCCTGTCCCAGCGGGCCTCGGAATAGGAGGTGCGGCAGAGCTCGCCGCCCAGAGCCTCGAGCCAGGCCGTGTCGATGCGCGCAGCGGACCGGGCGAACAGGCGCGATGTACGGACCATCTCCGCCGCCACGATCCAGGGACGCCGCTTGCCGAAAAGGGTGGATCCGGGAAACATCATGACCTCCCGGCTCCTGGCCGCGGTGTAGATGTTCTGCTCCTTGTGCACGGCGATGTTGGAAAGGTAGCCGCTCAGGATGGAACGGTGGATCCCCCCGTAGAGGTCCTTGCCGATCTCCACTCGCCCACGCCGTCCCAGAGGAATCTTCTGCTCCTGCAGGATGGCCAGGATCTGGTCGTGCAAAAGCACCCATTCCCGCATGCGCGAGAAGGACAGGAAGTGCTCGTGACAGAAGCGGCGCTGTTTCCTGCGCGAGCCCAGTTTTTCCAGGGTGTCATGGTACCTGTCCCAGATGTTGAGCAGGGTCAGGAAATCCGAGTCAGGGTGGCGGAACGAGGAGTGCATGGTATCCGCCTGCTCGGTCTTGTCGGGCGGCCGCTCGCGGGGATCACGGATGCTCAGGACCGCCGCGATCACGGCCACCTCGCGCAGACATCCTTCCTCCCGGGCCTCCAGCAGCATGCGGGATATCTTGGGGTCCAGGGGCATACGGGCCATGAGGCGCCCTTTCCCGGTCAGAGCGTACTCCCTACTCCCTGTTCGGTGGACGGCGCCCAGCTCTATCAGGGTGTCGTAGCCGTCCTTGATGTTCTTGGGCTTGGGCCGGTCCACAAAGGGGAACTCCGTCGGATGGCCCAGCCGCAGGTCGATCATGCGCAGTATGACCTCGGCCAGGTTGGCGCGCAGGATCTCGGGCGGAGTGAAAGGCAGGCGGGAGGCATAATCCTTTTCGGAGTACAACCGGATGCAGAGCCCCTCTGCCACGCGGCCGCAGCGGCCCGCCCTCTGGTCGGCACTGGAGCGGGCGACGGGGCTGATCGGCAGGCTGTTGATACGGGTGCCGGGCTGATACTGCGATATCCTGGCCAGCCCCGTGTCCACCACATACCGGATACCGGGGATGGTGAGCGAGGTCTCGGCCACGTTGGTAGCCACCACGACCTTGGCGCCTTTAACATGATACACCTTACCCTGCTGAGTCCCGGGGAGGCGCGCATACAGGGGAAGCACGGTGGTTCCGGAATACTTGCGCCCCTCGATCCGTTCGCAGGTCTCGAGGATATCCTGCTCCGTGGGCATGAAGACCAGAATATCGCCGGGCTTCTTCTTCTCCCTGATGAGGTCGACGGCCTTGGCGGCCAGGTCCACATAGTCAAGATCGTCGGTCTTCCCGGGGAAGGAACCGGCCGGGAGGTATTCCACCTTCACCGGATACTGGCGGCCGCTCACCTCGATGACCGGGGCGTTCCCGAAGGCCCGGGAAAATTTCTCTGTATCCATGGTGGCCGAGGTGATGACGAGCTTCAATTCCGGCCTCTTCTCAAGCAGGGTCCGGGCGATGCCCAGCAGGAAGTCGATGTTCAGGCTGCGCTCGTGCGCCTCGTCGATGATCAGCGTGTCGTACGCTTCCAGAAAAGGATCGGACTGGACTTCCGCCAGCAGCATGCCGTCGGTCAGGATCTTGACAAACGTTTCCGGAGAGGTCCG
>CBFDBC010000125.1:0-11069 GCA_965602945.1 uncultured bacterium | reverse complement strand
CACCCTTTAATGGAGAAAAAAATGAAGACAAATAATCCCTGGCGTAAGTTGTTGATATCAGGTATATCGGGTTTGATGTGTCTGGCTCTGGCCGGGGCCTCCCTCCCTGAGGTCCGGAGTGGATCGGGACCGCCTGCTTACGCGTTTTCATCCGAGGATGAAGCGCCCCCGAAATACCGTCAAAATAAAGAGCTGGAACAGTTCTTCGCGGCTAAAGCCCATGTTTTCAAGAGGAACTGGGAGAAGGCCGTAAAGGGCCTGGAGCGCTATCTAAAGGACCATCCTCAGGGCAGGATGAGCGACGAGGCCCTCTACTGGCTGGCCCTGAGCCTCAACCGCCGGTCCCGAGAGGAGTCGGACATGGATGAAGCGATCCGGCTCAAGGAGCAGGCGGTTCAGAACTCTACTGCTCTTATCCGGCGGTTTGCCGACAGCCTCTGGCTGGATGATGCCAGGACCCTGCGCATGGAGATCGCGGGTGAATTGGTCCTGGTCGGGAAGAACGAATACCAGGAATATGTGGACGAAGCAGCGGCCTCCCAGAACAAGACGGAGACCGACCTCAAGCTGGTCGCTCTGGGCTCTTTGATCCGGATGGAACCGAGAGTTGCGGTGCCCACCCTGAAAAGGATGCTGAGGACGGACACGGATCCGGCAGTGCGCAAAAGATGCGCGCTGCTGCTGGGACGGAACTACGGGCGGGAAGCAAAGAGTGAGCTGGAAGCGGCTGCGAAAAACGATACAGATCGTGCCGTCCGCGAGGAAGCCGAATACTGGGTCGAGCGGATCCAGGTGAGGCTCATCCCCGTGGAGCTGAGCTACTATGCGTTCGCGGCCTGGTTCAGGGATTCAGCGGAGTTTGGAAAGGTCCCTGAGCAGAAGCTGAATCGTTATACGCTCGCTCACGGGCGTCCAGGAGCGGCCAGGGCTCAGGCCTCCATATCGGATTTTTTCAACAAAAACGTGAAAAAATATGGCTCCACCGGCAGTCATAGGGGTGTGGCCAACATGTATACAATGATGCCGGCGGGGAGTGTGTCGACCCGTATCTCCCACAGGATCAACAGTTTCCAGGTCCAGGTGATCGGGGAGAGCATAGAAAAGGCATCAGATCGCATCAGCGGGAAGGTGTATTTCCGGGACCTTGAGAGCGGAGGTGAATACACCCGGTCCTTTGAGGTCAACAAGGATCAGGATGTCCTTTTTGCCGCGCGGCGGGGAGAGCAGCTGGCCGTGATGCTGCTGCAGTTCGAGGAAAATTGGCCGCAGGACGAGTCTTCCGAGGACGAAGAAGGCGGCGGTTGGGGCGAATCCCTGGCCAAGCCGTTCCTGATCCTGAGCAAGATCTTCGGGGTCAAAGACAAGCCGGTCTATTACTCCGAATACTCCAACTGGATGGGCTGCAAGGTGGAGACCACGCTCCAGACCATGGATTTCAGCTCCTTGAAAGGGGATAAGTATGACTTCAGCCTTTCCAAGGCCACGATCCCCGGCCCCGGGGGGGGATGGGAACTGACAGGCTATCTGATCGGGCTGAAAGACAAGCGCCAGTTTCTGGGGCGGATGGCAACGCTGATCGACCCGCAGGGAAAGGTCGTCGCCGTGACGGATGAGATCACCGTCCCGATCGACGATCCCTCGGATTTCGAAGTCAGGGGCAGCCGCCTCGAGTCGGAAGAGGTGCAGTCCGTGCTCAAACAGGAGCCCCCGGAAGCGACGCAGGTTCCGGGGCAGTATGCGGTCCTGGGCTGCCGGATCTTTTCAAAGCGTACGATCAAAGATCTGGAGGCCGGTGTGATCGACTTCGAGGCCGCCCGTGCTGAAATCCCTGTCAATGGAAGGGTTTGGGTCCTGATGGGGCACCTCATCCTCAAGCAGAACGAACGGGTCTTTGTGGCAATCGATGCCCGATTGATCGGCCCGGACGGCCAGACTGCCGCCCAGGAGGCGCTGATGCAGGTGCCGATCGACTCGCCCGCAAAATTCCGTATCCTGAAATGATCTGCGCTCCGACCACTGCAAGTTATACAAAATAAAAAAGATGTGTCCTTAGAAGGCCAATTATTTTCCCTTAGAAGTGCGTTTTTAGGGGCCAAACAGGCCGTTTAAGATGAATCTGGTGCGAGGATTCCAACTGAATCTTAAATGTGCCTTTTTGGTATCAAAAAGTGGACTCTAAGCCTTTGTTTTGTGCCCTCTAAGGACATAACAACAATAAAATCAATATGTTAAAATGGTCGGAGCGCTAGTCGGAGAATTCCGGATTGACCGTAGGAGAGTCCTGTGGTATAGGATAGGCGGAAGTCTGGTCACATGGTCGGGAAAAGCATCAAGCACTACAAGATCGAGGAACAGCTGGGCAAAGGCGGCATGGGAGTCGTGTACCGCGCCCAGGACCAGAAGCTAAAGCGGCCTGTGGCAATAAAGTTCCTCAAACCGGAGCTCACAACCAACCCCGACCGTCTGCGCCGCTTTCAGCAGGAAGCGCGTGCCGCCGCTGCCATCCAGCACCCCGCCATCGCCCAGGTCTTCGACATCGACGAGGTGGACGGCACGACCTTTATCGTCATGGAATTCGTCGAGGGTCACACCGTGAGCCAGCTGATCGCCAGCCAAGAGTTGGATCTCATCGGCGCAGTCGAGATCGCGTATCAAGCCGCTGAGGGCCTGTCCAAGGCACACAAGTCCAAAATCATACACAGGGACATCAAAACCGACAACATTATGGTCACCAGAGACGGCCACACCAAGATCCTCGACTTCGGCCTGGCCAAGCTGATGGAACCCGATGCGGATTCTCCCGGGACCGAGACCTGGCCGAACAAGACCCGGACACAGACCATGGGCCAGACCATGGCCGGGACCGTGATGGGCACGATCACCTACATGAGCCCGGAGCAGGCGCGCGGCCAGGACCTAACCTTCACCTCCGATGTGTTCTCGCTGGGTATCGTCCTCTACGAGATGGTCACGGGTGAGTTGCCCTTCAAGGGAGATTCCCCACTCGACACCATGCATTCGATAGCGTTCGACGAGGTCAAGCCGGTCACGGTTATCCGCAAGAACCTGCCTCCTGAACTGCACCGCATCGTAGCCCGTTGTTTGCGGAAGAAGCCAGAGGACCGCTACGGGGACGCTGCAGCCCTGGCAGCGGACCTCAAGCGCCTGAAGTCCGACATCGAATCCGGGGTGAGGCGGCCTGCGGCCCCGGAGCACAGGCTGGAGGAGATCAAATACTGGTTCAAGACGTCGATCCCGGCTGGGCCCAAGGTGATCGCCCTGGCCACGGCAGCGGTAGCCGTCGTTGTGGTCCTGCTGCTCACGAAAATCCCCTGGGCATCGTTGATCTGGATGGGATTCCTGGGGCTCCTCATCTATCGGTATATCCGCAACCGGAAACAAAGGATGCTGAAGAACCTGGCGTCCAAGGTCTCCAAGTTCGATGGGGTGAGTGCCATCCGCATCAAGGACGACAAGATCACGGTCGTGGCCGATAGAATCCAGGCCAACCTGTACATCCGAGTCAACAGCATGGTCGACAACCTCAACAAGAAACTATACGTCGGGAAACATGTCGAGGCGGTGGTAAGGGACGACCTTACTTCCGACGAGTTCCAGAGCATGCTTAGAGAGACCAACATCGTCTATGTCCGCGACGACATTGTCCTCGAGGCTTCTTCCTCGTCCTCAGACAAGTAAAACTAATGATTTAGGCTGATATTTATGGTCTTCTAAGACAGTAACTATAATAATAGCAATAAAATAGGGTGGTTGGAGCGCAGGCTAAAGCAACTTGAAGGTAAGGGTATCTCTGAGGGCGATTACGGTGATTTTTTCTGCCTTCAGGACGATCTCAAATTCCAGGCCCTGTTTGGCGTCTTCGAGTCCGACGCCGTAGATGACTGCCCCTGTAAAACCCGACTCCACACACTTCAGCAACACCGTGCGTACCTCTCCCGGTTCGAGCTCATTGGCATAGGATCTCCCCCCACAGATAAACTGATCTCCCTTGGAAAAACGGCATTCCAGTGTTATCTGAGTGAACTTCTTTCCTGACGAGTTCACAATCTGCAGGGCGAGCTGCGGCATGTAGATGTCCTTCTGGGCACTGGTGGCCTTCCGGATAAATCCCGCGTCTGTGACCTGCATATCCAGGATCTCGAGGATCTCCTGCCCGCGCCGGATCCTACGTTCATATTCCCGGCTCTCGGCCGTGGGGATGACGTTGGCCAGAAGCAGCACCACGTAAATGATCAGAGCAAACACGATGGCCGAGACTATCAGCGCAAACAGCTTTGCCGCACGGTCCCGGGGATGGAGTTCCTGCTGACCGATATTTTTAAACATTGGGAGCTCTTGACCATCTTACCCTGTAGGCTCGAACCAAGGCAAGGCCAACAGAGATTAAAGGGGAGTGGTCCAATTAGATGTTCTAATTGGACCACTCCCCTTTATTTTTTTTATTCGTAGCGCAGGCTTTTGATCGGGTGGGCGAGGGCGGCCCTGAGTGACTGGTAGCTCACAGTAAGGAGCGCTACCATCAGGGCGGCCCCCCCGGCCAGCAGGAACGGCCAGACGGTGATGCTGGTCCGGAAGGCGAAATTCTGCAGCCAGCTGTGAATGGCATAGTAGGCCAGGGGCCAGGCCAGCAGGTTGGCCAGCGCCAGCCATTTGATATACTCCTTGGAGAGCAGCACCAGGATCTTCGGCACCGAGGCGCCCAGGACCTTCCGCACGCCGATCTCCTTGGTCTTCTGCTCCGCCATGAATGAGGCCAATCCGAAGAGCCCCAGGCAAGCGATAAAGATCGCCAGCCCTGCGAACGCGGAGAAGACATTGCCTGTCTGGATCTCGGATGTGTAGCCGCGTTCGAAGCGCTCATCCATGAATACATAATCAACGGGCTGAGCCGGGCCGAAAGCCTTCCACTGTTCCTCCAGATAACCCAGGACCTCATCGATCCGCCCCGGGCTGATGCGCAGCGACAGCAGGCGATTGGGATCAGGATCCTCCAGCGTCATGACCATGGGCCGTATGGCTTCGTGCAGCGACTGCATGTGATAATCCTTGACCGTCCCGATGATGGTGAACGATTGTCCTTCATCAGACAGCATCTCCAGCTGCTTCCCGATTGTGGGCTCTTCCAGGCCCATGGCCCGCACCGCGGCCTCGTTCAGGATGATTGCCGAGGTGTCTGTGGTGTTATCCCTGGAGAAGAACCGGCCGTCTTTCATCTCCAGGCGGTAGGTGTCCAGGTAGTCATGGTCCGTCTCGATGTTGACCAGTGTGTAGGTGGTCTGGATGTCCTGCCCCTCTTTCCTGAAGACCTGCGCCATCAAGCTCATGAACGGCCCCGAGGCCGAATAGGACGCGCCCAGGATGTCGGGATTCTTCCTGAGTTCGGCCTTGAAGGCCTCCTGCTGGTCCCCGATCATGTGGGCGTTCTGGACGATCACGATGTGTTCCTTGTCGAAACCCAGGTCCTTGCTCCGCATGAAGTGGAGCTGGTTGAAGATCAACACCGTGCCGATGAAGAGGACGACCGTGGTGAAGAACTGGAATACGACCAGGCTGTTGCGGAGCCTTCGTCCCCTCACGGACGACTGTATCTTCCCCTTCAACACGACCGCCGGCCGGAACGCGGCCAGCATGAAGGCGGGATACACTCCGGCCAGGATCCCCACGCCCAGGGCGAATACGATCAGGAGCGGCGGGATGTACCAGGTTCCCAACACAGCCATGCTGATCTCCTTGTCCATGATCTTGTTGAAGCCCGGCAGGGAGATGCGCACGAGGACCAGGGCGATCACGAAAGCCAAAACACTCAGGAAGATTGACTCGGTAAGGAACTGCTGGACCAACTGCCTCCGATAGGAGCCCACGACCTTCCGGACACCCACCTCGTTGGCGCGCTTGCTGGCACGGGCCGTGGCCAGGTTGGTGAAGTTGATGCAGGCCACGATCAGGATCAGGAGGGCGATGGCCGTGAAAATAACGACCGTGTTGTAGTTCCCCGTCGTCTCCCAGTCGTTGCTCACGGTGGAATGGAGATGGATGCCGAGCAGGGGTTGGGTATGGAACCCGAAGAAGTTCCCGGTCTCGAAGAACTTGTCATAGCTCATGCCGAATCCTTCCTGGATGGTCGACTCGACATACTTCCTGGTTAAGCCGGGGAGCTTTTCCTCCAGCTGAGAGACCGGGATATTCTCGTCCAGGAGCACATAGGTGAAGACGCCGTTGTCGATCCAGTCGGAGGCCTCGCTCGGGGGATACCCCACGGAAGAGGCCATCAGGTCGAAACGGAAGTGAGAGTTGCGTGGGAGTTCCTGCAAGATCCCCGTCACCTTGAATGACTGATCATCCTCCCCCTGCAGCACTTTGCCCAGGACATCCATGCTGCCGAAGTATTTTTCGGCGACAGCGGGTGTGATCAGGATCGAACCGGGCTGCTCCAGGGCTGTCTCGGGATCCCCGATGACAAGATTCAGGGTGAAGATATCGAACACATTGGGATCGGCGTAGACGAAGTCTTCCTCCTTGAACTGCTTGTCCTCGTATCCCAGGTAGGCCTGCCGGACCGCAAACAGCCGGGTCGAATCGACAACCTCCGGCAGGTCGGTGCGCAGGGTTTCCGCCAGGGGAGCTGGGCCGTCGGCGATGATAAAGTTGTTGGTACCGAACTCGGCCCGCATTCCGATGCGGACGATCCGCTCGGCGTTCTCATGGAACTTGTCAAAGCTGAGCTCATGCTTAACGTAGAGCAGGATGAGCAGGCAGCTGGCGATCCCCACAGCCAGCCCGGTCATGTTGATGAATGTGTAGCCTTTGTTGTGCTTGATGGTCCGGAGGGCCATCTTCATGTCGTTCTTGAACATGTTCAGTCTCCAATACACGATGTTTAAGGTTTTTCCCGGGAGCAGGCGAAGGATCTGTCCCCAGTACCACAGCCTGGCCCGGACGACGCCATGCTCCCGGGCGATCGAGCGAAAGACCTCCTCGAAGTCTCCCAGGGGTGTGTTCCAGACCTCGTCCCTCAGGATCCGGCTCAGGATCCACTCCGCCGCATCGGGGGGATAGGAGGGCGCCCGTCCTCGGTTCATGTCAGGACTCTTTCAGTTCACCCGGCATGTGTTCCCACATCCGGACCTGGACGTCGCGGGCCTTTTCCAGCGCCTCGAAACCCTCGGGCGTCAGCCTGTATATACGTTTGCGTCTCCCACCCCGTTCCGGAGTGGACTCCGACAGGCGTGAGGTGAGGAACCCGTTCTTTACCAGGCGGTCCAGGGGCATGTAGATAGATCCCAGGGGCCACTCCTCGTCCGTGACCTCGGTTACCCGGTCACGGATAGGCACGCAGTAGGCGTTGTCCTTGAGGCGCAGGATTGCCCACAGGATCAGCTCTTCGGTGCGCGTCAATAACTTCATGCTTCTTTTCGCCTTTTTATCCGATCTATTTCCCTAAATTATTTAGGATTGTCATATAGGTATACGACAGAATTCACAAAAAGGTTCTATTCCGGGGCCATTTCATTGCCTGTCCCCGAACAAAGAGTCTTTGACTTCGGCCGTTTCCTCTGATATATAAGAGCTCAACAGGGGTGTATATGGACCTGAAGACCGGGACGACGATTTCTCATTACACGATCTTGGAGAAGATCGCCGAGGGAGGCATGGGCACGGTCTACATGGCCGAGGACACCAAACTCAAGCGCAAGGTCGCCCTCAAGTTCATATCCCGCGAAGCCGTCCAGGACCATCAAACCCGCACACGATTCATCCAGGAGGCTCAGGCGGCAGCCCGCCTGAATCATCCCAACATCAACACCGTGTATGAGATCGAGGAGGCCGAGGGCCGGATCTTCATCGCCATGGAGTTTATTGAGGGGACAAACCTGAAGCAAACCCTCCGGTCCGATCCCATGACCCTGTCGGAAAATCTCGACATCGCCATCCAGATAGCTTCGGGCCTGGAGGATGCGCACGAACAGGGATTCGTCCACCGGGACATCAAGAGCTCAAACATCATGATCACCCCCAAAGGGCAGGTCAAGATCATGGACTTCGGGCTGGTCAAGATGCTGCACGGAACCCAGATAACGCGCACCGCCATGGTCATGGGGACCGTGGCCTACATGTCGCCGGAACAGGCCGGAGGCGAGGAGGTGGACCAGCGTTCCGACATCTGGTCGCTGGGAGTTCTGCTCTATGAGATGGCCACACGCAAGCTCCCTTTTGGTGACGGGGACAGCATGGTCATCCTGTACTCCATCCTGAACAAGACCCCAAAGCCCATGGGTGAGATCCGGGGCGATCTCCCGTCCGACCTGGAGCGGATCATCAACCACTGCCTCAAGAAAAACCCGGATGCGCGCTACCAGTCGATGACCGAGCTGAAGGGTGACTTGAAAAAGCTCCGCCAGGCCCTGTCGACGGGAGAGGCGAAGCCCTACACCTCTACAACGCGCATTCTCCAGCAGGTGCTGCGCCCCTTTCACAAGCCTTCCTTCGCGATCCCGGCAGCCGCGATCCTGGTTCTGCTCGTGCTTATCCTCTCGTTCCGCCACGCATGGATCAGCCTGCTCGGCCTGGGTTCGGCCGGGCCGCCCCAGAAGGGCCTTGCAGTCTTGCCCTTCAATGTGATCGGAGGAGGCGAGGACGACCAAAGCTTCTGTCAGGGCCTGTATGAGATGCTGAACAGCAAGCTCACGCAGCTCAACAAGGGTGATGTCGACTACTGGCTCGTTCCCTCGGTTGAGGTTAGAGATAAAAACATACAGAGCGCAACCGAGGCCCGAGAAGTCTTCAACGTGGATCTCGTTATTCGTCCCAGCATACATTATTCCCCCGAGGGAGTGAGCGTAACCCTGAATCTGATCGATGCGAGGTTGCTCAGAACGCAGGATTCAAAAAACTTGCATTATGAAAGCCCAGATCGCCTCGCTCTCGGAGATGAGATCATCGGAAAGGCGGCCGATCTTTTGAACCTGGAAGTCAGCCCCCTGGATCGTGTAAGGCTGTCTGCTGCCGCGAGCGAAAACGCCGAGGCCACGGTGTTCTATACCCAGGGGATCGGATATCTGCAGTCATACGAGGATATCGACAGCCTGGACAATGCGGCCACGCTGTTCACCAGGGCCATTGAGGAAGACCAGGATTTTGCGCTGGCATGCGCCAAACTCGGAGAAACCTACTGGAAGAAATGGGACAAAACGAGAAATCCGGGCGATCTGGCTGATGCGCGTACCTGGTGTGGTAAAGCCCTGGAGCTCGATGAGGATTTGGCGGCCGTACACATCACGGTAGGGATCATGAACCGGGAAACAGGCGACTTTGGGGGGGCGATCGAAGCATTCGAGAAGGCGTTCGAGCTCGATCCAGACAATCCAGATGCGCACCGTGAGATAGGGCGGACCTATCAAGGCATGGATGAGGTGGACAAGGCGGAAGACCATTACCAGAAGGCTATCGAGAGCAATCCGGCGTTCTGGGGTGGTTACAGCCATCTGGGCGCCTTCTACTACCACATAGGACGGAACGATGATGCAGAGGAAATGTTCATCCTTGTGACCGAGCTGGCTCCCGACAACACGCAGGGCCACAACAACCTGGGGGGCATCCTGCTAGCAATGGGGCGCGAAGATCGTGCTGAGGCCGCATTCCGAAAATCACTGTCCATAAAGCCTAGTTCAGATGCTTTTTCCAACTTGGCAACCCTGTTTTTCGTGCAAGAGAGATACGGCGAGGCCACTGAAATGTATGAACAGGCCCTTGAAATAAAGCCAAATGACCACAGGCTTTGGGGCAACTTGGGAGATTCCAGGCGCTATACGCAGGGAGTGACAAAAGCAGAGTTCAACGAGGCATATAAGAGGGCGATAGGTCTCGCTCGGAGCGACCTGAGCAATAATCCTCAGGATACCGTTACACGCGCCTATCTGGCTTTCAATCTGGCAGTGACAGACGATCGTAGCCATGCCTTGAGTGAGATTTCCCAGGTCCGCGAAAATGGGACCACGAGTGTGAAGGCCCTCAGGTTGTGCGTCAAAGCCTTTGAGATCATGCAGATGCGGGATAAGGCCTTGGAGATGATGGCAGTCTATCTCGATGCCGGGGGATCACTTGAAGAGATTGAAAATAATCCCGATCTGCTTGACATGCAGGAAGACGCGCGATATATAGAATTGATCAAGTCAGCGGAAAAATAGACATTTTACATATTTAGGTATCTAGGGGTGATTTCAACCGGCAGCTGCCGGAAAAATATATCTTTTAGGAGGTTGGTGTTATGGCTGAAATTACGGAAATTAAAATTAAGGTTGATGGAGACGAAATCTACTGTACACGAAAACGACACCCCGGGGGAGATAGTGTTAGGTGGCTATGTAATCACCCGTTCACTGTTGATTTTGGTGTGGCCTCTCCACTCGATCATAAGTCATCTGAATATGGAGTGGAGGAAGCCCCGGACGATTATAAAACCGCCTGGGTAGAAGCAGATGCTGACGACAAGAAACAAGGATCGCCGATAGTATTTAAATATACTGTTGCTGTTTGGGCAAATGATAAAGTTCTGATAGAAGATCCTGAGATCATCATCGATCCCTGATCACCTTAAAATCAGCTTACACTGCTAAAAACGAAAGGTTCTGAAGAGGGACGAGTCTGTAAAAATAAGGAAAAATACAAACCTGTCAGATTCTTCTGTATCAATAATAAAGAAAATTGAAGAGATTATTGGGGACAGGCCCTCGTAAAGAATTGGGGCCTGTCCCCAATTTGAACTCAGCTATTTGTTTCCACCCGTCGGCATGGGATCCTTGCGGACGGCGATGGTGCCGTCGTAGGTCTTCCCGTTGACCGTGAGCTTCACGGCATACGAGCCGGGCTCTGCGACAGCAGCACCGCCCCCTCTCCCGCCGCCCCTGAAGCGTCCGCCGCCGAAGCCGATCGCCTCGAATGCCTTCCTCTGGATCTCGGCCGCCTCCCGGTAGGTGAGGCTGGGGTCCTCGAGTTTCTTGAATGCCGCCTCGACCGTTGCCTTGGCTTCAGGCTCCACCTCGGGCCTGCCC
>CBFDBC010000124.1:0-11172 GCA_965602945.1 uncultured bacterium | reverse complement strand
GTTGAGCATCTGCCTGATCGTTGCCTTGGGCTGGAACGCGTCGGCCGCGGCACAGAGGTCCGTCGAGGCCGACGAGACCCTGGCCTGGGATGCCCCCGAAGGCTGCACGGTCATCCTGGTGGGCAAGGATGCCTCGACCGACGGATCGGTCATGAGCACTCACACCTGCGACTGCGGGGTCTGCGACTGGACCTTCCGCTATGTGCCCGGCGGGGAATACAAGAAGGGCGAGGGCCGCAGGATCTACCATGTGTCCCAGTACATCACCTGGCCCCCGGCGGAGGGGCTCAAGTGGGAGCGGATCAAGCAGGACTACATCGGCCTGGACATCCCGCAGCCTGAACACAGCTACGCCTACATCCACGGCATGTTCGGGTACATGAACGAGAACCAGGTGGCCATCGGCGAGTCCACCATCGGGGCGCCCAGGAAGCTGGTCAACGCCACGCCCTCGGCCAAGATCGACCTGACCACACTCACGCAGCTGGGCATGGAGAGGGCCAAGACCGCCCGCGACTGCATCCGCATCATGGGGTCCCTGGCCGAGGAATATGGCTACGGCTTCCACGACGACGGCGAGATGCTGGCTATCTCCGATCCCAACGAGATCTGGGTCTTCGAGATAATGCCGGTGGGCCCGCTGTGGACACCGGAGAGCGGGAAGCCGGGTGCGGTCTGGTGCGCCCAGCGCGTGCCCGACGACCACGTGAGCGTGTGCCCCAACGAGTCGCGCATCGGCGAGATCGACCTGGATAACGGCGATTATTTCATGGGCTCGTCCAACATCGTCTCCTTCGCCATCGAGAAGAACCTGTATGATCCGGACAGCGGGGAACCCTTCAACTGGAAGAAGGCCTACTCTCCCGCGGGGTTCAGCGCGAACAGCAGCGGAGGCTCCCGCGCCCGCATGTGGCGTTTCTTCGACCTGGCGGCCCCGTCCCGGAAGTTCAGTGCCGACACACTGAACATGGATCTTCCCTTCTCGGTCAGACCGGACAAGAAGCTCTCCGTGCAGGACGTCATGAACCTCACCCGCGATAAATACCAGGGCACCGAGTTCGATCCGGCCGCCGGTCTGCGGGGCGGTCCCTTCAAGAACCCCAACTATCACCCCCGCCCGGTCCGTGTGGAGGGAGAGACCTACAACACTCCCCGCACGATCGGTGTCAACCGGGCCGAGTACACCACGGTCACGCAGTGCCGGGACTGGCTGCCCGATCCCATAGGCGGCATCGTGTGGCTCTGCTTCGGGGCCCAGGACACCGCCTGCTACATGCCGCTCTACGTCGGGATCACGGAGATCCCACATTCCTTCCAGATCGGCGACCACTGGGAATTCGACCGTGAATCCGCCCGCTGGGCCTTCGACTACGTGGACTTCCACACCCTGGTGGCCTACTCACATGCCATCGAGGACGTGAAAGCGGCCCAGGCAAAATGGGAGACTCGGGCCGTCGATATGACCCCCGCGATCGACACCTTCGCCAAGCAGCTTTATGACAAGGATCCGGAAGAAGCCGTCGAATATCTAACCGAATACTGCAACAACAACGCCGACCTGGTGGTCAACGCCTGGTGGAAGCTGGGAGACGAGCTGCTGGTCAAATACCGGGGCCTGAGCATCTATGACACCAAGACACGCAAGCGGAGCAACCTTCCCTATCCCGAGGACTGGCTGAGGGAGGTGATACGCTATCACAAGCTGCCGAAGGCGCCCCCGCGCAAGAAATAACCGAGGAGAATGAAACGTATGAAATACATAGAACGATTCAGGCTGCTTTTGCTGTGTCTGCTGGCACTGGCATGGATCGGTGCTCTTCCCCTGAGCTCCCAGGAAACCTCGCCCAAAGCCCAACTCCCGCTGCTGAACACGTCCGCGGGTCAGAGTCAGGACGTGACCACACTCAACATCATCTGTGAGGAGGCCGGCATCATGTACGATTACTGTGACGTGCCGGATGTGGAGATGCTGGGACTGGGCGCGGGCCTGGGGGGCCGGGAAGGCGAATCCCGCTCCGGATTCCATGTCGAGGTTCACACGGACCTGGATGTGATCCAGCAGGGCACTCCCTACAAGACCGTCATCTTCGCCATCGGCGCCAGCCTCAAGGGCATGGGTGCCTCGGGCCTCACAATGGAAGACGAGGTCGACCGCCTGAAGAAGGTCGTCGACTTCTGCAAGCAGAAAGGGATCTTCATCATTGCCGTGCATGTCGGCGGCGTGTCCCGAAGGGGCTCTCCGGGAAGTGATAACGAACGCATGATCGATGCCGTGGCTCCCTTTGCCGACTACCTGATCGTCACCAAAGACAGCAACAAGGACGGCCGTTTCGGGGAGATGGCCAGGGCGGGAAACATACCCCTGACAGAAGTGGATTACGCCCTCAACCTGGTTGATATCATGAAGGGCGTCTTTTCAGACAAGTAGGTCCGAAGGTCCCGAGAGGAAACCGGTCCCTACGATGTAAAAGGATAGCCGCGCTGGTTGACCACCTTGACGGCGGCATCCACCACCTTGGGATCATACAGCGATCCCTTGTTGCTGGTGATCTCCTTGATGGCGCTATCCAGATCATGGGCGGGGCGGTAGGACCGATCCGAGACCATGGCGTCCACGGTATCGGCCACGGCCATGATCCTGGCTTCCAGCAGGATGTTCTCACCTGAGAGGCCGGCGGGATACCCGGTGCCGTTCATCCGTTCGTGGTGCTGCAGGACGATCTGGGCAACAGGCCAGGGAAACTTAATCCCCTTGAGGATCTCGAATCCGGTCTGAGGGTGGTTCTCCACCAGCATGCGCTCCGCATCCGAGATCTTGCCCGGTTTGCTCAAAATTTCGGCAGGGATGCTGACCTTGCCGATATCATGGACCGTGCCGATCAGGCGCATGCCTTCGACCTTCTCCTCGGGAAAACCCATCTCCTCGGCAATGGCCGCTGACAGTTCGGCTACGCCTTCCCCATGGCCGGCCGCGAAGGGATCCCGCAGCGCCAATGTGAGCGATAACGCCTGGATCGATCCTCCCAGCGCGTCCCGGAACATGCCTGCCGACTCCTGCTTGGCCGCGTCTCGTTTTTTCCGGTCAGAGATGTCGCGCATGGCCACCACGGTCAATGGGACATCCTGGTACTGCATCGAACGCGCATGGATCTCGACCGGAAACACCGCGCCCGTTTTCTTTCTGACATCGGTCTCGAAGGGTTTCTGTTCGGTTTCCTGCAGATACTTTCCCACGGCGGGCCGGGATTTACTTTCAAAGAGAGAGGCAAATTCCTGCCCCTGAAATTCGGTCGTTTTATAACCCAACATGGCTTCGCTCACTTGGTTGGTGTCCATGATAAGGCCGGACTGCAGGATGAACAATCCTTCGATGCTTGCCTGAGCCAGGCGGCGGCTGCGTTCGTCCTTCTCCTTCTGGACGTCATCCGCCCGCTTCTTATCCAGGTAGTCGCCGACCACATGGGCCACGGTCTTGAGCAGGCGGACCTCGCCGTCCTCCCAGTTTTTATCCTTCTTCACCGCCGCCAGCCCCATGAATCCGGTCAGCTGCCCGTTGAGCCTGACAGGCAGAGAGACCAGGGAGCGGATTTCCTGCTTGGAGAGCCAAGCCTTTTCCGCCTTGGCTTCTTCCGGCAGGCCGTTCACGTCCTGGATAACGATGGATGACCCTCTCTCCAACTGCTTCATCCACCAGGATAGATCCTCGGTGGAAAGGTTCTGGAGTTGGTCTATCTGGGAGCTCACTCCCTGGGCGCACCACTCATGGGTGTTGTCCATCTTCGTGCCTTTTCCATAGACCAGGAACAGGAAGGCTCGGTCCGCCTGACCGACCCCTCCTAGCTCGGCCAGCGTGGAGTCCACGGCCTGGTCGATGTTGAACACTCCCAGTAGCTGTGAGAGCACGCGGTTGGTGTTCTGTTCATAGTTCAAGCGTGCGGAGAGGTCTTCCTGCGAATTCTTGTATTCCGAGATGTCATCGATCACGGCCAGCACGCCGTTGATGGAGCCGTCCTTGTCGAGGATGGGATTCACGAAATGACGGAACCAGGACTGCTGTCCGTTCTGGTCCTTTAGGGGTTTCTCGATCACATTCTGCTTTTGCGTATCCAGGCAGCGCCGGATGGCATCGGAGAGCCCGGAATCCCGGAACACGGGGTGCGACATCATGTCCTCGTCCCCGTTGCCTCCGGGGGGGTCCAGTTTGAATCTCTTCAACATCTGGCTGTTGGCGTATCGGATCTTTCCCTGGACATCCACGGAAAGCACGCTCAAGGGAGCTGTGTCGACCGCATGCCGGTAGCGCTCCGAGTCCTCACGGAGGGATCGTTCCTCGTCATCCCTTGCCTTTTCGGACTCCTCAAGTTCGGAGATCCGCTTTCGGACATTGTCCAGATCCTCTAACAATTGTGTTCTCTTATCTTCGCTCATCGGTCTTCCCTCATTTCGTATTCCCGATCAGAGAAATCTCTGACCGCGCTAATTATGTCGTTCAAGTTGTCCTCAGTATGGCAAATACAGGGAAATATCAGCAATCGCCTTTAACGGTGATTCGAGGGGTGATTTTCGCGGACGGGGAAATGGGTTGCCATTTTCGACGCTTTGATATAAAAAATGCCTGTCGCACACACCATGAACGCTCTTCAGATCAAATCTCCGCGAAAAAAAGGAGACTCAACCACATGAAAGTCAGAAAATCCCGTTTGATCGTGATCACTCTGATCGCCTGCGCCGCGGCCGGGCTGGCCTCTCCGGCGTATGGACAGGAGCCTGTCCCCCGCAGCGAATACCTGGCCTATGCCAGGGATACGGCCCAGTGGGCCTGGGATCACTATGACGAACTGCTCGAGCGCTGGGAGGCTGCGTTCGATCCGGAGAACGTGTTCGGCTACCGGCCGCCCGGGGGCCTGCTGGAGATGGCCGTGATCTTCGCCCACCTCTACGAACGGGAACAGGCCGACGAGTACGCACGGCGCGCGAAAAAGGTGCTGCTCACCTACCGCGATTTCCGGTCCATCTATCCCCAATCGGCCACGGACAGGCGGACGGATTACGATGAGGCCCCGCCTCCCCTCCCGGATTTCTTCACGGTGATGCGCTACATCCGCGCATATGTCATCCTGAAGGGCTTCGACCTGTTTTCCCCAGAGGAGCACACCGTCGTCGCGGAGACCATAGCCGACAGCATGGCCTATCTGCTGCGGTCGCAGGAATGGGGGACCATGAACCGCACGGCCCTGCGGGCCGAGTCGCTGGCCTGGGCGGTGCGGGCCCTGCCCGACCATCCCAAGGCCGCGGAGTGGGAGATGCTGCGCCGCGCGCTGGGCGACGACAACTGGGGGAATTGGGAGATCGAAGACGCCACCATCTACCATGCCGTGTGGCTGTACGCTCTCTGCGGCTACGCCTATGCCCAGGGCAGGATGGAAGAACTGTTCAAGACACCCGAGATGTACTACTACGCGCAGTACTTCCTCCACCTGATGAGCCCGGCCGGGATGATACCGGATTTCGGAGACGCGCGCTGGAATGATAACTGGAGCCGGTATCTGGTTTATTTCGAGGCGGCAGCCGCGCTCTACGATGATCCCGAGCTCAAATGGGCGGCCTCCACCATCGCCCGCCGGTTCATCGATTTTTCCCAACCCCGCAGCCTGGGCCTGACCTACATCCTCATGGACTGTTACCTCTGGGGGACCGATGAGATCCCGGTCGCCGCGCCCTCAAGCCTTTCCAAAGAGGTCATGGAAGATGTCCAGGGCAAGAAGATCGTGTTCCGCAGCGGCTGGCAGGACGATTCCACCTACCTGCTGCTCAATTACCGGGACGAGGGGGACGGCGGCCTCAATTTCCGCGACTACCTGCGGGACACCATCCCGGTGGAAGAGGAAAAGATGACCCACGGCCATGCCGATGAGAATTCGCTCGTGCTGCTCATGTCAGGGGGATCTGTCCTCCTGCACGACGGGGGATACCGCGACTACATGCCCAGCGGACCACTGGGCGCCTTTCGCCAGGATTATTTCCACAACCGGCTGTGCGTGCGGGCCGAAAAGATCTTCATGGGCCAGAAACAGGGGGAATTCCGGTACAGCATCCGGGACGCGGTACCCGGGCAGAATGTGCTGGATTTCCTGCACAACGCCGGCTCCTACCGCATCGTGCGCACCCAGAAGATCGACTTCATAACCCTTCCCGATTTCGACTACAGCCGCTCACGGCTCATCGATGACAACATGGGATATGCGTGGGACCGAGTGATCGCCTACGTCAAGGATCCGGAACTGTTTGTCGTGTTCGACATATTCAAGGCCCGGCAGGAGGACTTTTTCACACTGGCCAATCTCTGGCACACACGCAGGATCGTCAAACAGGGAGAGCACTGGTACGATACGGTCTACGACCACATTCAGAAACAGGAACTCCCCCAGGACAAGCACCTCCTGATCGCCTTCCCCCTGACCCAGTTCCGGCTGGAAGGTGTGGAACCGGAGAAGCGGCACTACCAGGACGAGCTGGTCATACACCAGACAACAGCGCAGCATTTCGAGCTGGGAGAGACCGTGGGCCTGGTCACGGTGCTGGTGCCGCACAGCGCCTCTCAGCCACCGGAGGCTCTGGCGGGACGCATCGCCATGATGCCCGTGGACCATCCCCGGGCCGGCATGGGCGTCCGGATCGAGGCGGGAGACAGATCCGTGTTCATAGGCGTCAAGAATGATCTGCGCATGGATATGATCCGGGACTGGCGGCGTCCCCGCTACACGTATGAATCCGGGAAGATCGCCTTCGGGGATTTCGAGACCAACGGCGACTTCCTTTTTGCCTCGCTCACGGGCGGCCGGCTGGACTACACCATCGTCAACCTGACCAAGGCCTTTTTCAAGGGAAAAACCCTGGTCGACGTCATGGAGGGCTTCTTCGGCCTGGCCTTCGACGCCAGCCCCGACCAGAGCGGCAAAGGCAAGTTGAGATACTGGCGCGATTCGGTCGAGGTCGGGCATTGATCCCGGAGACGGCTCAGGGAGTGAGGGGGACCTCGAGCCCCGCGCCCGGGCCACGATATCGTATGCAGGAAAGGAGCCGGACATGAAAAGAATCGGAACCGTACTATGTCTCATTCTATTCCTTGGCGCAGGCCGGGGCCTGGCCGGGGAGCTGCGGTGGTACAAGGGCAACACACACTGCCACACGCTCCACTCGGACGGGGACGAATTTCCGCGGCGCGTCATCCGCTGGTATCGGGACCACGAGTACAACTTCATCGTGATCACCGATCACAACACTGTAACGGAGGTCAGATACCTGGACACAGACGACAAAGACGACTTCATCCTCATCCAGGGAGAAGAGGTCTCGGATTCGTACAAGGGGACCCCGGTCCACCTGAATGCGCTCGACGCCCGGAAGCTCATCGATCCGCAGCACGGGGATTCGGTCGTGGAGACCCTGCAGAACAATGTGAATGCCATCCGCGGGGCCGGGGCGGTTCCCCAGATCAACCATCCCAACTGGAAATGGTCGTTCACGCACGAGGAGATGTCCCAACTGACGGGGGTCCATCTCTTCGAACTCTACAACATCTGCTACGACTGCAACAACTTCGGAGCGGGAGGGCGGCCCGGCATGGAAGAGATCTGGGACAATGTCCTGTCCCGGGGCGTCCTGATGTATGGTGTGGCCACGGACGATGCCCACGACTACCTGGGAGAATTCAGCCAGTTCAAATCCAATCCGGGAACCGGCTGGATCATGGTGCGGGCCGACAAGCTGACTCCCGGAGCCATCGTCACGGCCCTGGAAAAAGGCGACTTTTATGCCACCGTCGGCGTAACACTCAGGGATGTCCGTGTGACAAAAAGCGAATACGTGGTGGAGATCGATCCCTACCGGGACGTGACCTACACCACTTTTTTCATCGGCAAGGACGGAAGGATCCTTCAGGAGACACACGGTACGCGGGCCGAATACCGCTTCACGGGCGATGAGCTCTATGTCCGGGCCCGTGTCTTCGAATCTTCCGGCAGGTTCGCTTGCACTCAGCCCGTTTTTGTGAGGAAATAACAGCCGGGTAAGAGCCGGTCACGAATACGGCCCCCTGGAGGAGAGACACATGCAGCAGACGCGTGCACCCGCCCTGGCCGAACGGCTGGATGCCCTGTACGAGTTCGACCGGGAGCCGGTCACAGCCGGCAAGCTGCAGGGATTCGGCAGGTTCGTCGGGACCTATGCCGGAGAGCATGTGGCGGGGACCGAGTTCGTCATCGGCCCCTTGTTCGTGACCCACGGTGTCTCCGCTCCCGATCTTTTCCTGGGCCTGCTGGTGGGCAACCTGCTGGCCGTCCTGAGCTGGGCGTTCCTGTGCGCCCCGATCGCAGTGAAGGTGCGCCTGACGCTTTACTGGCACCTGAGGCGGATCTGCGGCCCTGTTCTTACCTTTGTATACAGCATCGTCAACGCCTTGATGTTCTGCTTCCTGGCGGGCGCCATGATCGCGGTGGCCGCCACGGCCGTGGGGCTTCCGCTCAGGATGCGGATGCCGGGACTCGAGGACCTGTATCCTGACTCGGTTCTGTGGGTGGCAGTCGTGTTCCTGGTCGGCGCCGTGGTCACGGCACTGGCCATCCTCGGATTCGAGCGCTTCTCCCTCTTTGCCAGGGTCTGTGCTCCGTGGATGTTCCTGGTTTTCGTGGCCGCTGCTGTGGCCGTCCTCCCCCGGCTGGGATGCCATTCGATCTCCGATTTCTGGCACGTGGCCAACACACGGATCTGGACCGGAGTGCCGCTGGTAGGACAGTCGAAGTTCACCTTCTGGCACGTGATGTTCTTTGCCTGGTTCTGCAACCTGGCCATGCACATCGGGATGGCGGACCTGTCGCTTTTCCGCTTCGCCCGGCGCTGGACCTACGGCTTCGCCAGCGCCTTCGGCATGTTCCTGGGCCACTACGTGGCCTGGATCAGCTCCGGTATCCTGTGCGCGGCGGCAGATGTGACCGTAGCTCCCGGACCCATCGCCTATATGGGAGCAGGTGCGGCCGGCGCCGTGTGCGTGGTGATCGCGGGGTGGACCACAGCGAACCCTACGCTCTACAGGGCCGGGCTGGCCCTCCAGTCCGTGACCCCAAACTGGAAACGCTGGAAGGTGACACTGGCGGCCGGGCTGGTGACGACCGCTGCCGCCTGTTTTCCCGCAGTGGTAATGAAGCTCCTGGAGTTCGTGGCCCTCTACGGGCTGATCCTCATGCCCATGGGGGCCGTAATCCTGGCCGATTTCTGGCTGTTCCCGCGCCTCAACCTCCAGCAGAACTACGCTGCGAAGGGTCGTCGCGCCTTCAACTGGCCCGCGGCCGTGAGCTGGGGTGTATCCTTGATGGTCGCATTCCTGCTCCCTCTCGAACTGTATTTCAAGGCGCTGCCCGGATGGTTCGCGGCCCTGTTCCTGTACACCGGTGCGAGTTTCCTGGAACAGCGTGTGTTCGCCCCCCGGAGGAGCAGGCATGCGTAGGATCTGGCTTGCCACGGCCCTGGCCGGATTGATCCTGACCCTGGCCCCATCCCTGCTGGTCTTTGCCGGCCGCCTGTCCTGGGACGCGCATGCCCAACTGATGACGGCCGGCATGGTCCTGTGGTTCGCCGGCGCCACCCTCGGGATCCGCCGCAAACGCGGCTGAGGCGTTGAAAATCGAGGCCCTTTTTGTTAGGCTGGATTCTGGAAAACTTCCCGAACAGGATCGACAAATGAAAAGACTACAGACCGGTTTACTTCTCGTTGGGCTGCTGATCGCCAGCCTGGGACTGCAGGCTGCGGAATCCAACATCCGCTTCGGACTCAAAGGTTCCCTCAACATAAGCCGCCACTGGAGCCAAGGAGAGATTTCCGGCAAAGGATACTCGGTCACGTCCGAGAACGGAACCACGTTCGCCCTGGGAGGCTTGATCGCGTGGCGTTTGAGCCACCGCTTCCACCTGCAGCCCGAGATATACTACATAAAAAAAGGCTCCAAACAGACCCTTACCGAGGACACACTGCCCATCGGCCCCATAAAGGCCACCTACAGCCTGGGCTACATCGAGATCCCCGTTCTCCTCAAGGCCTACATAAAAGGCGATCAGGAGCTGCTGGGGGCCCATCTCGTGGCCGGACCCTATCTTTCCCTCCTGGCCGACGATAAATACACGATCAAGAACTCATACCTGGGCGAATCGGAGTCGGGGATCACCGGGTTGAGGAGCACGGACTACGGACTGATCTTCGGTCTGGGTCTGGATGTGAACGGTCCGGACGCGCGTTTCGTGTTCGACTACCGTTTCTCTCTCGGACTGGCAGATCTGACGCTGCCCACCGGCCCGACGCTCCCCACTCTGGAGCTGCGCAACCAGTGCCACATGTTCGTGCTGGAAGTCATTCTCTAGGCAGGATCGCGGGGAGGAAGCCCTCCAAGGTCATCTCGTTCGCCGGGAGTTGAAGTCCAGCAGCTCAAAGAGGATGCGGCGATGGCGGTCCCGGAGTTCGAGGCCGGCCAGGGCTTTCTCCGCCGGGAGACGGAGCTGCCGGACTTTATCCTGCACCGCATCGCGAATTTTGTAGCGGTCCAGCATATCCTTCACTTCTGCTACCATTTCCAGGTCGACATCGGGATTCCCGAAGATCCTGTGCAGCCTCTTCATGTCCCCAGGGTCGGCCCTCCTGAAGAGGTGCCAACGATAGAGGGTCTTTTTGTTCTCACGGATATCCGAACCGACAGGTTTCCCCAGCTGGGAGGGGCTGCCCAGAAGCCCCAGCTCATCGTCCTTGATCTGGAAGAGCAGGCCCATGTGTTCACCGTAGGACTCCAGGCCGGGACGCATCGTGGGGCTGCCTCCTCCCAGGACCCATCCTGTTACCAGGGGACTGGAAAACGAAGACCGGGCTGTCTTGTAGAGATACAGGTCGAGGATGTTCTGTGCGGAGGTTCGGATTTCGGAAGAACCCAGATGAAGGTCCTGCATCTGGGCCAGCCCCACAAAACACAATTCGCTGGACCACATCTCGGTCACGGAATTTCGGAGCTCACACTCGACTTTCAAACCTGAAAAAAGCTCGAACGCAAGGAAAAAACCGATGTCCCCAGCACAGATCCCCATCCCCTCCCCATAATGGTCCGGTTCCGAGACTCCCCTTCGCCTGCCCTGGCG
>CBFDBC010000123.1:0-11275 GCA_965602945.1 uncultured bacterium | reverse complement strand
CCTTTTCCCCACCCTTCTGATGGAAGACCTGGACGGGGACGGAAAAAAGGAAGTGCTCTTCAGCCCTCAAACGGATGACGGGTTCGGGGAAGGGACCCTGATGTGCTTCGATGAGGAGGGCGGCTTCCTTTGGGAGGTTCAGACCGCACAGGAGCTGAAATTCGGGGAGACGCCCTATTCACCGGACTACAGGATCCGGGGATTCGGTCTGTCCGACCTGGACAACGACGGCGAATACGAGATCCTGGTCATATCCGACCACAACGACGGTTTCCCCACGCGGTTCCTGGTCGTCAATACAGAAGGCAGTGTCACCGGCGATTACTGGAATTCGGGCCGGATCGAGGACTTCAGGACCGAAGACCTGGACGGGGACGGGATAAAGGAGATCATCCTGTGCGGCCACAACCGGGAATTCAGGCAGGCCTGCCTCATAGTGCTCGATTCAAACCGTATCAGGGGCAGCTCACCACAGTCAGGCCGCTTTCTGAGCCGGGCCCTGGAGCCGGGTGCAGAGAGGTTTTACATCCGGCTCCCGCGCACGGACGTGGGCCTGCTCGAGCGGGAAAGCCTGGAATCGGCCTACCAGCTCAATCTGCTGGCGAACCGGAGGTTCTCGGTACTGACGCGCATCGGCGGCATCCATTTCGAATTCGACTACACGTTCACGGAGCCCAGCATCGTGTACACAGCAGCGTTCGAAGCGGACCACATTCGGGCATCGAATGCGGGCCGGGTCCGGAGCACACTGGGTGGGGATTACAATAAAAAACTGATAGAAAGCATCCTGTATTACGATGGAAAAGACTGGGTGACGGAACCGGCGCAGCGCCGTGTCCGGGACCGGGACACCCGCTAAGGCTCACGCCATAGATCGGATAACTGAACAAAGAATACCAAGGAGGGAGAACATGTCAAATCACAAAACTGTTGCGCTCCGCAGACTAGCCTATGGATTCCTGGCTGTCTGCCTGGTCATGCACCTGTGCGCCTTGCCGGCGGCCGCCCAGAAACAGGCGGTTGACGAGGAGTACACGGCCAAGATCAAGGAGTTCACCACGGATCCGCATTTCCTGACCCAATACATCGATTACCTGCCGGCTTCGGACACGGTGCCCACGCCTCTGGACGTGCTGGGGCATATCGCCGGTGCCCGGGATATCCTGACCTTCACCAAGGACATCAACCGCTACCTGAGGGCGCTGGCCGAGGCGTCGCCGCGCGTCAAGCTCTTCCCGGGGGGAACCACGGAGGAAGGGCGCGAGCGCATCTACGTGGTGGTCGCCGACGAGGACACCATCAACAACCTGGACAAATACAAGGCCATAAACGCGAAACTGGCCGATCCCCGGAAGATCAGCGATCAGGAAGCCGAAGAACTCATCCAGGACGCCAAGGTCATGTACTGGGCCACGGGGGCCATGCACTCGGGTGAGACCGGCTCTCCCGAGATGCTCATGGAGCTGGCCTACCGGCTGGCCGTCGACGAGGGAGAGTTCATCCGCACCATCCGCGACAACGCCATCGTGCTGATCACGCCGGTGCTGGAAGTGGACGGCCGGGAAAAGATGGTGGACCTGTCCATGGCCGCACGCAAGGATCCTGAGGGGAACTATGCCCGCCGGCCGCTCTACTGGGGCAAGTACGTGGCGCACGACAACAACCGCGACAACCTGGGGCTGGCGCTGGACCTGAGCCGGCACCTCATCGAGAACTTCCTGGACTGGCATCCCCAGGTCCTGCACGACCTGCACGAGTCGGCCTCGCACCTGTATGTGTCCACCGGGACCGGGCCCTACAACGCCTGGCTCGACCCCATCGTGGTGGACGAGTGGCACATGATCGCCTATCAGGAGGTCAACGAGATGACCCGGATGGGTGTGCCGGGTGTCTGGACACATGGATTCTATGACGGCTGGGCCCCCAACTACGGTTTTTATGCGGCCAACGGCCACAATGCCATCGGCCGTTTCTACGAGACCCAGGGGGCCGGTGACGGCAGCACCCGGGTGATCTCGACACGTGGCGACCGGGCCTGGTACCGCGCCAACCCGCCGCTCAGGCGTACGCTGTGGTCCCTCCGCAACAACGTGAACCTCCAGGGCAGCGGCCTCCAGATCGCCATCCACTATGTGGCGGCCAACCGGGAAAAGTTCATGGAGAACTTCTATCTCAAGGGCAAGCGATCCCTGGCCAAGGCGCACAACGAAGGCCCTGCCGCCTATGTGTTCCCGGGTGACGAACCCAGGCCGGGCCAGGTCAAACGCCTGCTCACACTCCTGCAGCGGCAGGGGGTGGAGGTCCACAAGTCGGATGCGGCTGTCGAGGTGGGGGAAGACACTTTCCCCAAGGGAAGTTACGTGGTGCGCATGGATCAGCCCTACTCCCGCATGGCCGACATGATGCTCGACCGGCAGTACTTCAACACCGGCGATTCCCGGCCCTATGACGACGTGGGGTGGACCATGGGCCCCCTCTACAATGTCAAATCCGTCCGGATCACGGACACCAAGATCCTGGACGCGAAGATGACACTCCAGAAGACGATCGAGGTACCCGGAGGAGTTAAGACCCTCGATGGAAGCGGCGGTGTGAAGGCCTATCTCATAAACCACAACGCGGACAACCCGCTGGCCACGTTCTGCTTCAAAAATCCCAGGCTCAAGATGCTCGCGGCTGAGAAAGCTTTCGAGGTCGAGGACACAGCGTTCAACGCAGGGACCTTCGTTGTCAAGACCGAGGACAATTCCGGCGACCTCAAGGGCCTGCTCGACAAGGCAGGCGACACGTTCGGATTCACGGCCTTTGCCGTGTCCCAAGTCCCGGACGTCGCTATGCACCCGGTGACGGTGCCCCGTGTGGCCGTGATGCACACCTGGATGTCTACTCAGACCGAGGGCTGGGTCCGGATCGCGCTGGATGAGCTCGAGATCCCCTATGACTACATCTCCGTGCACGAACCGCGCGACAACCCCCGGCTGCGGGACAAATACGATGTCATCCTGTTCGGTCCTTCGACGGGCAATGCACTGAGCATCGTCCAGGGCCTCTCCGGGAACAAGCCCCAGCCCTGGAAAAAGACCGAACTGACGCCCAACATCGGCATCCAGGATGCGACCGACGACATGCGCGGCGGCCTGGAGCTCGAGGGCGTGATGCACCTGAAGAAATTCATCGAGGACGGGGGCCTGCTTATCACCTTGACCAGCAGCTCGTCGCTCCCCATTCACTTTGGGCTGGCCAGGGGGATGAGCATCAGGCAGACACAGGAGCTGTGGGCGCGCGGCAGCGTGTTCCAGGCCGTGGTGGCAGACTCCACGAGCCCCATCATGTACGGATACGACAAAGCCGTAGGGGTGTACTTCAGCAATTCGCCGGTCTTCGCTTTGGGAAGTTCCGGCGGCCGCCGCTTCCGGGGTATGGGGGGAAGCATGACGGGCCGGGTCACGGGCCGAGGCACGGCGAAGGATCCGGACATCCCCCAGGGGAGGGCCCAGGACCTGGGCGCCAAAACGATCGAAGAGTTCCAGAAACAGCAGAAGGAAGAGCGCTCAGAGCAGGAGCGGCCGAGTGCACGCGGCGCTTCGACGAGCAGCCGGGCCCGGACCGTGCTCAGGTTTACGCGTAAGGAGGAAGACCTGCTCATAAGCGGCGGGCTGGCTGGCGGCAGCGAGCTGGGCGGGGCCCCAGCGGTCGTGGACTGCACACTGGGCAAGGGACATGTGGTGATGTTCTCGATCAATCCCATGTGGAGACACCAGACTCACGGGTCGTACTTCATGGTCGTGAACGCTATGCTGCATTTCAAACACTTGGATGTGAAGTAGAATATTTTAAAGCCCGTCGGCGTATTTTGAATAGAGACCTATAAGGAATACGCAGATGGATTATCTGAGAAACCACCGGGATGATGCCGGAGAAGAAAAAAGCCTCGCCCCGTGGCTCGAAAAGATCGGATTGAAGCTCATCCCGTTTCTGGCGGTTGGGGCATTGCTTTATCTCTTCTTAACTCAAGGTGTTATGGTTGCGCTGACGGTCTTCCTCTGTTTAGCCGTTCTCAGCTATTTGGGCGCGCTGCTTATCGGGGTGATCAAAAGATCCAGAAAAAGCAGGGATTGAAAAGCGCGCAGAACCTTCGGGCTCTCGCTGCCGACTGCAGATGCGGTGATGTCTACTCGATCAGGATAAGCTCGGTCTGCGGCCTGGACATGAACTCGGCTCCCGTGGCGGTGACCAGGACCATCTCCTCGATGGTCACGACCCCCCGGCCCGGCACTTTGAGACGCGGCTCGATGGTGAAGACCATGTTTTCCTCGATCGCCTGGAACGGCTTGGTGCCGTACTTTTCCCAGGGCGGCCCCAGGAGGGCGGTGCCGTCGTGGGCGAACCGTCCCACCTGGTGCCCCAGGCCGTGAGGGAACTCCTCATAGCCCCTGGACACGATAAAATCGCGGGCGATCTTGTCGATGGCGACGCCCTGCACTCCGCTCTCGAGGGCCGAGGCGGCCAGGCGGATGGCCTCGACGATGGTTTCGAATCCCTTCCGGACCTCTAGGGGGGCCTCGGTCTCCCCCTCCTCCAGGACGTAGAAGGTACGCTGCAGATCGGAGACATAGTCCTCGAACTTGACCCCGAAGTCCATATTGAGGACATGGCCTCGCTCCACAGGCCGGTCCGTGGGCATGTAGTGGGCTTCGGCCGTCTCAGGACCGGAGAAGACAGCGGGGCAGTGGCTCTTGTCCCAGCCGAAGCCAAGGCCGCGCCTTTCCACTTCGGTGATCATGAAGGCCGCGATCTCCTTTTCGGTGCGGCGGGGCCGGATGAAGGGTCCGGCCAGGTCGAAGATCTCGAGGGTGTGGCCGATGGCTGTCTTGATGCGCTCGATCTCGAAGGGTGTCTTTCGCGCCTTCAGGCTGGAGCAGATCTTCTCGGAGGAGACGAGGCGGTCGGCGAATCCGATACCCGCCAGCATCTCCGCGAGAGAAAGGAACATCCCGTGGGTCAGGCCGTCACAGACTTCTGAGTTCTGCGAGTAATTGACGGCAATCTGACGGGGCTTCAGCTGTTCGAGGGTCGTGAGGAGGTGATCTTTGATGCCTTCCACGAATCCCAGGACGTTGGTGTAGACCCCCAGGTCCTCTACGGCCTGCTTATCCATCTGCCCGACTACGGCCCAGGTTTCCCCTGTTCTCGCGACGATGAAAGCTGAATGCCAGGTGACGTCGGAACGTATGAGGTAGTCCAGCATGGGATCCCGCATGATGCCGGACTCGCGCACAAATGTGACCCAGCAGTCGATATCGTATTCCTGAAGGAGGCCGGCGGCCTGTCGGACCTTTTCCTGTATGAGCATGTGTCTTTCCTTCTTATCTCAGCCCAGGCTATTCTTCCTGTTCCTTGAATTCACCCAGGGTGCGGGTGAAGATGAAGAGCAGGATGAGGCCGACCAGGGTGTGGGCCCCGAGCACATACCATACGTATTCGGGATGGCCCTGCGCGGCGAACCGGCCGTACAGGGTCGTGTAGGTCTTACCGCTCAGGGCGCCTCCGATCATGATGGCCAGAAAATTGGTGCCCATGTAGAGGCCCGCCTTCTCCTTGGGCGCGATCCAGGTGATGTACTCCTGGATGCGCGGCGAAGAGATCATCTCGCCCACAGCGAAGAGGGCGATCCCCAGAAAGATGATGGCCGGCGCAGAGACGGCCGTGTAACCGAGCACACCGAATCCTGCGGCGATCAGAATGAGCCCGGTAAAAAAGACGGGGAGGGCCTTGAACTTCTCCACATAGCGCGAGACGATCACCTGAAATATCATGATGATCCACCCGGTGTGGGAGATGGTCTCGCCCAGGATGCGTCGCACTCCATCTTCTCCCTGTTCGGAGAAGATGCCTGCCAGGAAAGGCCCCATGACGCTCTTCAGGTTCAGGTACAGCCGGGCCGTGTCCAGGTTGGTATCCACATAGAGGGCGCAGAGGTTGAAGAAACACCAGAAGGGAAGCCAGAAGAAGAGGCCCAGGAGGATGAGAAATAATGTAAACTTCAGGTCAGAGAGGGCGACCCAGATATCTTTGAACTTCTGTCCGAAGGTGACTCCCTCGATCTCCCGCTCCGGTTCCTTGTAGAAGAAGATGGTGATGAGCAGCATAAAGACGATGCAGCCGGCGGCGGCATAGTAGGCATAGTTCCAGTCGATGGCCCGCAGGTTCCCCATGACGATGGGCCCGAACGATCCGCCCACATTAACCATGGCATAGAAGATGCCGAAGCCCAGGGTCTTATTGGTCTTGTCGGTTACGGTCCGCACGGTTCCGGCGATGAGGGGCTTGAAGATCCCCGCTGCCAGCCCGATACTGAGCATGGCCAGGAAGGTGCCGGAGTAGGTTTTGGTCACGATCAGCAGGAGGATGGAGGGGATGTAGGCCAGGTAGGAGACGATCAGGACCTTCTTGAAGCCGAATCTGTCGGCAAAACTGCCCGATATGAAGGGGATCCCATAGGAGACAAAGAGGAAGATGCTCTGGATGTTGGCCAGCTTATCGGCAGAGAATCCCAGGTGCTGCGTGAAATAGATCCCGAAACCGAAGTAGATGCCGTAGTAGGCGAAGCGCTCCAGGACCTCTATGAAGTTGGCGGTCCAGAAAACGCCGGGGAACGAGGTTCGCTCACCAGGGGGAGGAACAGGTTTTTCAGACATGAACACCTCCGGAACAGGAGAGTTGGCGACAGTGTGCCGTCATTTGGGAGTCAGTGTATAAAAAAGTGGGGGCGATGGCAAGCCGCAAAAACGGGGCCAAAAAGGGGGCCTGTCCCCTTTTTTCTGGCTCTATTATTAATACTGTACGCACTTGAGAACGAGCTCACCGTCCTCATCCTCGTGGATGGTGACGATGCGGCTGTCCGAGACGAGCCCGAAGGCCCGGCAGCCGGGATCGGCCGCGAGGGTACGGACCGGTTTGAGCGTGCCGGGATCGATCACGTCGATGTGCATGGGCATGGGAAGCTGTTCCCTGGGATCCTTGAATTGCTTGATCCACTCGTCCATGCCCACCGAGTAGCTGAGGATATACAACAGCCCGTCAGGTCCAAATTGGGCGGCCCGGGTGACCTGGTCTGACCGGGCACTCATCTGGACGACCCTGCTCTGCCCTTGGGTCCCCGATTTCTGGCTCCGGAGTTCCGGGAGCAGGGGTTTGAAGGGAAGCGGGCGGTCGAACTGGGCCAGTTTGCCGCCCTCCGGATCAAACACCTGGATGACGTTCATGGTACCGAAAGGGAGGAACAGCCGACCGTCCGGAGACCGGGACAGGCAGACCCGGTGCTTGAGGGCCCGGATAAAGGGATGTTTCTCCGGGAAATCGGAGACCGAGATCTCGCGCACCACGTCTCCCTTCTCGTCCAGGACCACGACCAGCGGCTGGGAGTCTGCATCGGATCCCATGTTGAGGCTGAAGCCGCTGCTCCCGAATGTGGGGATGGTAAAGAACAGGTCCTCGACCACCATAAGGTCGGCGACCCGAACCTCCTTCGTGTTGATGCTGCTCAGGAATTTTCCTGTCTTATCGAAGAGCTGGATGCGGTTGTTGCCGTAGTCGGCCACGGCTAGCCGGGAATCGGGATAGACAAAGACGCCGGAGGGGCGGGAGAACTCGCCCGGCCCCTGGCCTTCCTTTCCGAAAACCCGGACGAACTTGCCGTCAAAATCGAAGGCCGCCAACCGGTGATTCCCGGTATCGACGACATAGATCAGGGACAGCCGGGCGTCGATGGCGATGTCCGAGGGCTGGTGGAAATATTCCTCTTCCCCTTCCCCGAAATAGGCGAAAGACCAGATGGTCTTTCCCTTATCGGAGGCTGGAATGGAGGCCGCTGCAAATGCCGACATACACACAAAAACCAGGATACCTATCGCTGTACATTTAATTCTCGAACCCATGCCTTTTCTCCTCTCTCTATCTATATTATGCTATTTATATCTTCTCGTCTTAAATAAATAATACGCCTGAAAGCGGTCGAGCGTTGACTCAGATTTCCTTTGCTTTTTCTTTTTTCGCTCCTATATAATGCCACATGCGCGATTTTGAGCGCATGTCATATGAAGTCTCAGGGGAGAGACTGAACAGGGAGGCTGTCATGAGCAGTGGCCTGAATCGCAGGGAATTCCTGCAGATGGCGGGGGCCGGAAGCGCTTTGTGTTTGGGGGCGCCGTCGCTTTGGGCTATCGGGGGGAAGCCCAGGGGAACCAAGCTCATAAGTCCTGGGTGCCGCGGATCAAAGGTCAAGGTGGCGCGGCTGTACATGGGGTCCTATCACGGGTTGTGGCCCAAACCGGAAATGGATTTTCAGAGGGAGATCAAATCCTACGAATCCGCCTTCGAGATCCTGAGTGACGAGCTGTCAGACGTGGAATTCAGCGTGGATGCGCTGATCACCGAGGCCGATCAGGTGAAGAGGCTCAACGGGCGGATCAAGGATGTGGACGGGATCCTGGTCATCCACTTCAACATCGGGGTCGATGCGATCCTGCGGGAAATCCTGAGCCTGGGCAAGCCCACCATGGTATTCGCAGTCCCCTACTCCGGGCACGAGTGGGTGCGTTTCGGCGAACTGAGGAGATCACCCGAAGGCGCCCGGATGGACTGCATCCTGAGCAGCGACCTGAGGCAACTGGCCATGGCCGTGCGGCCGTTCCGGGCCATCCACCACCTGAGGGAAGCCAAGATCCTTAACCTGACCACCCGGGATTATTCTGAGCGGGCCGGGCAGCTCCGGGAGAAATTCGGGACCCGGATCGAGCGCATCTCGCTCGAGGATGTGGAGGAGGCATACGCCAAGGTCGATGACGACGAGGCCTGGTCCGAGACTTCGAGATGGATCAAGGAGGCGGAACAGGTTGTGGAGCCTTCCAAGGAGGACATCCTGAAGTCGGCCCGGCTGGCCCTGGCGTTCCAGGCGATCGTGGACCGGGAGGAGGCGGTCGCCCTGACAGTAGACTGCTATGGGACCATGTGGGATGAGACCATCAGGCTGCCCGCTTATCCCTGCCTGGGATTCGCACGGCTCAACAATGCTGGACTGGGCGGGATCTGTGAGTCCGACCTTAATTCGGCCATGACCCACATCCTGTTCCAGGGACTGGCGGGGAAGCCCGGTTTCATCAGCGATCCCACCGTGGACGAGTCCGACGGCACCATCATCCTGGCCCACTGCCTGGGCACACCCCGGATGGACGGGCCGGGAAATCCGGCTGCGCCCTACAAACTGCGGACCGTGATGGAACGGCGCGAGGGCGTGGTGCCCCAGGTGCAGATGAAACACGGACAGAGGGTGACACAGGCGATCCTGCAGGGCCAGGACAGGATCCGGTACTTCACGGGGGAGATCGTGGATACGCCGGTCGCCCTGTCGGATATCCGCGGATGCCGGACAAAGATCACGGTCAGGGTGGACGGCGACATCCAGAGGTTGTGGCAGAACTGGACCCACGGCCTGCACAGGCAGACGGTCTACGGAGATATCACCAGGGAGTTGGGCTGGTACTGCCGGTTCAACGACATCCAGCTGATCGACGAAGCCCGTCTTTAATTCAACTGCGCTCTCGGCTGCGCTCCGACCATCATAACATATTGATATTATTAACGTTATTTCCTTAAAGGCCTATTAATTTCGCCTTAGATGGTGTTTTTTAGGGGCAAAATAGCCACTCTAAGCCATAAATAGTAGATCCGTGGAGATAGGTTCACAGTTTCAACCTTAGAAGGCAGAAATGGGCCCTAAAAGTGTGGCTCTAAGGCGAAATAATGGCCCTTCTAAGGTCATATCTTTTTAAATATCAATCACTTCGAGTGGTCGGAGCGCCTATTATAGAGCGAGGTCGGAGTGAGCATGGAAGAGCTTGCCCTGGATGGGGACCTGGTAAGGGCAGGCCTGCTCGCAGAAGCCCGAGCAGGTGGGGCACACGTCGGCCTTCGCTCCGGGGATGGCGGCATAGTACTGCATGGCTTCGCGCTCGCGACCCTGGGCCGTGAAGTAGTGATGGTAGCGCATGATGGTGTTCACCGGCACTCCCCGGGGACACTGGGGCTCGCAGAGCCCGCAGGAATGGCGGCAGTAGAAAGGACCACAGACATCTGCATAGGCCGCCAGGACGGCCTCATCGCCGGCGTCCAACCGAGCTCCCGAGAGGGCCACCATCTTTCCCAGGTCATCGAAGTTTGCCATAGAGCAGCACACTGTATGGACGCTGTCGTTGCCCAGACAGAACTTGATGGCCGCTGCCCTGGCCTCGTCGGGATTCTCCAGCTTGAATCTCTTGACTGAGGGCCCTGCCTCCTCCAGCATCTGGGTGTAGCGCTCCACCCCTTCTACGTAGAGGGCAGGCACTTCTTTGCCTCGTTTCTTTATCCGCTCGGCGCCCGCCTTGATCTTGTTGAAGGTCGTGATGGGGGACGTTTTCATGAGGGTGGTCCCGATGTTCTTCTGTTTGCAGGCTTCCAGTACCTTGGCTGAATGGTCGATCTGGAGGAAGTTGTAGGTGAGGAGGAATACATCGAACCGTCCGTCCTCGGCAGCGGCGAGGAGGATGTCGCCCATGGAGGCCTCAGGGTCCTTGAACCAGAACGAACCATGGTGAGAGGCGCCTACATGTTTGATCCTGCCTTCGGTCTTGAGTTGCTGCATGGCCTCATGCCAGGCCGGGGTCTTCAGCTGTTCGATGGATGTCGGAAAATGCATCATCATGCAGTCGAGGTAATCGGTCCCGATCTCCTCGAGGGCCTTATGCGATCGTTTGAGGATGTCCTCTTTTGTGACCTCCCCCTCCAGCAGTATCTTGGAGGAGATGAAGAGCTTCTTCCGGTCCCGGCCCTTGATGGCGTTTCCCACGACCTTGTGATGGCCGGGATACTGTTCGGCCGTATCGATATAGTTGATGCCGGCATCCAAGGCGGCGGCTAGAAGGCCCTCGTCCTGGATGGAGCCCGTCGCCAGGTCGGAGACCTTGAAGCCGGTCCGTCCCAGTTCACGGTACTCCTTGATCTTGGCAACGGGCTGCGCATCCTGAGCTGGCCTGGCCAGGCCGCTGCGGGCAGCCATCCCGGCTCCGATCATTCCCAGAGTGGATGTCTTCATGAAGCGCCTGCGATCGATGCTGTTCTTCTTCATTTTGCCTCCTACGAGTGTCATAAAAAGCTATTGTACGGAAATCAAGCAGGTTTGTCTTGAAATAACTGTGGGCCGTCCGGAGGTTGACTTCCGGCGACCTGAGTATTATTT
>CBFDBC010000122.1:0-11295 GCA_965602945.1 uncultured bacterium | reverse complement strand
CATCGTGGGATAAACAGCGGATTGGATTTCTGAGGCTAGGCGAGCCCGGTGATTTCGAATTGGAATTGATTCAGTCGCTGAGCTTCTTGATCGCCTTCAGATACTCATCGATCTTCGTCTTCATTTCCGCATCGGTGACATTTGGGTAGATCTCCTCGAAGATCCGTTGCGCCATGGCCATCTGTTTGTTGTTGAAGTATGCCTCTCCCAGGCTGTAATTGAGGTTCACATCATCGCGGATGATCTTCTGGGCCAGTTTGTAACTGTTTATGGCGTCCTCATACTGGCCCCGTTTGTTATACAGTACGCCCTGCAGGTGGTACCCCAGGCCGAATTCAGTTCTCATCTTCACGGCGGTCTGGACACAGTCCAATGCCTCCTGATCCTTCTCCTGCAGGTAGTACAGCCGGGCCAGATTGTAATAAGCCAGATGGCGTGAGCTGTAGGTCATGTCCTCGGATGCAATGCGGAACTGGCGCTCGGCTTTGTCCAACTGCTCTGTTTCCTGATAGACCATGCCCAGGTTGTTGCGTGCTTCAGTAAAATCCGGCTTGACCTCCAGACATTTCAGGAAGTACTTTTCCGCGATGTCGAACTGACCTTTCATCATGTATGCCAGGCCGATGCCGTTGTATGCGAGGAAGAAGTTGGGGTCCAGCCGCATGCTGCTGCTGAAATGGCTGATCGCGTCATCGGCTCTGCTGTTTCCCAGATAGACTGTGCCGACATCGTACTGGTACTTGGGATCTTTTTCGCGTGACCTCTGCAGTTTCGTCTGTTCGGATGCGCAGGAAAACAAAAGGGCACACATCACGATTCCGGTTATGATTCGTATCTTCATTCTGGCCTCCCTATCGACCCTCTCATTCTCTAGATTTTATGCTAGCTCAATTTGGAGCCTGAGTAAAGAGCCGGGGCAAAACCAATCAGTAGACTGTGCCTGAGATTCCATGCCGGATTTGACTAATCCGGTTGAAATTCTTATGTTTATATTAGGTAGCCCCATAACCCATCATATTTGGCGGCCCTGCTTTCTGCCCGGACTCATAAATACACGAAAGGAGCTGCCTATGGAAAAAGCCGAAACACTAAAAGACGGAACCAAAGTCCTGATACGGGATCAAACCCTGGATGACCTGGATCTTCTGATGGATTTCTATCTGGTACTGCCGGAGGAGGACCGCCGATATCTGCGCGTGGACGTGACCGACCGGGATGTGATCACAAAGCGGCTTGAGGTCTCGGAAGGTGACTTCCTGTTTCGGAGATGTGCCCTCGAGAACGATAAAATCGTGGCCACAGGGGCGCTGGAGATTTTCCCGGACGCCTGGCGCAAACACCACGGCGAGATCAGGGTCATCGTTGGCCGGGATTTCCGGCGCAAAGGGCTGGGGCTGGTCATGATGCGCGAGCTCTACCTCATGGCCCTGGAAAAGGACGTCGAGCTGCTGGTCACACGCATGCTGCGGCCCCAGATCGCCGCGCGCCACATCTGCCGCAAGCTGGGATTCCGGGAGGAACTGATGGTCCCGGATTATCTCCACGACCTCACCGGCGCCACCCAGGACATGGTCCTCATGGCCTGTGAAATGCAGGATTTCTGGAAGGAGCTGGAGCAGGCCTGTATGGATTCTGACTGGGTCAAGCATCGCTGATAGGTTGAGCTAAAGATCGGCCCTCGGATTATCTTGGGCCCTCGATCACCTCGAAATACTTATACACCGGGTAGGTCACCCTCTCTTTCCCGGCCTCGCGGTTCTTGAGAGCATCATTGAAAAAACCCCAGCCCGGCAGACCGTCTCCGACTTCCGGCTCCAGGCAGTAGAAGGCCAGGTTGGCATGGGGCTGGGCCAGGTCGATCATGTATGTCCCGGCAGGGAAGGTCCTGGATTCGAATCGTACGAACTCTCCTTTGAGGTCCGTCATGGCATAGCCGCCGCGCTGTACAGGGATGATCTCATCGACGGCAAACTCCTCGCCCGTGACCGTGATGGGCTTCTTCAGGATCTTAACCTCGATGTTTTGGAGCCTCAGTTTTTCCACGATGTGATCCAGACCCGCAGGGATAAGGTAGCCTCGGGGAACGGTCGCCTCCCTCGTACCCACGGGTTTGGTCAGGTGTTCCACGCCCGTGATGGTCTGGGGAGGTCCCTCCAGAGTGCCGGGTTTTTTCCGCTGCACGCTGGTCCCGGGGATGTATTCATACGCGTTCTCCGGATAGGCCAGCAGGTCGATCTTGCCCCAGGATTCGTATCTGCCGGCCACGTAGTTTTTCAGCTGCCGTGAAGAAGCACGTGCCCTGATCTTCTCGACGACCTCCTGATCCGCGGCCCGGCACACCTCCCGCATCTCCCGGCCGTGACGGTTGGTATATTCCAGCAGCTCCGAAACCAGGGCATAGTGTGCATAGATCTTGCGCTCGAAGGTGGGGTCGCCGGGCGTCTCCACCAGGATCGACATGCGGTTGCGCAGTCCGTAGGCGGCCGTGACGAATTTCCCCTCGGTCGTCCAGTAGGCCAGATCGTGGCTCCAGACTTTGGGAGGCCATTGGTTACGCGGGAACAGGCAGTGGCTGAAGGTTTCGATCCGGAAGTTCTCCCGTATGGATCTGCGCATGGCTGGGAACAGCGTGTCCCAGACGTATCCGCGGGGGCCGGGATGGGCGGCCGGCACTGTGGAAGTGGCATACACGATGGCATAGCCGTGCTGCACGCGCCCCATGGCATGGGCGTCGAAGACCAGGACCGGGTCCCAACGGTTGAGCACCGTCCGGTAGAGGCCCTGCACATTGGTGGTCTCCAGCTTGATGGCGTCGCGGTTGAGGTCGTATCCCCTCGCGTTCTGGCGTGTCCCGATGATGTGGGGAGTGCCGTCCCTCAGCCCCCAGGTGTCGTTGCCGTCCACATTGAAATTCGGGCAGCAGATGATGATCTGGTCGTCGAGCAGGTGTCTCTTGTCTCCCAGGAGGATGTCCCGCATGACCAAAAGTAGGGCTTCCTTGCCTTCGGCCTCCGGGGGGTGGATGTTCCCCTGCAGGTAGATCACGGGCTTCCCCGACTTCCTCGCTTCCTGGGGGGACGTGACCCTGGGATTAGACAAAACAACGACCGGGCACTGGCGCCGCAGCTCACTGATGAACATGGTGAAAACGTGAACGTTTTCTGAGTTCCATTTCAGCACATCGATGAACTCGAGTATTTCATAGCTCGAGGTCGTCTTCTTGAAGTCCGTTTTTTCCGGAATGGTCTGAAATTTCTTGGGCCACTCGCCGTTCCATTTCTCTGGAACATCGTCACCCCAGTAGATAAGGTCCTGGCCTCCCGTGGCCAGCCCGGAAACCAAGAATATCAGAGCCAGTGCAGGCCCGAACCATCGGAGATGTCTCATGAATACCCCTCCTGAATGTGATCGATTATGGTATAGCATCTATCACACAAGCCGATACGAGGTCAATGTACGTTGTATTTCCGGACGGCTTCCTCTTCAGCTAACCCGACTGATCGAATAATCGACGGATAAACACGGTTTCGCAAATGCTTTTGCCAATAAATTTTGATTTGACACGGCTAGGCTGCGACATAGATTATATAATGAGAGATGGATTTTCCTAATTCCTTTGTTTATGGAGGGGCGGAGATGCGGAAAAGATTTGTTCTTCTAGGTGCTTGTCTGGCGCTTTTTCTGATTTTGAATCCGAGCCTTTCGGCTCAACTGACGGATGAAGAACTAGCGGAACGGCCCAAGTGGGAGAAGTTCCTGGCAGAGGCCGCGATCCTGAAGGGCAGCCAGCCTTTGCCAAAGTCGCTGGCCGTCTCGAGACCGCATCAGCTGCGCCTCGGCAAGGATGGGGTGGAGTGCTGGGGCTGGTGGAAAAATGTGACAGGCAGACCGGAGGGATATTCGGACGAATGGAGGCGCGAGATCGCGGCCTATGAACTGGACAAGCTCCTGGGCCTGAACATGCTTCCTCCATATGTCGAAAAAAGATTCCGGAATGACAGGGGAGCCATAAGCCTGCAGATGGAGGGCACGGTGTACCGGGAGCTGAAAGCTAGTAACACAAGCCTCCCTTCCGATGCCGGACAGCGCAATTCTTTCTATAAGGCCCTGTTTTTACGCAGGACCTGGGACAACCTGCTGGCGAACAAGGACCGCAACGAGGGCGACATGATCGTTACCGATGACTGGCGCATGTACCTCATCGATCATTCCCGTGCCTTCAGCAGCTCGAAGGATCTCTTCCACAAACCGAAAAAGGGAAGTGGGGGGGAGCCCATCAGATCCCTGCCGTCGGCATTTGTGGAAAGGCTGGCCTCCCTGGACTACGATTCGATTAAGGATACCGTCGGAGATTATCTGACGAAAAAGGAGATCGAGCGCCTCCTGGTGAGGAGGGACAAGATACTGGCAGAGGTCGAGCGGCTCGAGCAGAAGATCCCTGACTTTTTGTATTGAGCTACAGACGATCAAGATAGTCCGTCAGCTCCTTTTCAAGGCGAGCCGCCGGGAAGGGCTTGCCGTGTGCCGTATAGATCGTCTCGACGCCCGTGTCGAGGATATCCCGCCAGCTCTGATAAACCTGCGCCAGATCCTGTCCGATCACCGGGTGATACGATCCCTTGGACAGTAGGGGCAGCTTCATGACGATGTCCCCGACGAATGCGGACCTTCCTTCGACGATCACTGAGACGGAGCCCGCGGTGTGCCCCGGGGTATGGATCACCTTCCCGTCGATGCCGTAGTCGTTCAGGGGGTACTCGTCCCGGATCAGGATGTCGGGCTCCACCGGCGCTACCTTTATTTCCTTGACCAAGGCCAGGAGTCTTTTCAGGAGCCAGGTATGCGGCACTACGCTGGAATTGGCCCCGTTTCTCAGGAACTCGGCTTCATCAACATGGCAGAGCACCTCGGCTCCGGTCCTCAGCTTGACGGCCTTCAATCCGCCTGTGTGGTCCTGATGCGCGTGGGTGATGATGACCAGTTTGATGTCTTCCGGTGCGATCTCGAGCTCCTCGAGATGTTTCCAGAGCTTGTTCTCCTGTCCGGGCAAACCCGCATCGATCAAGATCGAGCCCGTATCACCCTGGATCAGGAAACTGTTGACGTATCCCAGAGGGAGGATATGGATGGTGGCCATGTCAGCTCATTTTTTAACTTCGTACGTCCGTTTTGTGCGGGGAGGCATGACATAGGCAGTGACCGTGCTCCGGTTCCCGCTCGTGTCCACGGCGCTCACGCCGAAGACGTATTCGTCGATTGTGACGTTCGGGAAAGTGTGTTCCGTGACATTGCCCACCCGGATCTCCTTCTCCCAGTGAGGGGACGTTGTGGGGCGCCAGTGCACGACGTAGCCGGCCAGGTCGTCGCAGACCACGGGATTCCATTTGAGGGCCGCGTCGTAACCTCCTCCGCGCCCCAGCATGGAGCGTCCACGCTCGCTGGTGACCGAGGGGGCCGGAGGCGCGGCCGCTAACGAAGCCAGGACCGATCCCACGATGCGGATGTTGCGTGTGCAGTAGTCGAGGTCCATGTTCTCGAGCGTGTCGTCCACCGTGTGCTGGCGGGAATAGTTCTCGTTGGCCTCCATCATGCGGATGCCGGCCCAGCCCTCGAGTACGAACGGCGTGTGGTCGCCGCCGCGGCCGAAGCGGTCGGCGCGGTAGATGAGGTCGATCTCGGTGGAGGGCAGGTAGTGTTCTCCCACCAGCTTGGCATAGCGCGCCAGGCTGCGGGAGGGAGAGTCCATGGGGCCGGCCGAGAACACCCGCATCCGGCGGTTGTCGAAGACACCGTTGCCTCCCTCGATGTTGCCGATCATGTCGAGGCCGATGTTGCCGCAGACGTTCTTGTCCTCTTCCTTGAGGCGGGCGGCCATGAGAGTGCTGCCCACGAGCCCCACTTCTTCACCGGCAAAGGCCACGAAGATGACCGTGGCGTCGAATTCGTGCTCGCTGAAAACGCGCGCCAGCTCGAGCAGGGCGGCGACGCCGGAGCTGTCGTCGTTGACCCCGGGGGCGAGATTGTCGTAGTTGTCGCGCGGCCAGTCCTTATCGACGGGCCTGGCATAGGAATCATAGTGGGCATGGAGCATGAAGATGCGCTCCTGCTCTCCGGTGTGGCGGCCCGGCAGGGTGGCGACCACGTTGCGCATGGTCATGGGCTGGGTCATCCGCCTTCCCTGGGGAGGGAGCTTGTAGGTGTCCATCTGGACCTGAAGGCGCGGGCTAAGGCTTTTAAACTCGGCCAGCAGCCACTCGGCCGAGGCCTTGATGCCCACATTTTCCTGGTCGGATGACATCGTGTGGCGGGTGTGGAAGGACTCCATCTTCTTGAGGATCTTCTCAACGTTCTCCTTCGAGACGTTGTTGATGAGTGCGGATATATCCGGGTCCGTGGTTGCGGCCTGAGCGTGGGTGGCGCTCAGACCGATCAGCAGCAGGGTGATGACGGTAAACAGCGACGTACTTTTTTTCATTTCGAGCCTCCTCTCAACATATGCAGGCTCCTATTATCTCAAAAAGGATGAATTTCTCAAGTTCAAAGAGAGCCGGCCGCCGCGCGCCGGATGGATCAAAACCTTTCCCTTCCGGATTCGTTTAATCCCTTGAGGGAATTGTCCTAGGCGTGATGAGCCGTTCAGGGAAAACCGATTGAAGAAGGAGGAGAAGCCATGACGCGATCCATTCGTTTTCCGCGATTTGTGTGTGTTTCTGTGCTGTGTGCGCTGCTGTGCCTGGCCTGTGCCGCGCAGGACAGTTTTCCCGGAAAAACCTGGAAGCTGGAGAAGAAACCTGAGGATTTCGGCTACTCGTCCGAAAAGCTGGCGGAAGCCAAAGCGTATGCCAACACGATCGACACGGCTGCGGTCATGGTCATCGGGGGTGGGAAACTCATATACCAGTGGGGGGATGTGAGCAAGAAGTACATCACACACTCCACGCGCAAGAGCTTCCTGAGCGCCCTGTACGGCAGGTACGTGCTGGACGGAACCATCGACCTGGACAGGACCATGCGTGACCTGGGGATCGATGATGAACCGCCTCTTACCGACCAGGAAAAGAACGCCACCATTCGGGACTGTCTCAAGGCCCGGTCGGGCGTCTATCACACGGCCGAGGCGGAGACCGACGGGATGCACAACCTTAAGCCGGAGCGGGGAACGTTCCGGGCCGGCGAATTCTGGCTCTACAACAACTGGGACTTCAACGTCCTGGGAACAATCTTTCAGGAACTGACGGGGAAGAACATCTTTGAGGCACTCAAGGAGGACATCGCAGATCCCATCGGTATGCAGGACTACAGGCCAGGCGACGGCCGCAGCTTCAAGACCACACGCTCGATCCATGAGGCCTACATGTTCGTTATCTCTGCCCGGGACATGGCCCGCCTCGGCCTGCTTTTCTTGAGGAACGGGCGATGGGACGGCAGGCAGGTCATGTCCGCGGATTGGGTCAAAGAGAGCACGACCTATTTTTCGGATGCCACGATATACCGGTCCGACGGATACGGCTACATGTGGTGGGTGGCCAAACACCACAACAGGTATCCTCATTTCCCGAATGTGGAGGTCGCGGAGGGCACCTACTCGGCCCGGGGCTACGGCGGCCACTACATCGTCGTGCTTCCGGACAGGGACATGGTGGTGGTGCACCGCGTAGACACCTTCCAACAGGGAAATTATGTCATGCCCGACCAGTTCGGCACCCTGCTCAGGAAGATCCTGGATGCCAAAATCGATTAGAGTCGAAGCTTAATTTCTGAGGATTGCTCTGATTTAGTCTTTTTCTTCTGAATCCTCTCGGTCTTCTCGATAGAGATAGTTATAGGCCACGGCACCCGCCGGATTGATGACCTCCCATTCGCCGGTTTTCTTGTTCTTTCGGTACGTCACCGAATTCTCGTAGCGATTGAGCCCCGGTGTGGGATCTGTGGCTTCGGAATCCTTTTCTCGTGGATTCTTTTCCTCTGTCATCGCTCCTTTCCCTTTGCTCTGCTAGTCCTTGCGGATCTGTTCGGGATTGCCGAGGGGCCAGAGGAGTGCGGGTTTGAGGATCCCCTTCTTGGCCTGCTCCGTGGTTCCGTCGGTGAGCACGACCCGATAGGTTCCCGGCCCGGCGCGGCGGGAGCTCCAGACCAGCTTGTGGATTCCCGGCTCGGCCTTGGCCTTGAGTTTGGCCACGGTGTTGCCGTCACAGTCCACTATGTTCAGCGTGAGGGGATTAGGGGATTTTTCTTTCAAGTAGTAGAAGATCGGGAGTCCGGGGCGCTCGTTGGGAGTGCGGAGGTGGTTGTCACCGGTCATGTGATAGTTGCCCCAGCGGGCCCGCTGTGAGGCGTAGTCCACCGGCTTCGACACGATGTCGAAGAGATGGAAGTCTTTGTCCAGCACTTCCGGTGTCAGCTCCTGGAGCGGCCCCACGTTGGTGACCCAGACGCCCCGGCCGTAGGTGCCTACCACCAGGTCTTTCTCGCGCGGATGGACCAGAAGGTCGCGCACCGGCAGCGGGGGCATGTTGTTTTTGAGAGGGATCCAGGCCTTGCCGTCGTCGATGGTGAAGTACACGCCGGTGTCGGTTCCCACGAACAGGAGGTCTGGGTTTACCCGGTCTTCCCATAAGACGGAGGTCGGGGCGTCAGGCAGCCCGCGGCCGATGTCCTCCCAGGATATGCCGAAATCCCGGGTTCGGTAGATCATGGGCTTGAAGATGTCTTCGCGGTAGCCGGACTTTACCACATAGGCCGTGCCGAGGTCGTGGCCGGACGCCGCCACACGTCCGAGCCAGGTGTCCCTGGGCGCACCGACCGCCGCGAGCTTGTCTGTCATTTCCACCCAGTCGGCCCCGTGGTTTTGGGTCAGGTGCACGCGTCCGTCGTCGGTCCCCACCCAGATCACTCCCGGCTTCAGCGGAGACTCGCTGATGGTGGTGATGGCACAGTACATGATATGGCCCTGGCCCGCGATCTTGACCGGGTCGTTGGATGTGAGGTCGGGGCTTATCTCTTCCCAGGTCTCTCCGCGGTCCGGGGAGCGGAGCAGCATCTGCCCGCCCGTGTAGACGATGTCGCCGTTGTGGGGAGAGAGCACGATGGGGGTCTGCCACGTGTAGCGGTAGAAGGGCTCCCCTTCGGGGGCCTGAGGGGTTATCTCAAAACGTTCGCCACGGAGCTGGTCCTCGCGGTGGTGTTTACCGAACTGGGTCGTGAAGTACAGCCAGCGGTTGTTTTCCGGGTTGACCGAGGTGTACATCCCGTCCCACATGCCGGAGATGACCCAGTCCTCAGGCCCTGTGCTGCCCGACCAGCCGTTGCTCGGCCCTTTCCAGGACTCGTGATCCTGGAGCCCGGCATAGATGTTGTAGGGCTCGGCGCTATCCACCTCGACATCATAGAGCTCGCCCAGGGGGATGTGATAGAAGTGGAACATGGTGCGTCCGCCGTCATAGGAGATGTAGAACCCACCGTCGCTCCCCAGCATCATGTGTTCCGGGTCCTTGGGGTTGATCCAGAAGGTGCGGGTGTCGCCGAAGTTGCTGCGGAAGCGCTCCTTCTGGCGCCGCTGCGGCCAGGTCTTGCCGCCGTCCAGGGAGTACTGCTGGCTGACTCCGATTATGAAGACCTTGTCAGGATCCTTGGGATCCACGTTGATCTCGTTGAAGGAATAGGCGGCCTTACCGCTGACGTCCACCTTGGGATCGCTCACCTTGCGCCAGGTGTCGCCGCCGTCGTCGGAGCGGTAGACCTCGCCTCCGATCAAGTCTTCGTAGGAGCGGTCGGTGAAGGCGTCGAACTCAGCTTCGGTCTTCTTCTCGAGGCCGGGTTTGGGATTTAGGTTCTGTATCACGGCGTAGAGGATGTCGGGGTCCGCACGGTGGATGTCGATGCCGATGCGGCCCAGGCTGCCGCCGGGCAGGCCGGTGGTGAGGACCTCCCAGGTCTGGCCGCCATCGGTGGTCCGGTGGATGCGGCTGCCCGAGCCTCCCGCTTCGTAGTGCCAGGGAAGGCGGACTTTATCGTAGGCGGCCGCATACAGGATGTTTGGGTTGGAGAAATTCATGGCCAGGTCGACCACCCCCACTTTCTCGTTGATGAAGAGGATCTTGTCCCAAGTTCGTCCGCCGTCCGTGGTCCGGAAGACTCCGCGCTCCTCGTTTTCCGAGTAGAGGTGCCCCATGACCGCGGCAAACACGATGTCGGGATCCTGAGGGTGGATGACGATCCTGCCGATGTGGTGGGAATCGGAGAGCCCCATGTTCTGGAAGCTCGTGCCCGCGTCGGTGGATTTCCAGATGCCGTTTCCGGCATAGCTTGAGCGGGCATAGGAATCCTCGCCGGTCCCCACCCAGAGTATGTTGGGATCGGAGGGGGCGACCTCTATGGCGCCGATGGCGTTGACGCCGTAGTCATCGAAGATAGGGAAGAACGTGGTGCCGTTGTTGACGGTTTTCCAGACGCCGCCGTTGCGGGCCGCGACATAGATGGTGTATCTGTGCGCAGCCCCTGGATTTTCCGGCACCGCGATGTCGCCTATCCAGGCCCCGGCCCGGAAGGGCCCCAGGTTGCGGTAGACGAAGTCCTTGAACAGGTCTTCTTCGGCTTGAGGGGCAGCCTGGGAAGCAGCGGGAGTGATCAGTATTGCTGCTGCCAGTGCCAGGAGCAGCACGGCCTGGGATCTCGGGATCGACATGTTTCTCCTCCTGTTGTTTGTATGTGTTGCCAATTTTATGTCACCCCGCCCTTCATATCAAATCATTTTCTATTTCGGGGACGGACCATGAAAACCATTCATGGTCCGTCCCCAATCTGGGATTATTTGAGTGTGAGCTTGAAGACAAAAGCGTGCTCGAGGCGGGAGAATTCTTCGGGGGGTGTGATGAAGATCCCGTCCTTTTCAAGCCGCCACTCCAATGATCCCGGAGCGCCAAGCATCTCCACTCCTAAGATATCGGAAGGCTCCAGGCTCTTGAGTGACGCAACCCGCACGTCTTTTTCCGGCCGGTCCAGGGCAATCACATAGAGAACGTCGCCCCTGGTCGTGAAGCGGAGATCCTCCGCGCCGTACTCGGGGATCTGTTTGCTTTCGCTGAAGGCGCCGCCCTCTTCCCTGGTGGGCCCTTCCCCGAATATCAACCACGGCTGGGTCCCGTAGATCGCCTCGCCGTTGACCTTGAGCCAGTCCCCGATGCCCAAAAGCAGTTCCTTTTGTTCCTCGGGGATGGTGCCGTCCGGCTTGGGTCCGATATTGAGCAGCAGGTTGCCGTTCTTGCTGACCCGGTCCACGAGGTTGTCCACCAGCGT
>CBFDBC010000121.1:0-11341 GCA_965602945.1 uncultured bacterium | reverse complement strand
CGCCGTGTCACCCCTTGGGATGGGCGCGGAACCATTCCACCGTCTGAGCGACCGCCTCATCCAATGGCGTTGCCTTGAATCCAAATGCGGTCTCGAATCTGGAGTGATCCAGGATAAACGGCTCCTCCCAAAGGTAAAGCATCTCATGGAGCTCGCGCATAACGGGGAGGAAGGCCCCCATGAGCCTTACCATGAACCGGGGGACGGTTTTCACTCTGGGCTTTTTATTCGCATCGGCAAACACCCTCTCGATGAACTCCCGCGTGGTCACGGTTTCAGGGCTGGGGATGTGCCAGGCCTTTCCCAGGGCTTCGTCCTTTTCCCCCAGCAGGACCAGGGCCCTGGCGATGTCGGGCACGAAGGTCATGGTGTGGGGCAGGTCCGGATTACCCAGCACCTGCACCTTTTTCCCGGCCAAGGCCGGGTAAAAGACTCTGTCGCCCATGGCCGAAAACAGGGCCCTGGGCCCGAAAAAGTCTGAAGCCCGGGCACTGACCACACGCACCCTGCCGCTCTGGTGCGCCGCCATGAGTTCCTCGGCCATGCGGGCACGGATCATCCCCTTGCGCGTGTACGCGTCGAAGTTCAGATCTTCGGCCACGGGTTTTCCCTTTGTCTCTCCGTACATATAGAGGTTTTCCATGGACACGAGCTTGGCTCCGGCATGCACGGCGCCTACCAGGATCCCGTTCTGGAGGGGCGGGAAAAGCTCGGGCCATTTGTCATAGGGGGGACTGCAGCAGAGGTACACCACCGCGGCACCCTTGCAGACCCTTTCCGTCACTTCCAGGTCCGCGGCATCACCGGCCTCCATCTCGACTCTGTCCGGAACATCGGCCCGCCCGCTGCGTGTCACCAGACGGACCTGTTTCCCCCGGGCCAACAGCTCGTCCATAACCGCCAGGCCCACGGGCCCGGCACCGAAGATCACATGGAGTTCCCTCTCGCTCATATCGGCCTCCCTACTTCTTTTACCACAAAACCTTATACGATTGCACGGCGGCATCGTTTATCCTAATATAAAGGGAAAGGGAGAATCCTAATGGCCGAACGCCTCAAAGACATGTTTTTCACACAGGAATCCATGACCGCGTTTGCCGATGCCATCCGGAAGGTCTATCCGGAATTCGACACGGGACGCTTCAAGGAGCAGGTATTCGATGAATCTTTCGAGGGCAAGGAAGTGAAAGACAGGATGAGCCACACGACCCGCTGCCTGCAACAATTCCTGCCCGGATCCTATTCCGATACGCTCGAGGTCCTGGTTGGGGCCGCAGCACACGTCAAAGGCTTCGAGGCCATGTGCCTGCCCGACTACATCGCACAGTTCGGGCTGGACGAATGGGACCTATCCCTGGATGCACTGGGCCGCATCGGCCGCCGCATCACCGGCGAACTGGCCATCCGGCCCTTCCTGGCAAAGGACCCGGAGAGAGTCCTGCCATATCTTAAATCCTGGTCAAAGGACGAGAGCCGCCAGCTGCGGCGGTTGGCTAGCGAGGGAACCAGACCCCGGCTCCCCTGGGCCATGTCCCTGCCCCGGTTCAAGAAGGATCCCCGCATGATCCTGCCGCTCCTGGAAAAACTGAAGGACGACGAATCCGAAGATGTGAGACGGAGTGTTGCCAACCACCTGAACGACATCTCCAAGGACAACCCGGATATCGCGCTGGAGGTCTGCGCCGCGTGGTACGGCCAGTCGGACAACACGGACCGGATCGTAAAGCACGCCTGCCGTACGCTGTTGAAGGCGGGAGACAAGCGGGCCCTGCAGATATTCGGATACAGCGATCCCTCGACCATGCGCGTCGAAAACCTGAGGCTGGAGCACGGCACCATCGCCATCGGAGACGACCTGAGGGTCACCTACGATCTGATCCTCGAGGAGGGCGGCAAAGCCCGCCTGGAATACGCCGTCTCCTATGTCAAAGCCAATGGCAAGCAGTCCCGCAAGGTCTTCAAACAGACCGAGAACGAGTACGCACCGGGCACCTACTCATTCAAGCGCAGGCACTCCTTCGCGGACATGTCCACCCGCAGGCACTACCCCGGAACTCACCGCGTCGAGATCGTGGTTAACGGGGAGGAGAAAGCCTCAGCAGATTTTGAGGTCACCCGATAAGGTCAGCACCGCGGCCCCGCCTTGATCCGCCCGCTTCATCCGGAGGAAAGGTGCGGCTTATTCGACCTGCGGGTGATCTTCAGCTGGCTGACGCCGATGCTGACGATGTAGATCAGCGACACGATGAGGACGATGATGGGGCCGGGCCCGAAGTTGATGAGATAGGAGATGAAGAGCCCGCTCACCGTGGCGAACAGGGTGATCAGCGAGGCCGTGACCATCATCCCCTTCATGGTCTTGTGGAACAGCTGGGCTACCGCAGCGGGCATGGTGAGTAGGGCGATCATGAGCACGATGCCCACGACCCGGATTATCGTCACCACGGTCAGGGCGATCAGCCCGAACAGTATCAGGTCGACCACCAGGACCGGGATATTGCGCACCTCTGCATACTCCTCATCGAAAGCCACGGCCAGGAAGGGTTTGTACAAAAGGATCACGACCAGGATGATCACCAGATCCAGTGTCACGATCAGGGCCAGGTCCAGGGTGCTGACCAGCAGGATATTGCCGAAGAGGTAGGAAAAAAGGTCTGCGGCGTATCCCGGTGTCAGGAACATGAACACCAATCCGACGGCCATCCCGGTAGCCCAGAGGGCGCTCAACAGGGAATCGAGCCGGTTGCGGGCCTTCTTCCGGAAAAAGGCTACACTTGAGGAGGCCAGCAGGCTGAAGACGATGGCGCCCATCAGGGGATTGAGGCTGAGATAATAGCTGATGCCCAGGCCGCCGAAGGCCGCGTGTGCGACACTCCCCGCAATGAGTGACATGCGCTTGACAACGATGTACGTGCCGATGATGCCGGCCGCCAGCGACGCCAGGACGGCAATGATCAGCGCATTCTGGAAGAACTGGTACTGCAGGACGTCAAGAATATCACACCTCGCAGATCCGCTTCATCTCAAGGGAATCGATCCCATGATAACGCAGGCCGTGGGAATCGCACTTATTGATGCAGGCCACCTCTTTGACGAAGCGGGAGAGCATGTCCAGGTTGTGGTCCACCACCACGATGGCGATGTCCCGGTGGAGCTCTTTCAGGATCTCATAGAATGCTTCCTGGACATGGATGTCGATGTTGGACATGGGCTCGTCGAGCAGCAGCAGACGCGGCCGGTTGGCCAGGGCCCGGGCCACGAACACCCTCTGTTTCTCGCCGCCGGACAGCTCGTTCAGCTTGCGGTTCCGCAGGTCCCAGATCTCCATCTGCCGCAGAGCATCTTCCGCCGCCTGTTTGTCCTCCTGGGAATACCGCCTGACCAGGCTCCCTCCCAGGCGGCTCAACAGTACCACATCCTGGGCGGTTATGGGGAAATCGAAGTCTATGTCCACGAACTGGGAGAGATAGCCGATGCCGACGCGCCCCTCATGGGGGGTTCCTCCAAAAGCCTCGATCGTCCCGGAATCCGGTCTCAAGATGCCCAGGATCAGCTTGAGCAGCGTGGTCTTCCCACCTCCGTTGGGCCCGATGATGCCAAGGAAGTCATCCGCATAGATGGTGAGGTGGATGTCCTCCAGGAACGGCCGGGCGTCGTAGCTGAAGGAGAGGTCCCGGATCCGGATGATCTCTCGCCTGTGGTTTGCGTTTTCGACGCTATCGTTCGAGATATTCATGGACGGTCTTTCCCACGGCCCTCATGTTCTCGATGTAATCTTCTGCCAGGGGATCGATGGACACAACCACTCCCTCGATCTCCTGGGCCACGGAGCCGGCTACTCCCCGGCTGAACTGTGCCTGGACGAATATTACCTTGATGCCCGAGGCCTTCGCCGTGTCGATGACGTGCCGGAGCTGCTCGGCCGTAGGCTCTTTGCCGGCCTGCTCGATCGCCAGCTGTTTCAGGCCGTAAGTATCGGTAAAATACCCCCAGGCGGGGTGGAATACCAGTATTGTACGGGCCTCGAGCTCCGTGAACAGGGCCGTGAGTTCCGCATGCAGGGCATCGAGCCGTTCGCCGAAGGCCAGGGCATTGCCCTGGAAGGTGTCGGCATGCTCCGGGTCCATCTCGGCCAGAACACGCGCGATGGCCTCCACCTGCAGCTTGACGGCCGGCGGTGCTAACCAGACGTGAGGATCTACGCCACCGGCGTGTCCCTGTTCCCTGTCTTCACCGGTCCCTTCCGCACCGTGTTCTTCCCCCTCGTGTTCATGCGAATGCGATTCCCCCTCTCCAAAATACCGGAGCTCGATGTCACGGGAGGTGTCCACGATCCGCATATCGGGATTCAGAGACCGGATCTTGGGAAAGTACGCCTGCTCGAAGCCGATGTGGCCGATACGGAAGAAGACATCCGCCTCTTCGACCCGAACCAGATCCCCTGGTTTGGGATCGTATGTTGCGGGGCTGGCGCCGGGCGGGACCAGAACGTGGACAGCCACCAGGTCCCCGCCCACGGCCTCCACGAAGTTCTTCTGCGGCGGGATGCTGACCAAAACGTTGAGCCTCGCATTGGGGCTCTCTGAAGGAGCCTTGGCGCAGGCGCCGCAGAGAACCAGACACACGATCCACAGGCCAAGGGCTCTTTTCATATGTTCATTCCCGATTTTGCAGGTAAATTATAAAACAGACCAGGAAACAAACACAAGAGGGACCGGGAATCGACCAGGGGACGGCCTTCTCTGCTTCTCTGACTGTAACGTAAGGGGATATCCTGCGTATAACCGGGTGAGATCGATTTTCGGGATTTTTCGATCTCATAAACCCGATTATCAAGGAGTGAACCCATGAAAAAAGCCCTGGCCATCACATTGACCATCCTCATGGCCCTGCTGCTCAGCACGGCCGCCCGTGCAGAGGCGCTTAAAAAGAACATCGTCCCGGCGGACGCCAGCTGGGTCATCCATCTCAACCTGGAACAGCTTCTCGGCAGCCGGTTTTTCACCCACATGATGGGAGCGGAAGAGTGGGCCGAGGTTGAATCCAAGAACGCTCAGTTCGCAAAGAAATTCAGGATCAATCTCCTCAAGGACATAAAGGCCGTCACGGTCTACGGCAAGGGGCATGACGAAGAGAGCGCCGTGGCCTGCATCTCCGGCCGCTTCGACATGGACCATCTGCTCGACCTGTTGGGCATGGACGATGAGCACAAAGAGATCCCCTACGGGAACTTCACGATGCACAACTGGGACGGCGATGCGTATGGGGCCTTTGCGGGAAACGACCTGGTTCTCATCACCCAGACAGAGGCCGGCCTGAAGCATGCCCTGGACGTCATTTCCGGTAAGGCTGAGAACATCACCGGCTCGGCAGCCGGCTCCATCATCGCCCGGACCCCGACCGACAGCCTGCTGACCGCGGTGGCGCGCAACATCTCCGAACTCCTCGGTCAGGAAAAGGATGAGCATTCCGCCATCTTGAAGAAAGCCGAAGCCGCCATGCTCCACCTTACTGAGAGAGGGGACGATATATTCATGGGAGCCGAGGTATCGGCCTCCTCCGCCAAAGACGCCGACAACATCGAACAGATGCTGAAAGGCCTGCGGGCCATGCTGGACCTGTACCGGGATGACCTTCCGGCCGGCGTGGATATCCCGGAAGACATCAATATCTCCCGGGCCGGCAACAGCGTGCGCGTGGAGCTGAGCTACCCGGCGGAAAAGCTGCTCAAGCTGATCGCCGAGAAGGGACGTTTCCCGTTCAGGTTCATGGCCGGCGTCTTTTCCCCATTCCTTCCCTAAGGATGGGCGTTTACAATCCGGGCTTTCTGGACTACATTGAGTAAGACAGGAGATGAACAAACCGGCGGAATTAATAGAACTCTCGGATGAAGAGCTGGCCCTTGAGGCCGCGGCCGGCTCCCGTCCGTGTTACGAGGAGCTCGTCTGCCGCTACACACCCCGGATGTTTCATTTCCTGCGTCCCCGGATCGGCTCCGACCAGGAAACGGAAGACCTGGTCCAGGAGACCTTCCTCAAGGTGTACAGAAACATAGAGCGCTACAACCCCGAATTCAAGTTCTCCACCTGGATCTATACAACGGCCCTGCGGCTGGCGATAAGCTTCTACCGGAGCCGGAAAAAACCCGGGACCACGCAGGAGCCGCGGTCTTCGGATGCGAGCCCGGAGGACATTGTGATCCGGAAACAGGAGTCACAAAACATCTGGGCCCTGGCCAGGAGGCTCAAGCACAGGCAGTATCAGACCCTCTGGCTGCGTTATGCGGAGGACATGTCCACACGGGAGATCGGCGAGATACTGCGGATGACACCCGGTCAGGTCCGGGTCCTCCTCCACCGCGGACGAACGAACCTGGCCAGGCTCTACGACCGATCCGGAAGGGTTGGAGATCTGACCGAGGGGGCGGCAGCCCGGCAGAAAGCCCCCCTGCTCTGAACAGGAGAGAAAAAATGCAGTGTATCTGGAATCGATGGCACATCTCGAAGGCCCTGGATACTGATGAGCCCCTGTCTCCTTCTCTGGAGAGGCACCTGCAGGGCTGTGACTCCTGCCGCGAGTTTTTCCGGTTCGGCAGCTCCCTGCCGCAGAAGAGCCAAGCAGACCTCAACACTCTCCTGTCCGCGGATAGAGAAGACCTGGGTCGCAGGATCCTCACGCATCTGGACCAGGCACCGGCCGACAGGGCCCGAGGCAAAAGACGATTTCCTCTCCTGGTGCCGGCGGTGTCTGCCGCGCTCGCCATGACGGTTCTGGTCCTGAGCTTCATCTTCTTTCGTCCCTCCTCCGCCGCCAACCTCTCCCAATTGAATCCGCTGTCTGAATGGGAAAGAGCGGAGGCCGGCCTGTCCAGCCTGGTCGTTAGCATGGACTCCCCCTACATCACTGAGCTCGAAAACCTGAGGGACTCCTTGAGTGCCACCGCGGAATTTTTCCGTGGCTTCCTGGACATCCGGCTCGGTGGGGAGGAATGATCCCCTCCCGTTTCCACCCTCTAAACTAATTGTTCTCTTGAGCCTCCCGTGCTGGTACAATGAGCGGTCATGCCCCATCTCCCATTCCAGCGCACAAGCCGATACCGGATCCGCCCGCTGAGTATTCTCCTGATCATCGCGCTGGGCATGGCCGTAACCTCCGGCTGCAGTCACATCAAACCCTTTTACAGGGATGGGCCCGCCCCCCCGGATCACACCGGTCACTCATCCGAATCACTCCGGTACAGGCTGCTCCTGCTCGGGGATGCGGGCGCGCCACGCGATGACGAACCCACGCTCATCCTTCTGACGAAGTGGGCCCGGGAAGCCCCGGCCAGGACCATGGTCATTTTCCTGGGAGACAACGTCTACAATAACGGGATGCCTCCCAAAGAGGCTCCAGACAGGGGAGAGATGGAGCGGCGGCTCCAGATCCAGATCGATGTGATCAAGGACAGCGGGGCCGCGGGATTTTTCCTGGCCGGAAACCACGACTGGGAGCAGGGGCATGCCGGGCTCCAGCGTCAGGCGGACTACATCCGGTCGCAGCTGGGCCGCATGGACGGATTCCTCCCCAGGCCCGGATGTGTCGGGCCCGTAAAGCTCGATGTGGCGAACCTCCGGATCATCGCCCTGGACACCGACATCTGGTTGAATCCCGAACTCTCACCGCTGGGAGACTGCCCGCGGCAGGGACTGGACGAATCTCTGGAAGAATTGAAGGACCTGCTGAATACATCCGGGGACCGGCATGTGGTGGTGGTATCCCACCATCCCCTGGATACGCACGGTATCCACGGCGGCTTCTTCGATTGGAAGGACCATCTGTTCCCCCTCCGGTTCCTGAAGAGCTGGATGTGGCTCCCCCTCCCCGTCATCGGCTCCCTTTATCCCATTCTTCGCTGGAACGTGGGGCGGCACTTCGAGGAGCTCAACAGCAGCTCGTACCGGAACATGATCGGCAGATTCGGGGAAGCCTTCGCCATCAAGAAACCGCTGCTCAACGCCGGAGGTCACGATCATTCCCTCCAGGTCATGGAGGGTGACACGGTGGGCACCATCCTGGTCAGCGGTGCGGGGATCGATTCCCGGCTGACCACGGTCACCAACAGCGAGAATACCCTGTTCGCCCACCTGCACTCAGGCTTCATGGCCGTGGATTTCCTGGAGGATGGAAGTTCATGGCTCTCCGTCGTCGAACCCGGGCCCAAAGAGGTGGTATTTTCCCTACGCCTGGACACTCGAAAGCCCTAGATCGATCAGGCTCCACGTCCGGCGCTCTCAGAGATCCCCCAGCCCGGCCGGCCGAGGTCTGTCGTGTCGCCGGCCGCGCGCATCAGCCCCTGCAGTTGGCGGGTCAGGGCCGCGATACGCTCCCGGTGTTCGGATCTTCCGGCCAGGTTGTCCCGCTCCCAGGGATCGGTTTCCAGATCGAAAAGCTGGGTCGTTATCCGCCCGCCGACGTTGTAGAGGATGAGCTTCCAGCGGCCCGCGCACAGGGCCCGCTGAAAGTCCTTATAGGCGAAGAACAGCGCATCCCTTCCGTTTCCTGCTCCACCCCGCAGCAAGGGCAGCAGGCTCTGCCCCCAGATGCCTCCGGGAGATTCAATCCCAGTGAGATCACAAAGGGTGGGGAAGATGTCGTTCAGGCAGCAGAGGCCCTCCCGTTGGGCGGCGGCGGGGATCCCGGGGCCGGACAGGAGCAGGGGTACGTGCACGCTGTGCTCGTACAGGTTCTGTTTTCCCATCAGGCCGTGCTGCCCCAGAGCCAGGCCGTTGTCCCCCGTGAAGACTATGATGGTGTTTTCGTACCGCCCCGACCTCTTGAGCGCGTCCAGCACGCGGCCGATCTGCGCGTCCAGGTGGGTGATGCAGGCATAGTACTCGGCGATGTGGCGCCGGACCTCTTCCTCGTTACGCGGGAATCCCGCCAGGAGCTCGTCGCGGATCTTGAGCTCCCCGTTGTCGAAGGGGTGCTGAGGCAGGAAGTTTTCGGGTAAGGGGAGGCTGTCCGGGTCGTACAGGTCCCGGAAAGACTGCGGCATCGTCCGGGGGTCGTGGGGCGCCGTATAGGAAACATACATCAAGAATGGCGCCTCGGCCCGGTAGTTATCCAGGAAGGAGACGGCTGCGTCGCTGAACAGCTCGCTGGAATGTTTCCCGTCGACGATGTGGTCGTAACCCCGGAAGGCAACCTGGTTGGAGGAGGCGGGATTCGGGATCACGGGCGTGCGTTCCGCATACGCTCCCTCTGGATCGAAGCCGTATGCGGGCACGTTCCAGTGGTCGCTCATGCCTCCGAAGAAGATCTCGGCCCCGTCCGAGAAGCAGCGGGCAAAGGCGGGACGTCCGTTGTGCCACTTCCCGGTACCGAACGTGGCATAGCCCGAATCCCGGAACAGCTCGGGCAGCATGACGTGCTCATCCGGGATCACCCCTCCCTTTTCCTGCAGCCGGAAGAGGCTGCGGCCCGTGAGCAGCATGGCGCGGCTGGGCATGCACACGGCCCCGCTGTGGCTTCCCATGATGTACGCACGGCTGAAGGCTGTGCCGCTTTCGACCAGAGAGTCCAGGTGGGGAGTCCGGATGTGCGGGTTTCCCAGCGCACGGATGGTGTCGAACCTCTGGTCGTCGGCGAAGAGAAAAAGCAGGTTGGGCCTCTGGAGTCCCGGCCGCTCACGCCGGCAGCCACCAAGGGACGGGAGAGAGCAGGCCAGGCTCCCCGCGGCCAGGCTCCCCGCGGCCAGGCCCTTCAGAAACCGGCGGCGGGTCCAGCGTGGGTCTGAAAAAGGAGCCAAGGATTTAACCATAGGGTGTGCTTAATTCTATCAGATCATGCCCGGAGGGTGAACCATCATTTTTCTTTGATTGACGGACTCGCCCCAACTTTGTCCCTGGATGTGCGTATTAGAAGGTGATATGGTATTTCCTCGAAAGAATACGGCATGACGATCAAATTTTCTTCCCTCATCCTTTGGCTCGGCCTGACCCTCTGGTTCGGCCTTCCTCTGCAGGCGGCGGACGGCCCGGAACCGCTGCGTCCCCTGCGGACTGACAACGCCCCTGTCATCGACGGTGTACTGGACGACGCCGTGTGGCAGTCGGCCCCCACGGTCCAGGGCTTCAAAACCTGGCACCCGGACTATGGCCGCGACGTGGCGGAAGACACCACGGTGTATTTCGCCTATGACCGGGAGAACCTCTACTTCGCATTCCGCTGTTACGACAGCCGGCCCGACCGGATCAAGACCTCGGTCACAAGCCGCGACAACATACAGGCGGACGACTTTGTCTGCATCAACCTGGACACGTTCAACGACCAGCAGTCTCTCCACGTCTTCTACTGCAATCCCCTAGGTATCCAGGGCGATTCCCGCTTCGAAGGCAACAAGGAGGACTTCAGCGTCGACCTGGTGTGGTACAGCGAAGGCCGGATCGACGACAGCGGTTACAGCGTGGAGCTCAGGATCCCCTTCAAGAGCCTGCGCTTTGCCCACGCCGATCCCGTTGAGATGGGCGTGATCTTCGAGCGCAGGATCTCCCGCCTCTCCGAGTCCGGCACCTTTCCTCCCCTGGACCCCGTCCAGGGGCCCAATTTCCTGACCCAGACCATGCCGCTCCACTATGACGACGTCAAGCACTACCGCCTGTTCGAGCTCCTGCCCGCGCTCACCTACGGCCGCAACCGGGACCTGGACGAGGGAAGCCTGTCCGCAGCCGACGACCGGGGAGATGCCAGCCTGACCGCAAAGTTCGGCATCACCTCCGACCTGATCCTGGACGGGACCCTCAACCCGGATTTCAGCCAGGTGGAATCGGATGCCGGCCAGATCGACTTCAACCTCCGCTACTCGCTCTTCTACCCAGAGAAGCGGCCGTTTTTCCTGGAGGGGCTGGAGAAATTCAATTTCGGGGGTTTCCACGCCAGCGATCCTTTGGTGAAGGTCGTGCATACCCGCACCATCGTCAACCCCCTGACCGGTTTCAAGCTTAACGGAAAGATCGGCTCCAAAAATACCATCGCTTCCATATACGCCATGGACGAACTGCCTGAGGATTCTCAGGAAGAATACGCCCACTTCACCATATTCCGGTACAAGAGGGCCCTCAGCGGCGACAGCTTCATCGGCGGATTCTACACGGGCCGCGAGCGCAGCACGGGGCATAACCGGGTGTTGGGAACGGACGGGCAGATACGGCTGGGGCCCTCGAGCATCTTCGGCTTTCATCTATTCGGAGCACAGACCCGGAAGGATCCAGAAGCAGCCCAGGAAAACGGACACGCCCTGGGGCTGCACTACTACTACACCACAAGTGACTGGGTCGTCATGTTCGGGGCCCAGGACATC
>CBFDBC010000120.1:0-11368 GCA_965602945.1 uncultured bacterium | reverse complement strand
GGTTGAATAGGCCGGCTCACCCCAGGAAGCGGATGCCAAGGCGCTGGATGTTGGCATCGAGGGAGGGCAGGTCGATATTCAGGTCAAGGGCGGCCTTGCCCCGGTCCCAATTATTGCGGAGCAGGGCGTTGTGGATGTACTCGCGGTCGAAATGCTCCCGTGCCGAACCGAGCGAAAGGCTCTCGTCCATCCCGCTGATGAACTGCGACTCCCGGGGCTCGACAAGCAGATACAGGTGGGAGGCCTCGATCCGGTCTTCCTTGATCATTATGACGAAGCGTTCCAGGACGTTGATGAGTTCGCTCACGTTACCGGGCCAGGAGTAGTTGATGAAGGCCTGCATGGCCTCCTGGTTCATGGTCTTTTCCTTCTTGCCGGTTTCGCGGGCGAAATGCTTGAGGTAGTAACGGATGAGGACCGGGATATCCTCCCGGCGCTCCCGCAGGGGGGGGATGGCCATGGGGATGACGTTCAGTTTGAAAAACAGTTCCTCCAGGAATTTCTTCTCGCGGGTCAGCTTGCGCAGGTCCTTGTCCGTGGCCGCGATGATCCGGACGTCGGTCGTCAGGGAATCTTCGGACCCCAGAGGTTGATACTTTCTCTCTTCGATCAGTCGTACCAGCCTGGCTTGGGTCTTGAGGCTCATCTCTCCGATGTCGTCCAGGAAGAGGGTGCCGCCGTCGGCCAGCAGCATGAGGCCCTTCTTGTCGCGTTCCGCATGCGGGAGCGCGTCCTTGATGTGTCCGAAGAGCTCGTCTTCGATCAGTTCGTCAGGGATGGCCGCGGCACTGATCTGGATGAAGCGTTTGTTTCGCCGCTCGCTGCGCTGGTGGAGCATCCGGGCCACCAGTTCCTTGCCGATGCCGTTTTCGCCTGAGAGCAGGACCCGTCCGTCCGAGGGGGCCGCGGTCGCGATCTCCTTCCTCAGCCTTTGAACAGCGGATGACTTTCCGACCAGATGCAGCCGCGACACGAGTCTCTCATGGAGCTGGATGTTCTCCTCTTCCAGCCTTTTCTGCCGCAGGGCATTTTTGGCCGTCAGCACCACCTTTTCAAGGGAAAGAGGCTTTTCCAGGAAGTTGAAGGCGCCCAGTTTGGTGGCGTTGACGGCGGATTCCACGGAACCGTGTCCCGTGATCATGACCACCTGGATGCGTTCATCCTGTTCCTTGATCTTTTCCAGGACATCTATCCCGTTCATCTCCGGGAGCCAGATGTCCAGGAACACCAGGTCATAGGGATCCGCGCCCAGGAACTCGAGGCCTTTCTCCCCGGTGGCCGTAGTCTTTACCGCATACCCTTCGTCCTCCAGGATCCCCTGCAGGGATGACCGGATGCCGGCCTCATCATCGATGATCAGGATCGTTTCGTTTGTCATGCCGGAAGTTGTATGACGAACCTGGCGCCCGTGGGCTTGTTGTCTTCCACCTGGATGGAGCCCTTATGCTCGCTGACGATCTGGTTGACGATGGCGAGCCCGAGGCCCGTCCCTTTTTTCTTGGTGGAGAAGTATGGCAGGAACAGCTTCTCCTTGTCCTCATCCGAGATCCCCGGCCCGGAGTCGGATATCTCGAAGGACACCCTCTGCTGCAGCTTGTCGTAGGTCGTACGGATCTCCACATTCCCCTGCTTGTTCATGGCGTCTATGGCGTTGTCGAAGAGGTTGATGAACACGCGCCGCATCTGTTCCGGGTCGACCTTGATGGAGAGCGGGATGTCGGCCGCGAAATCCGTCTGGAACTTGACCTCGGAGAAGATCCCCCTGAAGGGCGCTATGGCCTGATGGATGATGTCGTTGATATCCGCTTCCTGAAGCTGGATCTTCGGCATGCGGGCGAAGTTGGAGAACTCATCCACCAGCGACTTGATGGCCCCCGCCTCCTGCACGATGGTGTTGGCACCCTCTTCGATGGCCTTGCTCCAGTGGTTGTCCTCCTTCTTGATCTTTTTCAGTATTCGCTCGGCCGAGAGTTGGATAGGGGTCAGGGGATTCTTGATCTCATGGGCCACGCGCTGGGCCACCTCCTTCCAGGCTGCGATCTTCTGGGCCTGGATCAGTTGGGTCAAGTCGTCCAGGACCAGGATCATCCCGGAAAAACGGCTGTCAGCCAGCCGCAGGGGCGACATCGAGAGGGCCAGGGTCACGTTCTGGGTGGCGAGCTTGATCTTGATCTCTTTGTCTGTGGTCTGGTACCTGTTCGTCATGCCCCGGCGGATCTGCTTGACCAGCCCCTGGTAGCGGGCGTCGCTCAGGACGCTCGTGTGATCCTTACCCACCGGATTCTTGTCCTCGAGGCCCAGCATGGTGCGGGCCGAAGGGTTGATTGTCGAGATCGTGCCTTTGGCATCGAGAGTGACGACGCCCGTGGTGACGTTGTTGAGGACCGTCTCGATGTACTGCTTCCTTCCCTCCAGCTCGGCCGTCTTCTGGGCGATGTTGTGCTGGCTCTCCTTGAGGTCCGAGATCATCTGGTTGAAGGATTCGATGAATATCCCGATCTCATCCGAGGCCGGGTCCTCCACACGGACATCCAGATTGCCTTTTGAGACTTCCTTGGTGGCGTACGCCAGTTTTTCTATGGGAACGGTGATTCCTTTGGCCAGCTGAAAGCCGATCCAGCTGGCGGCGAACACGATGAGCAGCGTGATGAAGATGAGCGTCAGCAGATAGAACGTCTTGACCGGGTTCCGCTGGATCTTGAGCTGCCGGTAGCGGTCCACATAGGCACGGATGTTTTCGATCTTCTCCGCATAGCTCTGAGGCAGGAACTTGCTGACCACGACCAGCAGGTTGCCGGTCTCCGGGATGTTATACGAGACACCCCGTCGGATCATCTCCCCGGTCCCCATATCATCGATCGTCCGGATCTTCTCTCCCAGGTGGGCCAACTTGACAAAATTTGTGTCCAGGTCCCGGTAATATTTGAGGGGCAGGTCCGGGTTCATGTAGGCGAACAGTTCCCCCTCGTCCAGATAGACTCCGATCTCGTCGACCTTGTATTCCTTCAGCTTCTCCCTCACGAAGTCCATCATCGGTCCGCGGTTGCGCACATCGACCAGATCCCTCGCCCGAATGGCGTTGTTCAGCTGTTCCGCGTAGTGCAGCGTGACATCGTCGCTGCTCTGGTAGATGCTTTCGGATAGACTGCGTGTGTCCTCCAGGATCCTGTCGATGGGAGTCTTGAACCACTGCTCGATGTTGCGGCTTATGAGGTCGCTGGCAAAGAAGAACAGCAGCAGGGTCGGGATCAGGGTGAGGGCGATGAAGAAGAGGACCAGCTTGGTCTTGAAGTTGGCGCCCGCGACCTTCCTCTTCCTCTCCATGTAGAGCTTGACCAGGTTTCGTCCCAGCACGAACAGCAGGATGAGGAACAGCAGGAGCACGATGATCTGGAGCGAGGCCAGCAGGACGTTGGTCATGGTGGTGGGAGAGAACTGCTGTGTCTCCCGTACGAAGAACTCGATGCCGAAAAACAGGATGATGAGGAAGACGATGATGAACCCGATGACACGAGGCCCTTTGGGCTTGGCGTTTTCCATGGGTTCGACTATTTTTCCTCGAGAAACTCCCGGTAGTTCTCGAGAGTGATGACCGTGTCCTTCACCACACTGCCTGGAAGGCCCAGAGCTTTCCCGGCCTCCCCGTTCAATGTGAAGGTGAATCCCCCGGCATTGCCTGTATTGATCCTGAAGGATCCCAGGGCCGTGACCTGGTAGGCCTCACCGGGTTGTCTGATCGAATCCAACTTCAGCTCTCCATCGGCATAAACCTGGATCCAGGTCTCCTGAAGGAAGGTCATCTCCATCCGGAGGCCGGCCGCGGTCTGCTCGGATTCGGATTTCGGGGGGGGGGGGATTTTGTCCTCCACAAAAGCCGAGACCGGGGTTTCCGGAGAGGATATCAATTCCGGTTCCTTTTTCCGGATGAGGACGAAGAATACGACCATCACCACTGTCAGGAACACAGCCATGACCAGATAGGAGAATATCCTTTTGGCCTTGTCTCCGGATTCATCCTTCCCGCCCTCTATTACCGGCTCTTCCTGGGGCTGATCCTTCTGCTCCAGGGTCTCCTGGTAGAGGTTCAGGATGGCGTGCTCCTCCAGGCCCAGATAACCTGCATAGGACCGGATTATCCCGCGGATGAAGAATTTTCCGGGCAGAAGGTCGAACTGATTTTCCTCCAGGGAGCGAAGGAACCTGAGGTTGATCTTGGTAGCCTCGGCGATCTCTTTGAGCGAAATACCCCGCAGTTCCCGTTCGCGTTTGAGTTCCTGCCCTAAGGACGCCATCAAATCGAATTGTAAATTAAAGCATCGAGCCATGTCAATCACAGCCGCGAGGTTCGACTCCCCGGCCATCCCCCCGGCTGCATCATGACACAGGGCTGATGGCGGACAGGACCCCTGATGGTATGTGCCTGTGGGGCCGCCCGGCTGCGGCCGCCGCTAATTCTTGAGGAAACGGGCGAGGGAGGTCAGGCTGCCGGTGAATCCGATGGCCGCGCCGCCGATCATGATGTTCAGGCTCTGGGCGAAAGTGAGGTAACGGAAGTTGATCAATTCCTCGAGCGCGCCGAGGGAACCGCCCAGGTAGAACGGGAAGATCCTGATCAGGACCAACAGCAGGAGGAGCGAGAGCAGGCCTCCCAGGAATCCGAGGACCACTCCTTCGAGCAGGAACGGGATCCGGATAAAGGTGTTGGTGGCCCCGCTCATGCGCAGGATCTCGATCTCATCCTTACGGGAAAAGACATTGAGCTTGATGACGTTGGATATGATAAAAAAGGACGCCAGGATGAGGATCCCGCCCAGGAAAAAGCCGATGGCGCTGGCCAGCCGGCTCAGCGACTGCATGCGGTCGATCCAGTCGCGGTTGAACTGCACGTCCTCCACTCCCGGCATTGTCACCATCTCGGCGATGAATTCAGCCGTCACATCCGAAGAGAGGAGGTTTTCCTTGAGGGTCGCCTCGAAGGAGGGGGGGAAGGGGTTGCTCTTGAGGTTTTCTACGACCCCCCGAAGCTCCGGGAACCTTTGATTGAACTTGGTCACGGCCTCCTGGGCCGAGATGAAGTTGGCCTGGAGGACCAGGGAGGTCTGCGCCAGCCTCTCTTCGACGGCCCCGACCTGTTCTTCGGTTACATCTTTGTCCAGGAAGAAGATCACGGCCATATTCTGGGAAACCTGATCGGCCATGAACTTCAGGTTGTTGGAGAGAGAGAGGAAGACTCCCAGGATCAGGAAGGAGAGGCAGATGATGGTGATAGAGAACAGGTTCCGGACGCGATACTGCCACAGATTGTTCACAGTCTCGCGGCCGAAATACTTCAGTTTCTGAAAAATCAGAGCGCTTCCTTTCGTAAGAGTTTACCCTTGTACAGGAACAGGATCTTCTGCCCGAAATGCCGGATGAGCTCCCGGTCATGGGTGCATATGATCACCGTGGCCCCTCGCTTGTTGATCTCGCGGAACAGGCTCATGATCTCGAAAGCCAGCTCGGTGTCCAGGTTACCGGTGGGCTCGTCCGCCAGGATGATGGTGGGAGAGTTGACAACGGCCCGGGCAATGGCAACGCGCTGCTGTTCCCCGTAAGACAGGTGTGAGGGATACTCCCACATCTTTTTATGCAGATTGACCATGCGCAGGGCGCTGAAGACGCGGCGCCGGATCTCTTTCCGCGGGACTCCCTGTACCTCGAGCACGATGGCGACGTTGTCAAAGACCTTCTTGTGGAAGAGCAGCCTGAAGTCCTGGAAAACGATGCCCATCTTGCGCCGCAGCTGGTAGATCCTGTGGTCGGATATCTTCAGGATGTTGCGGCGGTCGATGATGATCTGCCCCTGTGTGGGCAGGATCTCCCGGAACATGATCTTAAGGAGGGTGGTTTTGCCCGATCCACTCGGCCCCGTGATGAACCAGAAGTCCCCTTTCTCGACATGAAAGGAGACATCCGAGAGGGCCCAGTGGGGTTTCTGATACTGTTTCCAGACGTGATAGAGCTCAATCATGCTCGGTGTTCGGTCCGTTTCTGCCGGCTTTTATGAATAATCAAATAAAGAGATACATGAACCAACCAAAGATCAACGCTCCCACCACCATGATGAGGAACAGGGAGAGGCCGTATTTCAAGCGTGCCTTTTTGTCGTTCCGGCGGATGAGGGCCAGCACCACGCAGACAAAGAAAGAATACACGATCATGGAGAGGAGATGGCTCTGGAAGATCATGGCTTTTTTCCGATGGCGATGTCATAGGCGTCCAGGGCCACCAGGTAATTCAGGAGCCCGGCGCCGGCAATGTAGGCGGTTCCGAACTCAAAGGTAGTGCTCTGCAGGTTGCCGAGCCCGAAACCGATCACCTTGGACAGGAGGTAGCAGCCGCCGTAGCCGATCTCGGAAAAGAAGGCCAGGATGGTGATGGGATTCTCTGTCTGGAAGGAATAGATCTTTCCTCCCATGATTAATCCGAGGGCCGTCATGGCCGAGATGCTGACGAAAAATATCGCCGCTCTGGAATATTTTTTTTGCAGGGCATGCCCCAGGCCGGGTATGAACCAGCCCAGGATGAGGCTCGCAACAGCTTTGGCTTTCATTTTGAGTGAGAATGATATAGGAATGCGGAGGAAAATGCAAGAGTGGGAGACCCGCCCAACCACCCCATGCACTCCTCCTGAACAGCCCGGGACAAGAAGCGTCACCTGACTGTCGATCGAGAGGTGATATGTATGAAAATATAGGCCTGGTGTGGTAAAATGGGGCGCTTGAAATGAGGCGGGATCCCGACATCGGGTATTCCCGGGGAGCTGGGCATGAAAACCCTGAAAAAGATAGCCGACAAGGCACACCTGACTGAAATACAGCTGCAGAAGATCGAGAGTATCATCCTGGAACATGGGCAGTACACGCAGCAGACGGTGCGGAGTGAGATCGACTGGTTCTGCACCAGGCTGGGGATGGCGCCCTATTATTTTCGCACTACACCCGTCGAGACCATCGCCGGCCATATCGAGGCCGTCAAAGCGGCCGAGATCATGGCCATGGTCCGGAAGGACCAGGACCTCATCATAGACCTGGAGACCGAATCGGAAGAGGAAGCCATCTATCTGGTGGACGATGACCACAGGCGGGCCATGGAGATCGAGCGCAGGATCGAGAAACGCTACCCCAACTACCGCATCCAGTCGTACCGGACCTCGGGCAAGGCCTGCGGTGCCGAGCACCTGCGCATGTACCTGGTTTACAAGCCCTTCATCCGGATGGACAAGATCACGCCTGAGAAGACGGACCTCAAGGCTATCGCCTGCCGGGACTTCCTGAAAACGACGACACCGGAAACCTATAAGCGCTATCAGGACGCATTGGAGAAAACACTCGGGTGGGAGACGCCCCACATCGAAGTGACCCCGAAAAAAGACACGGGAGAACACCGCATAATGATCGTCACCAACCGGGATTCCAGCAGCCGGTTCTTCTCCAACATCTCGGACGTGATCAATTCCCACCGGCTGGTGTCCAACCGCAAGTACATTGAGCAGTTCGCCAACGGCAAGACCGTGTATGTGTTTTATATCGACAGGATCAAGGACGATGGGGTTCTGCAGAACCTGGTATCTGAGATCACGCTGGTATACGTGGTTCCCGACAGCCCCCTGTCCGCCCTGTTCCGCCAGGGAAAACTAACGGCCCGGGAGACGGTCTTCGGTGTCTCCGCCTGGAGTTTCGCGCACCAGTTCCTGTTCGGATACAACGAGGAATACCTTAAGATCGCCGAGGCCCTGCGGGACTCGCCGGAACTCATGGGTATCCTGCGGAATCTGAAGACCAAGCTGGCCAAAGATACGTTCACCGAGGCCAAGGTCTGGGACGCCCTGATCGACAACTTCACATACCTCAAGGATCTTTTTCGTCTCTTCGACCGCAAGTTTAACCCCTTCGTGGACAGACTCGACACAGAGCAAGACCTGGAGAAGCTTGCCGGCGAGATCCAGAGACGGATACCCGTGGAGGTCGACCGGGAGGTCTTCCAGGCCATCCTGCTTTTTATACGGTCCATCCGACGCACCAACTTCTACAAAGAGGAAAAGATCTCCATCTCCTTCATGTACGACCCCGGATTTCTGAACCCGGTGGATTTTCCCCGGCGGCCCTTCGGCATCTTCCATGTGATCGGGATCGAACTGAGGGGATTTCACATCCGTTTCCGGGACATCTCGCGGGGAGGGATCCGGATCGTCCGCTCCAACAGCTTCCAGAACTACATCAACAACTCGGATTTCATTTTTGACGAGAACTACAACCTGGCCGACACCCAGCAGAGCAAGAACAAGGATATCCCGGAGGGCGGCTCCAAGGGCACGGTTCTGCTGGGTTGGGATTATCAGGGCATGGTGGACTGCGCCTTCAAGAAATATATCAACGGGCTGCTCGACCTGCTGGTTCCGGATGACAACATCCTGGACTATCACGGCAAAGAGGTCATCCTGTTCCTGGGTCCGGACGAAGGCACCGCTGATCTCATGGAATGGGCCTCCCTGCGTGCCAAAGCCCTGGACTACCCCTACTGGAAATCTTTTTCCACCGGAAAACCCGTGTCCATGGGCGGGATCCCGCACGATCTTTACGGGATGACCACCAATTCGGTACACCAGTATGTCCTGAATGTCCTCGATGAGCTGGGCTGGAAGGAAGAACAGATCACAAAAGTCATGACGGGCGGGCCGGACGGGGACCTGGGCAGCAACGAGATCCTCATCTCGAAAGACCGGATCCTGGCGATCATCGACGGCTCCGGGGTCCTCTACGATCCCAGAGGCCTGAACCGCAAGGAGTTGACTCGGCTGGCCCGGGAGCGCAAACCTGTCGATCAGTTCCGGAGATCCTCTCTTTCCAGGCAGGGATTCCTGGTCAGGGTTGACGAAGACGACGTCACACTGCCGGACGGCCGGACGGTGGTGAACGGGCTGGAATTCCGCAACTCCTTCCACCTTGACCCGGTCTTCAAGGCCGATCTTTTCGTCCCCTGCGGGGGAAGGCCGGCATCCATCAATATCAACAACTGGGACCGGTTCCTCGATGAAAAGGGGATCCCCCGCTTCAAGATCATCTCGGAGGGGGCCAACCTGTTCCTGACCCAGGGTGCGCGCCTCCGCCTGGAGGAAAAGGGTGTCATCATCTTCAAGGACGCGTCCGCCAACAAGGGCGGTGTGACCTCGTCATCTCTGGAGGTCTTCGCCAGCCTGGCGCTCACGGATGAAGAGTACGAGAAGAAAATGTGTGTGAGGAACAACCGGGTCCCCGCCTTCCGGAAGCGGTATATCGCCGAGATCCTCGAAATCATCCGTGAGAATGCCACACTCGAATACCAGGTGATTTCCAGGGAAAACCGGGAAAAGGGCATCCCCAGGGTGGTGCTGACCGACCGGATCAGCGACAAGATCAACAGCGTGACCGATGCGATCTTTGCCTCCGAGCTGTTCAAGGACCGCAAGCTGTTCCGGAATGTCATTCAGTGTTGCTGCCCCGTCGTGCTGCTCGAAGAGGTCAGCTTCGCCAAGGCCATGCGGCGCGTCCCAGAGGCCTACCTCCGGGCCGTTTTCGCGTCGCGGATGGCGAGCCGCTACGTCTACTCCTGTGGCCTGGATGCCAACGAGATCGATTTTCATAATTTCCTCAATGAATTTAAAGGATTAGCCTGAATCATTCATAAGAATTACCGATCTTAACCCGTGAACGATCCAGGTTTTTATTTTATATTGGACGAAAGTCCAATAGACAGCGGCATATTTTTGCTGTATGTATAAACTTGGTTTACTCCCAAAGGGCGATTCACTATAATGAGGAGCCCGCTGCATCACTCGGATTAGCCGGAAAGGAGTTTTTCAATGGCAAAAGAAGGAAAAATATATGTGTGTGCCCTGTGTGGGCAGGAGGTCCAGGTGGTAAAATATGGCGCGGGAACGCTCGTGTGCTGCGGCAAGCCCATGCAGCCCAAAGAAGACGAATAGATCCACCCACCCACCGCCAACATCAAGGAGGAATCATGGAATTCACAAACTTTGAAGATGTCATCAAATTCGCGATCGCCCGGGAAGAAGACGCTGTCGAAGCCTATGGCAGCATGAGTGAGAAGGCCAAATCCCCCGGTCTCAAAGACCTGCTCCTGGAGCTTCAGGAAGAAGAAAAAAACCACAAGCGTCTCCTCGTGGACTTGACGCCCGAAAAGATCGCGTCCCTGAAGCCAGAAAGGGCCCTCAATCTCAAGATTTCCGATTACCTGGTCGAGGAACCCACCGGACCGGAGATGAACTTTCAGGATCTTCTCATCTTCGCCGCCAAGAAAGAACAGAGTGCCGTGGAGCTCTATACACGATTGAAGGACAGCTCGGATGATCCCGACCTGCATAAGTTGTTTGATTTCATGGCCGAACAGGAAAAGGCGCACAAGTTTAAACTGGAGATCAAATACGAAGAGCACGTCCTGGAAGAGAATTAGGCTTCCGGGGCCTGTGTTCGATGGATCAAATATCTTAGGAGGACCTAGAATGGAAAAATATGAGTGCACGGCCTGCGGGTATATCTATAACCCCGAAACAGGCGATCCGGACGGCGGGATCGCCCCCGGAACCGCTTTTGAGGACATCCCTGACGACTGGGTCTGCCCCCAGTGCGGCGTGGGCAAAGAGTTCTTCGAGAAGATGGGCTGAATCCTGCGCTTTCCAGGAGCAGACGTTAAGTTAAGATGCGAATCGTCATAATAGGGAACGGTCTGTCCGGGACCATCCTGGCCAAGACCCTGCGCGAACTGGACCCCGAGGCCCAGGTCGTGCTTCTGGGGGACGAGAAGCACCTGTATTACCCGAGGCCCAACCTCATCGAATACCTGGCCGGGAACCTTCCTTTCGCACGGCTGTTCGCGTTCCGGCAGGAATGGTATACGGAGCAGCGGCTCGAGCTCCATCTTGAACAGCGGGTGACGGAGATCAGCCGGGATTCGCAGACGGTGGAGACGAGCGGCGGCGAGACCTTCCCCTATGACCGTCTGGTCCTGGCCAACGGGGCCTTTGCCTCCATCCCGCCTTTCCGGGGGGCGGACAAGCGCGGGGTCTTCACCCTGCGGTCCCTGGATGATGCCCAGGCGATCCTGGAGTACATGGAGCGTCATCCCCGGTTGGCTGTCATCGGCGGTGGACTGCTGGGTCTCGAGATCGCACGCGCCGTCCATGCCCGAGGCGGGAAAGTGGATGTCTATGAGTTCTTCCCGCGCCTCCTGCCCCGTCAGCTGGACGCGTCGGGCGCTGAGGTCTTGAAGAAGCAGATCGAAAGGCTGGGCATCGGCGTGCACCTGGACGTGGCGACCGAGGAGATCCTGG
>CBFDBC010000119.1:0-11443 GCA_965602945.1 uncultured bacterium | reverse complement strand
GCCGCGGTCGAGCTTTTCCGGAGTATCCACCCCCTCCTCCGTAAGGATGCAGAGAAAAAGATCTTTGGCGCCGAGATCACGCGCCGGGAGCGTCCGTCCCACGACCCGCACTTCAAGCTCGGGAGAGAGGTGAGCCAGGCGGCTCAGGAAAAACGCGATGTCCTCGTGCTGCGTGTACTGCACGTAGTTGACCGCTTCGGCGGGAGTCTTGATTTTCTCTTCCGCCCGCAGACTGCCCTGAAAACATACAAAAAAGCAGACGGCCGTCCACAGGATCCAGCATGTGCTTCTTTTCAGCATGGGATCACACCTCCTTAAAGGGAAACGGGCGTTTTAATCCTGTTTCTCTTCCTTCTCCTTGTGTTCGAATACCACGTCTATCGCCTTGACCTGGGCGTCCCGCAGGACCTCGAAAGTGACGGTGTCACCCCAGGTGGAATGGGCGAGATAGGTCCGGAGGGTATTGATGTCGGTAAAGGTGTGATCACCGACCGACAGGATCACATCACCTTTCTTGAATCCGGCATCCTGGGCAACCCCATCGATGGGTTCCCGTTCCACGACCGGGTTTGCAAGATGGTCGAACTTTTTCAACTTCAGTCCGATCGATGGATAGGCCGGCCTCTGCTCTTCTGACAGGCCCCAGACGTAGTCTGCGAGGGAGCGTGAGACCTCTACGCTTTCGTGTCCCTCGGGAATCATGACGCAGACTACGGTCTTGGACGGCCAACCACTTTTCTCGATGGCCCTCCGGTTGATGCCCAGGTTGTACATCAGGTGCCCGGATCCCGCCAGCACGACCATCCTGTTCCGGGTGTACTCCAGGGCGTTGAGGATGTTGTCCGACATGACCTCATCCCAGGCGGATTGGGCCCGGTACAGCCCTACGAACACCTTGTCCAGCCCGGGACCAGCCATGGCATGCGGCATGTCCATGTTCTCGAATACCGCCCGGATGTAGGCCCGGTGATCCTGGTGCGTCGTGTCTGGATTGGGCACCTGAGCCTTCTCCTCCTCGGTGAGCGCATCATACCCGCGCATGCGGAGTTTGGAGATGATCTCACGGGGAGCGTTCAGCCCGTACATCGGAATACGGAGTGTTTTGGCCGCATCGAATACGTCACGGTAGAAGCCGAAGTTGAAGTTCCAGGCCACATACCATTCCGCCTCCCGTATGAACTCTTTCTGTGTCAGCAGCCCCATCGCCCATTTGTTGAGTGGTTCCTGTCTCAGCGGCGTGAACATCTCCAAGCCCACGGTCAGATTGGGATCCTGTTCGTAGAGTGACCGGATGATCCTGGCCTGAATCCGATGCATGGGGAGGCTGTTGTGGGATTCTCCCACATGGATAATGCGTGTATCAGCCATTTCCCGGATCATATCCTCGAATTCGAGGGAGCGTCCGCTTTTTGCGGAAAAGATCGCATCGGGACGGATCTCCATCGTTTTACCTTTGAGGCCGGGATCCCCGAGCTCGAGACGCAGGGTGGCAAACTCATCCTGTTCCTGGGCGGCCCACGAGCCTGCAGCCAGAATCGCTACAGCACAAATCAGGATCAGCGTTGGATTTTTCATGTTTCGCTCCCGTGAAATTAAAGATGTATGATACCCCTGAGCCTCCTTTCCGTCAAGCCGACCACCCCGCCCCCTTTGTGTATCCCACCCTTCCGTTCGCTAAAAAACAATGAGACTTATGCCACCCCTCCCCCTCTGTGTTTCCCAAGGGGCACTCTCCGCTTCAGTGAGATTACCCGGGATCGCAGTCTGTGTTTACATTTGGCGGGAAACTGGTATACTTGCGGAAACTTATGCCGGACACTCAGGAACCCAAGAAGACCATCCGCACCTTCGCGACCGCCACCTTTTTCAACGACCTCGGCTCCAACATGGCCTATCCCATATGGCCGTTTTTCGTGACCGAGACCCTCAAGGCCAACATGGCGGCCCTGGGACTGCTGGACGGCCTCGGAGAGGGACTGTTATCGATTTCCAAGGCCTTCTCGGGCTATCTTTCCGACCGCATCCGCAAGCGCAAGGTGTTCATCTGGATTGGGTATCTGCTGGCGGTCCTGGCACGCCTGGGTTATGCCGTGTCCGCTGTCTGGCAGCAGTTGATCGTTTTCCGGGTACTGGACCGCATCGGAAAAGAACGCAGCGCTCCCCGGGACGCCATTGTGGCCGATGTCTCAACCCATGCGAACATGGGAACCCATTTCGGTTTTATCCGGGCCATGGATCATTTGGGCGCTCTGCTGGGAAGCCTCCTGGTCCTCGTGCTCATACAGTTCCTTGGCTACCGCTGGATCCTGGCCATCGCCGCCCTCCCCACTCTGGTCAGCGCAGTGCTCGTCATCCTCCTGATCAAGGACAAACCGCCCATCGGGGATAGAGTGAGCCCGCTTATTTCTATGGGACTGCTGAGCAGACAGTTCCGCCGGTTTGTCATACTCAGCGCGATCTTCGCATTGGGGGCGTTCAGTTATTCGTTCCTGCTGATGTTCGCCCGGGAGATGGGCCTCGGAAAAACTCTCGTGATCGGGCTCTACCCTGTGTTCACGGCCGCGGCAGCAGCCTCGTCCTGGGTCTCGGGCCACCTCTCGGACAGGATCGGACGCAAGCCTGTCCTGATCGCCTCTTACGGGCTCTGGATAGTCGTGTGCCTGAACTTCATCGTGCTGCGGACGCCCGCTCTGCTCATATTCAGTTTTGTTCTTTACGGCATGCACAAAGGGATACTGGTGCCCGTCCAGCGTACGATCGTCTCAGAATGCGCCCCATCCGCCTTCCGGGCCAGCTGTCTGGGGGGCTTTCACATGATCACGGGGCTGTGCAGCCTGCCGGCCTCTTTTGTGGCCGGTATCCTCTGGGAAACCGTCGGAATGACGGCACCCTTCGTTCTCTCGCTCGTATTGACCCTGATCGCCTCGCTGTTCCTGATCACCTTCAAGCCCGTACAGAGCCCTGAGACGCCTGTTTGAGGAGATCGAGCTACTTCTCGTCTTCTTCGCTGGGGCGGATCCGCCCTTCCTTGATGGATTCATCGATGATCCTCTGGTGCAGATGCGCCGGGACCTCTTCGTAATGGGAAAACTCCATGAGGAAGGAACCCCGGCCTCCTGTGATCGAGGTGAGCGTCGGCTCATAATCCAGCATCTCGGCCAGGGGGACCTGCGCCTTGATGATGCGGCTGCTCCCTTTCTGTTCCATGCCCTGCACCTTGCCCCGCCGGCCGTTGAGCGTACCCATGATGTCACCCATGTAGGTGTCCGGTGTGTAGGTCTCCACGTTCATGATGGGTTCGAGGATCGTGGGCCTGGCCTCCCTTATGCCTTTCTTGAAAGCCAGAGAAGCCGCTACCTTGAAGGCGATGTCCGAAGAGTCGACCTCATGATAGGTTCCGTCGTACAGGTTGGCCTTGAAGTCCACGGTGGGATAGCCGGCCAAAATCCCCTTCTTGCGTATTTCCTGTAGGCCTTTCTCCACCGAAGGGATGTAGTTCCTGGGGATGGAGCCTCCGAAAACCGTGTTTTCGAAGACAAAATCCTCGCCCCGGGGCAGGGGATCGAACTTGACACGCACATCCCCGTACTGGCCCCGGCCGCCGGTCTGTTTCTTGTATTTACCCTGGACATCGGAGCGGCCTTTGATGGTTTCCTTGTAGGATATCTTGGGGGGCTTCAGGTCCACATCGACGTTGTACCGCTTCCGGAGCCGGTTGGTGATGATCTCGACGTGGAGCTGCCCGTTCCCCGAGATGATGAGCTGCGCAGTTTCAGGATCCCGTGTGAAGCGCGCGGTAGGATCCTCCTCCATTATGCGGTGGACTGCCTGGGATATACGATCCTCGTCTCCCCGGGATTTGGGTTCGATGGCGAAAGAGATGGAAGGCTCTGCGAATTTGATTCCGGAGAAACGTATCCCCTTCCCCTTGTCACACAGGGTGTCGCCAGTTCCTGTTTCCTTGAGTTTGGCGGTAGCCACCAGATCTCCGGCTTTGGCCTGGCCCGCCGGGATCTGCTCCTTCCCCTGCAGGAAAAACAGTCCCCCCAGCTTTTCCATGCTCTGCTTGGAGGTATTCTCCACACTGGCATCGGGATTGACCCTCCCTGAGAACACGCGCATGATCGAGATACGTCCGGTGTAGGGATCCGAGATGGTCTTGAAGACTAGGGCCGAGAATGGCTGGTCCAGGCCCATTTTCACGGATCCATCCTCGGAGGAGACCTCACCCTTCTGAACCGGATCCGGAAGGAAGTTCACGACTCCATCCAGGATGGTCTGGGCACCGATGTTGGCACCCCCCGAAGCGCAGAATATCGGGAAGATCTGACGCTCCAGCACACTCTTCTTGAAACCGTAGATCAACTCCTCGGGCGACAGTTCACCGTTCTCGAAATATTTTTCCATGAGGGTCTCATCGTTCTCGGCCACCATCTCGGTGAGTTCCTCGATCTTTTTCCGGGCCTCATCCTTCAACTCGTCGGGGATGTCCTCTTCCTTGAATTTCCCGCTGCCATCCTTCGCGTAGACAAACGCTTTCTGCTTGATCAGATCCACCACTCCGGTGAATCCTCCCTCTTTGCCGATCGGCATCTGGACGGGGATCGCCTGCCGGCCGAAGAACTCATGTATGTTTCCCACGCTACTGTAAAAGTCGGCGTTTTCCCTGTCCAGCTTGTTCACCACAAAGATCCCGGGAATCTCCAGCTCCGCCATCATATCCCACACTTTTTCAGTGCCGACCTCGACGCCTCCCGCCGCACTCACAATCACGACACCCGAGTCCACAGCCCGCAGGCTGGCGCGTGTGTCCCAAAGAAAGTTGGTATAACCGGGACAGTCGATCAGGTTGATCTTATGCCCGTTCCACTCCAGGTGGCAGAGGGAGGAATTTATCGAGATCTGACGATCGATCTCATCCGGATCATAATCGGTGACCGTGTTCCCTTTATCCACTTGTGTGAGACGCGAGGTGGCGGCGGTATCGAACAGGAAGGCGGCGGCCAGCGTGGTCTTTCCGCAGGATCCATGACCGACAACGGCGATATTCCTGATTTTTTCCGCATCAAAGTCTTTCATCGTGAAGCCTCCAGTTGAGTGGTCGATTGAGCAATAATGTCAAGTTTCAACGTCACTCGATTCGCATAGTGAAGTGCAACGGATATGATACACTATCCTGCACTCCCATCTCAAGAACTTTGAATGATCCCGTCGAGCACGGCCTGCAGGTCCGGAGGAAGCGGTGAGGAGAACTCCAATGTTTCTCCGGATCCGGGGTGACGGAACTTGAGGGTGGCGGCGTGCAGGAACAATCGAGGGCTCGGCCCCTTGCCGCCTCTGCGCCCGTAACGGCTGTCTCCCACCAGGGGATGTCCCGCGGCCGCCATGTGGACTCGGATCTGATGCGTCCGGCCGGTCAGCGGGTGTATCTCAAGATAGGCGAAATCCCGATAGGCCTGCAGGAGCCGGTAGTGAGTCTCAGCCTCTCGGGGCTTGTTGGTCCGGATGGAGATGCGGTCACGCTGGCGGGCATGCCGTCCGATGGGCCACGAGAGCCGGCCCTCAGCGTGTCGGATCTTCCCCCAGACGAGTCCCAGATATCTTTTGTCCACCTCTCTGTTCTTGAACTGCCGCTGAAGGTCATTCATCGCCCGGGGCGAGCGCGCCACGACCATGACGCCCGAGGTTTCCTTGTCCAGCCGGTGGACAATCCCCGGCCTGTCTTCCGGTTCCTGCCCGGCCAGATCCGGGAACCGATAGAGCAGCGCATTGACAAGCGTCTGTGTGCGCCGGCCGGCGCCGGGATGGACCACTACCCCGGACGGTTTATCAACCAGGATAATATCCTGGTCATCGTGCAGTATTTCGAGCGAAATGTCCTCGGGTTGCGGCTTTTCCCTTCTCTCCCGAGTCAGATGGATCACCACCTTCTCCCCTGCAACCAGCCTGCGGCTGGCTTTCACGGGCCGGCCATCCACCCTCACGTCTCCCCCTGTTATCAGACGCTGGACACGGGCACGGCTCACATCCTGCAGATGATCCGCCAGATAGGAATCGATCCTCAGACCGGCGCCCTCAAGCTCGGAAACCAGAAATACAGTATCAGGCACTTTTTCTTTTTTTAAAGATAAAATATAGCACCGCCCCCGCCACCAAGCCGATTATACAGAAAATCTGCGGGTAAGAGATACTCAGATAAGGCGATGCGGAGTGGATGAGATACAGGCGGTCGGGATCATGATCCCCCCGGTAGAATTCCGTGAAGTACCGGATCAGGGAATAGTTGAGGATGTAGATGGCGAAAACCTGGCCGTCGAATCTCTTCTTGCGCAGGATGAAAAACAGGATCCCAAAATTGAGAAAATTGAGCAGAGCTTCATAGAGCTGGACCGGATGCAGGGACGAGCCCAACGGAAGCCCGGTCAGGTTATGCGCCGTTTCGTTGTGGAAGGTGACGCCCAATACCGTGTCACAGGCGCGGCCGTAGCAGCAGCCGGCACTGAAACACCCGAGGCGCCCGAACCCATGCCCCAGGGCCAGGGCAGGGACTATCAGGTCGGCGGTCTTCCAGGTGGGCAGCTTGTGCCGGTACATGTACCACAGTGCGAACACGATTCCGGCGGCCAGCCCACCCTGGAAAACACCCCCGGAGCGTGCCAGCGACAGAAGCTCTCCCGGATTGCGTGTGTAGCGGGAAAAATCTCCCACGAGCAGCACGAGCTTGGCCCCGAGCAGCGAGATCAGGATGGTGTAGAATGCCATGTCCACCAGCCTGCCCGCCTCGAGTCCTTGTTTTTTCCCTTGGACATACAGAAACCACAGGCCGCAGGCCACTCCCACCGCCATCATGAAACCATAGGTGTGGAGGGTGACCGGGCCCAGCTTTAAGAGCACAGGGAACATTTTTCACCTTTCCTGAAAAAGAAAATATACACCAGCAGAATAGCGCCGATGGTAATACATGAATCCGCAACGTTGAACGAGGGCCAGTGGAACGACTTGACATAGACTTCCAGGAAATCCACCACATAGCCCTTGAATATGCGGTCGACTTGATTACCGAGAGCCCCACCCAGGATGAGAGAGAGCGTGATCTTCAGGAGCCGGTCCTGCGCGGGAACCTTGACAAAGTAGAACAACACCAGGACCAGGGCCCCCAGGGATGCCACCGTCAGGAGTACATACACCATCGGGTTTCCGCTCTGCGAAAAAAAACCGAAGATCGCTCCCCTGTTCCGGACGTGGCTCAGGTTGAAGAAACCCGGGATCACGACCCGGCTGGTCCCATGGGGAACACTCCTGACCAGCATCATCTTGGTCACCTGATCCAGGATCACGATGCTCGCTATCAAGGCAAGATACGGGATCGTTTTTTTCATAGATCCATGTCCCTGACCACGTCTTCACAGCGGCCGCAGAAGTCGGGATAGGATTCGCTGGTCCCCACATGGTCGGAATAATTCCAGCAGCGCAGGCATTTCCGTGAGGAAACTCTTTCCACACCTACCTCGATCTCCTCTCCCCCGGGCTCTCCCAACTCCACCGCAGACACGATGAAAAGTGCGGGGAGCTCAGCGCGGTGTTTCTCGAGCAGTGCACGCTTCGCTTCTGGGGCCCGGATCGTGATCGCGGCTTCCAGGGAGTTTCCGATCAGTTTGTCCTCGCGGGCCTTTTCCAATTCCTTGAGCACAGCTTCCCTTATGGCGCCCATCGCCTCCCATTCCTGAAACGTGTCTTCCTCCAGCCACACTTCCGAGAAATCCGGGAACAACTCCAGATGCACTGACTCTGACTTACCGTCATAATCCGGCATGGCTTCCCACGCCTCTTCCGTGGTGAAGGGCAGGATGGGTGCCATCAATGAGAGAGTGTCCCTGAGGATGTGGAAGAGGGCCGTCTGAGCAGACCTCCGCAGGCCGGACTTGTTTCCCGAGCAGTAGAGCCGGTCCTTCAAGACATCCAGGTAATAGGCGCTCAGTTCGACCGTGAACAGGTTATAGACGGTATGGAAAACCACGTGATATTCGAATTCTTCGTACGCCTTCCGCATCTTGCGTCCCAGCCGCGCGCACTTTTCCAGGGCCCAGCGGTCGAAGGGATGCATCTCTGCCGCGGGCAGGCTTTCGCTGTCCGGGGTGAACTCATGCATGTTGCCTAGCAGGAAACGCCAGGTGTTGCGCAGCTTCCGGTATGCCTCGATCAGCCTCTGCAGTGTCTCGCCGCCATATCGCGCGTCCTCTTTATAGTTGAGCATGGCCACCCAAAGGCGGAGAATCTCGGCACCGTTCTTCTGGATGACCTCATCCGGTTCGATGACGTTGCCCAGCGATTTGGCCATAGCGCGGCCGTTCTCGTCCAGCACGAACCCATGGATGATGCAGTTTTTGAAAGGAGAGGCGCCCTTGGCCGCCACCCCGACCAGCAGCGAACTGTTGAACCATCCCCGGTATTGGTCATGGCCCTCGATGTACACATCGGCCGGCCAGGGAAGATCTTCACTCTTCCCCAGGATGCCGTGACTGGATCCGGATTCGAACCAGACATCCAGGATGTTGTTTTCCTTGTCCAGGCGGACGGACCCGCACTCCGGACACTTCGTGTCGGGAGGGATCAGCTCTGCGGCCGGTTTCTCGAACCATGCATTGGAGCCCTCCCGGGAGAAAATATCCGCGACCCAGAGAGCGATCTTTTCGTCGGCCACGGCCGTGTTGCAGTCAAGGCAGACGAAGGCGGGTATAGGCACTCCCCAGGATCGCTGGCGTGAGATGCACCAATCCGGCCTCGTGTCCACCATGCCGGCGATGCGGTCTTCTCCCCAATGCGGGATCCAGCGCACGCGCTTGATGGCTTCCAAGGCCTGTTCTCTGAAGCCGTTTTTATCCATGGCTATGAACCACTGCGACGTGGCTCGAAAAATGACGGGCTGCTTGCAGCGCCAGCAGTGGGGGTAGGAATGGACGATCTCTTCGGATCTCATGAGGGCGCCGCTCTGCTGCATGTCATTGAGGATCACGGGATTGGCCGCGAAAACGTTCATGCCGCCGTATTGGTCGACATCGGATATGAATGCACCCTCGCTGTCTACCGGAGTGTAGATTTCCAGGTCGTAGGCCAGGCCGGTCAGGTAGTCTTCCAGCCCATGTCCCGGTGCCGTGTGAACGGCCCCGGTTCCCTGATCGAGCGTGACATAGTCAGCCAGGACAAACACCGAATCACGCTCGATGAAAGGATGCCGGGCCTTGAGCCCCTCCATGTCCCTTCCCGGGAAGGTCACAAGGATCTGGGGCTCCGGGAGATCAAGAGCATCGGACAGCACCGGGATCAAACGCTTCGCCGCGATGTACACCTCTCCATCCGTCTCGAACGCGGCATACTCGAACTCCGGATGGAATGCGATGGCCAGGTTGGCGGGCAGGGTCCAGGGCGTGGTGGTCCAGATGAGCACGGAGACGGTCTTCCCTTCGAGCTCGGGATACTTCTCGCCCAGATCCGAGATCATGGGGAACTTGACATAGATCGAAGGGGACGTGCGGTCATGGTATTCGATCTCCGCTTCGGCCAGGGCCGTGCGGCAGGATGCGCACCAGAGCACAGGCTTCTTCCCTTTGTACACGATGTCCCTGGAAAAGAACGCGGCCAGGAAACGCAGGATGTCGCCCTCATACTCCGGATTGAGAGTGAGATACGGGTTTTCCCAATCTCCGGAGACTCCCAGACGGCGGAACTGGTCGCGCTGTATCCCTACGAAATTGAGCGCATATTTCTTACATTCCTCCCGGATGTCGATGAGAGACATGTCCTTTTTCTTTTCACCCAGGTTCTTGTCCACCTTGATCTCGATGGGCAGGCCGTGGCAGTCCCAGCCCGGCCGGTACGGCGCCCTGAAACCCTCCATGGTCTTGGACCTGACGATGAAATCCTTGAGGATCTTGTTCAGGGCGGTCCCCAAGTGGATGTTGCCGTTGGCATAGGGAGGGCCGTCGTGCAGCACGAATGTGGGGCGCCCACTGCCCTGGGCCTGGATTTTCTGATACAGACCGGATTCTTCCCACCTACGGATGATCTCGGGTTCCCTCTGCGCCAGTTTCGCCTTCATGGAGAAGGAAGTCCTGGGAAGGTTCAGTGTCTGTTTGATCGTATCACCGTCCATCTTCAATCACTCCCGACGTCAGCACGGTTCCACACCTCATGGGATGTCGCCCCATCTCGGGCTTGGAAACCTGCATGGAGATAGGATACAGCCTGGCTGTTCTAAGACAAGGTATTGTATCCCTCCCCCCGGAAAAGTCAAGGCCGCGCTGTCCTGCTGGCTAGTAGTAATACCAGATGGATTTGTACTCCGCGATGTTCTCACCCGCAGCTTTCAGCCTCTGCAGATAGTCGTGGATCGAGACATCCGTGTACAGATAGGTGTCGACCAGGCTGAGCTTCTTCTCCCAGGGGTGAAACTCGTAGACCCTCCGGCCGTCGGGCAGGAGCGCGATCAGATCGTGGTGCTGTATGGCGCGCAGGTAATTCTTGCCCAACCCGGGGACGTTGAACACGCATTCATCGGTGCGGACGGTCCCGGGAAACAGCCTCGATTCCTCCTTCTGCTCCTGAAGGAGCCGGGGGATAGGCACGCGGTAGTCATCGGTCTCGTCCTTGCCCTTGGTGTTGAAGGTGTAGTATGGCGTCACGCCGATCAGCCGGAGTTTATTGCGCAGGGCTGTCGCCTCGAACCTGCGGGAGTTGTGGAAGGTGTAGACCAGCTGGTTATACACATCGATCCCATAGTGTCGGAATTTCTGAACCGCCTGCATGGACTGGTGCGTGATCTCATAGGGATGCTCGAAATGTGTGATGATCAGGATCTCCCGCTTGCCGGGGATATGGAAGTGGTTGATATCTTTGACCAGACCGTCGGTGATACGCTGCGGTAGGGTCACGGGCGTGCGGGTCCCGATGCGGATCCGCTGGATGTTCTTGTTGCGCGACAGCTTGAACAGCATGCTCTCGAGTTTGTCGTTGGAGAGTAAAAGGGGATCTCCTCCCGTGATCAGGACCTCTATGATCTCCGGGGTGTCGGCGATCCACTGGATGGCCTTTTCCAGCTTGCCCCTGGCCAGAACGGCCCCCGGCGAGTACACATCCTCTATCTCCCAGTTGCGCTGGCAGTACACACAGATCTGGGGACACGTGGTGATGGGTTTGAGGATGACGATCATGGGATAACGGCGTGTGATCCCTTCGATGGGGGACGTCTCACTCTCCAGCATGAAGTCCATGGAGGTCTCCCTGCACTCCCTGGACTCCTTGAGCTTCTGGATGTAGTGGAGAGAGGGGATCACCTGAGCGCGGATGGCGGCGTCATGGGCGCGGCTCGTGTCGTTGTCCATGAGCGAGAGGTAGTGGGGCGTGATCCCGAAGGGGATCTTGTACTCCCGTGCCAGCCTGACGGCCT
>CBFDBC010000118.1:0-11481 GCA_965602945.1 uncultured bacterium | reverse complement strand
GGGCCTGCTTGATTGGTGGGAGCTTCAGGATGACGCCGAATACCGCGGCCATGGCCCTGTGGCTCCAGAGCACGTGATTGTCGAAGATCAGGTTCTGCAGCATGCCTCGCTCCACCGCCATCACGACCGCCTTGTGAACGGAATTTACGGGAGTGATGACCCTCTTTTCCCGTGAGACAAGACACAGGGCTCCCTCCGGGCAGGCCCGCACGCACACGCCGCAACCCAGGCAGAGATGGTCATCCAACCGGGCCGCCTTCTTCCTGGGCTTGTGCGCATCGTTGGCGGACACCAGGATCATGGCTTCCACCGGACAGGCATCGGTGCATTTCCCACAGCCTGTGCATCGTCCCCCATCTATACTCGGGATGAAGTTGGTCGTATGGATCGGGGCGAAAACAGCGAAGCGTCTCTGCGCGATCATGGCCTCGCAGCAGCAGCCGCAGCAGTTGCAGATGAAAGAGACCCGGTCCTGCACGTTTTCGCCGAACTGAACTAGATCGTGCGCATAGGCCGCCTCCAGGAGGTCCAGGCCCTCGGCCGCATCCACGCGTCGCGCGACCCCATGCCTGATCAAGGCTGCCGCCGTGGTATTGAACGTCATGCAGATGTCCATTGGGGCCTGGCAGGCGCGGTTCATGTGCTGCATCTTGTGGCGGCAGTAGCAGATCCCGACTCCCATGTCCGTGGCGGTTTTGATCACCTCGCTGGACCGTTCGTAGTCCAGGACATGCAGGCCGTTTTCCTCGGACAGCATGGGCTCCTGCACAAAAGTGCGGCCCAGCTGGGTTTCACCCCTCGTAAAAAGCGCCTTGATGAAATCCTCTTCCACGTTCAGGTACTCGTAGAAGAGCTCGGCCAGAAGCTTCTGATCGATGTCATCCCGGAGCCGCATCATGGAAAACTCGAAGAATCCGGCCATGGGCGGTGGGAGGCAGTAGAGGACTTCCCCGTTCTGCGGGATGTCCACCAGGATGGCGCGGCCGGCCAGCTTATCGAGTGTCTTCCTCGCTTCCGCCTCTTTGATTTTCCAGATCCGGGCGGCCTTTTTCGCTGTGAAGGGCTTGATGGGCAGAAGGGCCACCAGCCCCGCCTCTTCCTCACTGAACAGAAGCTCCAGGATCTTATAGAGCAGCTCCGATGACGGGGCCCCTTGGGGAAAGCGGTTCAGCCGATCGATCAACCTGGAATAGCCGGTCCTCAGAGTGTGGTGAGCCATTTTCCCGTGGTGTTCGAAACAGACTTATCACAACGAAAATTGAAATGTCAATGCACCTGTCCCCCTTGATTAAACCCTTCCTCTCATTTTTCGTATTTATTGACATACCTCGAGCTCCAAGGTATATTACCTAGAGATTCTAGGCATGTGAGGTAAGCGATGATATCGAAAGCCCTGGTCGCAGCATCCACCAAGCCCGTGATCCTTTCCATCCTGGCCGGAGGGGAGATCTACGGGTATCAGATCATACACAGCATGATCGAGATCTCGGGCGGGATCCTGGAGTGGTCCGAAGGAACGATCTATCCCGTGCTCCACCGGTTGGAAAAGGACGGCTTCATCCAGTCGCAGTGGAAGATGTCCGACAGCGGCCGCCACCGCAAATACTACCGGCTGACCGGCCTGGGCAGGAAAGAGCTGGAAAAGGAAAAGCAGCAGTGGATGAGCGTCCACAGGGTGCTGTCCAAACTCTGGGCGCCGCTGCCCTCCTTTGACTGAAAGGGCAGGCGTACTCTTAGAAAACCGAAAGAAGAGAAACACGTACACAAAAGCAAAAGGTGAAACCAATGTTCGACCTGGAAAAAGCCATCAAAACATGGCGTAAAAACCTGAACCACAGCGAGGCCCTCGAGGACGGAGCCAAGACCGAGCTGGAGTGCCACCTACGGGACAAGATCGAATATCTGACCGGGCAGGGCCGCTCTGAGGAGGAGGCCTTCGTTGAGGCGGTCGCAAAGATCGGGACCACTGACACCCTGGGCACAGAATACTACAAGGCCACGACCCGCCACCTGAGCGGGACGCCGCCCTGGCAGAAAAGCCGCTTGCTGCCTCCCCTGCTCTCCAACTACATCAAGATCGGCCTCCGTAAGGTCCGGCGGCAGAAGATCTATTCGTTTATCAACATAGTGGGTCTGGCCGTGGGTTTGGCCTGCTGCGCCGTCATCATCCTGTATGTGACCAACGAGCTGACCTATGACTCCTTTCACCCGGATGCAGAACGCATCTTCAGGATCGGGACCCACAGCATCAACCAGGTCGCAGAAAGCCGCTCGGCCACCACACCAGCGCCTCTGGCCCTGGAGCTCAAGGCCTCCTACCCCCAGGTGGAGCACGTGGTTCGCCTCATCCCTCCGTTTGAAAATGCAAAAAATACCCTCGTCGTCCGCGGGGAAAAGCGGTTCTTCGAAACCCGGGCCTTTTTTGCGGATCCCGGGATCTTCGATGTCTTCCGCATCCCGTTCTTGTACGGGGCTCCTGAGGGAGCCCTGGAGGCTCCCAACAGCGTGGTCCTTACAGAAGGCATGGCCGCTAAATATTTTGACGACGAGCCGGCCCTGGGCCAGACCATCGAGATCGAGATCGACTACGATATCGGGAATGAGAACGTCAGGATCGAGGACTATCAGGTGACCGGGATCGTGAGGAACGCGCCTTCCAACACACATTTCAAGTACGACATGCTTCTGTCCACATCGACCATCAACCGCTTCGTCCCTTCCATCGACACGGACTGGGTACACTGGCACGGCAAGTTCACATATGTGAAACTCCTCCCACAGACGGATCCCGCCGTATTCGAGGAGCAGATCCAGAGGGCCGCTGCCATCGCGGCCCAGAAATATAAAGAGAAATTCGGCCGAGAACTACAGCTCAATGAGTACTTCCTCGAACCCATAATCCGCATCCACATGCATTCTCAGGATGTCAGGCGCCAGCTGGAGGCCCCCGGCAACTGGTACTATGTCTACATCTATTCCATCAGCGCGCTCCTGATCCTGCTCATCGGCTGCATGAATTTCATCAACCTCTCGGCCGCGCTGTCCACAACCCGCACACAGGAAGTGGGGCTGCGGCGTGTGGTGGGTGCCCAGACGCGACAGCTCATCAACCAGTTCCTGGGTGAGTCTTTCCTCATCACGGCGATAGCTTTTGTCACGGCCCTCGGGTTGATCTGGCTGCTGCTCATCCCCTTCAACCAGATGGCCGGCACGGACCTCACTCCGGCCGGGCTCAAACAGCCGGTCGTCCTGGCCTCGCTCCTCGGGCTGCTCCTCTTCGTCGGCATCATCTCCGGCAGCTACCCCGCCTTCATCCTCACCGCCTTCAAGCCGGCCGCCGTCCTCCAGGGAAAGTTGGTCAACAAGTCACGCGGTACCCTGATCCAGAAGGCCCTGGTCGTCGGCCAGTTCGCCATCTCGATCTTCCTTGTGATCTGCACGCTCACCGTGTTCAAACAGCTCGATTTCATGCGGGGGCAGGCCTTGGGATTCAAAACCGAGCAGAAGCTCCTGCTCCGGGTGAAGAGCAACCTGAATCACCTGAGGCGGGACTATGAAGAGATCAAGAAGAGTTTCATGCTCCACCCCTCGATCTACGGGGCCACGGTATCGTCGACAGTGCCGGGCGACGGAGACAGATCCGGATACTACCTGACCAAAACCGACGAAGACTTTCGCAACGCGCCCTGGCTCAGCGTCATCACCCATGATTACGACTTCATGCAGGAGTACGGTATCAAGGTCGTGGCCGGGCGCGGCTTCGACCGTGATCAAGGCAATGATGAACAGGAATCGTATGTCGTCAACCTGGCCGCCGTCGAGGCCCTGGGATTTGCCACGCCTGAGGAGGCCCTGGGCGAAAACTTCCAGGCCTCCTACCACCGCCAGTTCAAGCGCATTGTAGGGGTGGTGGACAATTTCCACTACCGGGGCATGCGGGATCTTGTCGAACCCATGATCTTGGACATCGAGGACTCGCTGTTCACTACCATCACGCTTTCGATCCGGATCGAGGATATGCGGGGCATCATGAAGCACGTGGGCGTGCAGTGGAAGGAGCACTTCCCCGGAGTTCCGTTCGAGTATTCCTTCTTGGACGAGAATTTCGACCGGGAGTACCGCTACGAGGCCCAGATGGGGAGGCTGCTCGGCATCATCACGACCCTGGGATTCGCCATCGCCTGCCTGGGCCTGTTCGGGCTGGCATCCTTCGTGGTGCGCTACCGGGTCAAGGAGATAGGGATCCGTAAGGTGCTGGGCGCCACGACGGCCAACATCGTGACCATGCTGTCCAGGAAATTCATCTGGCTCATCCTGGCGTCGATCGCGATCGCTTCCCCCCTGGCATTCTATGCCATGAACAGGTGGCTCCAGGATTTTGCGTACCGGATCGAGCTCACGGGGATCGTCTTCCTGGTAGCTGCCGCGGGGGCCATGGCCATCGCGTTGGCCACGGTGGGATTTCAGGGAATGCGGGCTGCCTCGGCCAACCCGGTCAACTCACTCCGCGACCAATAGGCTGGCTGCCGATTGAGGCCGGAGCACTATACGGTGTCTTCCAGGTACTTTTTCAATTCCTCGGCGTCGTCTGGGTTGAGATGCATGAACTGCAGCCCTGCGGCATAGGCGGCATCCGAGCCTTCGGGGAGCTTGCTCGACCACCTCACCTGAGCGATGGCGACCAGGACGTTCCCATTGGGGAGGAAGAACTCCATCTCCAGCTGCTGGTCTTTCTCCAGTTCCTCGCCGCAGTGGATGCGAACGCCTCCGAGGCTAATGTCGTAGATGGCCTGCTTGCGGGGAGCCAGCCGGGGTTCGCGGTAGAGAACATCTGCTTTAACTCTGGGATATTGTCTTCGTTCTTCTCCATCCCCCATGGAATCCGTCATGTTGCACCTCGTTGTTTGTGGGCTAAATACACGTCACCAAATTGAGTCGCAGACAATTATAACAGAATGAAACCCTCTAAATAAACATTGAATGTTCGATTAAACCCGCGCGACATACTTAAAAACACAAACAGCGGCCCTTGATCATTTCAGGCGGACGTTGTCGATCCGAAGCTCGAAGTCCCCCAGTTCGGCCGAGCCCCCGATGAAGATCCCCATGATATCGAAGCCTTCAACGGAGAATTTCTCGAACGGGAACGTGAACTCCCCCCACTCCGGGCCGGCCTCGAAACTCACCATGGCCGGGATGTAGCCGAGGCTCTGGGCGAAGATCATGAGCGAGTAGGTCTTGCCGTCCCCTCTGGCCCAGAAGCTGATGGACGACCAGGCGGAGAGGTTGGCGGGCTGCATCATGGCGGACCCGGGGGAAAAGAACGCCCCTGCCCAGCGGTTCTGAGCGCCCTCCGCGATGGTGCCCGTGATCAGTAGAGAATTCCGGCTGCCGGCCGCCCCACCCTCGACCAGCCTGTACTCAGCCGTGGACTTGCCGCCCGTCATGGCGTCTGTTGAAACACTCCATCCGGCCCCATACTCGGCCTGGATCACATCCTTCTCGAAGTCGCTGATCAAGCCGGATCCGGAACCTTGGGGAGCCGGGGCGTTCCTCTGTCCCTCCCTGTCTTTTTTCGATTTCTCTGCGGCGGAGCGGTATTTGTTCCGGTCGACCTTGACGCCGGCTCGCCAGACCGCGACGATCCTGCGGGTGTCCTTGATGTCCCGCGTAGGGTCGCCTTCGACCAGCACGCAGTCGGCCGTAATGCCTTCCCGGATGCGGCCCCGGTCCGAAAGCCCGAAGGTCTCTGCCGGGATCGACGTGGCCGACCGGAGGGCCTCGAGGGGAGGGAGCCCGGCCTTGACCAGGAGTTCGAGTTCCCTGTGGAGGCTGGCCCCAAAGGTCGTTCCCGGATTCGGGGCGTCCGTACCGGCCAGGATTGGGACCCCGGCATCGGCGAGCTGGCGGATCGCCCTCTCCTCGGCGGCATAGGCCCCTTCCTGTACGGTGAAGGGAAACGTCATCGCAAGCATCTGATGGTCATCTGGGGTGAGAAAAGGCGACAGCGCCGGATCCGCGGTCAGGGAGGCGGCCGCGGAGCCTGCCCCGAAATTTTCCAGCCCGGCCAGCGTGGGGATTACGAAGGCGCCCTTGCGGGCGGCCAGGCGGCCGAACTCCGGATCGTAGGCATTGTCGAAGAAAAGGTGAGCCAGGCCGTCCACGCCTGCTTCGAGGGCCTCCCTGCACTGCGCCTGGGTGGCGGCATGGATGATCGCCTGCCTACCCTGCTTGTGGGCCGCCGCGATCACAGCCGCCACGGTGGCGCTGTCAAGTGTGGGCCGGGTCATCCCATAGGCGCTCCCGTCATCCCAGATGATCTTGATGAAATCCGAGCCTTCCTTGACCCTGTCTGCCACCCACGGCCCCGCGTCCTCGGGTTTCGACAGCGTGGGGATGGGCAGGCCGTACTGGGTGCCGTGTCCTCCCGGGGAGGTGGCCAGGATTCCCGGGGAGATCAGATAGGCAAGGTCTCCTGCCCGGCCCTTGGTGGCCTGCATCTTCTTTAAGGCGGTCATGGTCTTGACATCCATGAACATGTCGACCACGGTCGTCACACCGAACACCAGGGACTGCTTGAGGTTATCGGCATGCCAGACATGCACGTGCGCGTCGAACAAGCCGGGCAGGAGCATCATCCCCGTGCCGTCAATGACATCCGCACCGGGCGGCACCTGTATCTTTGTGCCCAGGCCGATGATCTTCCCCTCCCCCAGGACCACGGTGGAGGCTGGGAGACACTCCTCCCCGTCGAACACACGCACGTTCTCTATGACCGTCACCGGGACACTGGCCTGGGGCCTAGCCAGCTCAGGGAGTGACCAACCGTTCCCTAACAGAAACGCGGCGCCTATAGAGACGCTCAGTGCCTTCATAAATGTCAGTCTTTTTCCAATCATCCTGCTCTCTCCTATTCCATTCTTTGTTCAAGCCGCCTTTAACAATCCGACATCTCTGCTCTACCGGCCCTTGAGGGGCAGCAGGCTCTCCAAAGTTTGCAGGTACTCGGAGAAGGCTTTCCGCCCCTTGCCGGTTATGCGGCAGGTCGTGAGCGGTTTCTTGCCCACGAACGTTTTCTCGACCTTGATGTACCCCTCGCCCTCGAGCCGGGTCAGGTTGGCGCTCAGGTTTCCATCCGTGGTGCCGATATTCTCTTTCAGGTATGCGAAACTCGCATCCTTGACCGAAGCCAGGATGGACAGGACGCCGAGCCGGACCCGTGAGTGGATGACAGGGTCCAGTTGGGAAAACTTCTCAGGAGTCATCTTGGTCACTCTGTTTCCGGTACTGGGAACGCAGGACCAGAGCGGGTGTTATGTATCCGATCAGGATGAGGGGTAGGAAAAGCAGCGATCGATAATTCTCATGGATAAGCGCCATAACCAGAGCGCCCAGCCACCAGGTCACGCCGCACCACTTCAACAGGGCCCATTCGTAGACCCCGCTCAAAGAGAAAACGAAGATGCCCGCCACAAGGGCGACGAGAATGGGGATCACGCCCCAGGCATAGAGTTTGAGCATGGGAAAGACAAAACCCACCAGGGCAAAGCCCATCCCGCAGGCGAAGCCGATATGGGCGGTCGCGACCTGTGGATAGGTCCTGGCCCCCTCGCACCTCTGGTGTTTCCGGCCGTAGACCATGGTGAAGACCACTCCGATGCTCATAAACCCGACCCAGTTGAGCCAGATCAGGCTGTACATCTCCAAAGAAACCAGGACATACATACCGGCTATGCCCAGCATGGCCGCGAAGCCCCAGAACAGGAAATACATCCAGGAACCGGCCGTGATCTTCCGGGTCTGATCGATCATGTCCTGAATGAAACGGATCTCTTCTCTTACCTGTGTTTCGTTCATGTCGCCTCCTTCCGATATTGTTTTCATATTATTACTTTATTTTTTAAAGTACTTTAAACATAGGCTCGACTTGTCGCTTTGTCAAGTTTTTTCGTATTTTTTGTTTTGCTCCGCCATTGCCTAGTGCCAAAGTCCGCCTTTAAGCCCAGGCATGCATTGCGATCACAGGCTTTTTAATGTACATTTTGAGTTGCAAAACCGGCGGATCACAACCCGGAGCTACGGATACAGGGAGGAACCCATGTCGATCACACAGCCCAAAGGCGGCATGTTCAGGCATTTCAAAGGGATACGGGCGGTCATCGAGCCCACGGATGAAAAGGCCTACCGGAGGCGGCTGCCTGAGGTTTTCGAGATGCCGGAACAACCCAGGATCACCGTCTTTGTCGCCGACTACATCACCGTGTTTCCCTGGCCTATGACACGCTACCAGGAGGGCGCCGTTTTGCTGAAGTGTGCCTACCGCGGCCAGGAATACTGGCACTGTCTGACCATGCCGGTGACCAGGCGCGTGCCCATGTGGGGAGGGCGGCGCATGGGTTATCCCAAGTTCATCGCGGACGAGATCTTCCTGAGACCGCAGGAAGAAAACTGGGAAGGAAAGGTCACATACAAAGGCCGCATCCTTCTCAACATGACTTTCACACCGGGATTCAACAGAGAGCTGTCCGATACCGAAACCGTCTTCACCCAGGAAAACAGATTCTTCTTCGGAAGATCGATCAACCTGGTGCCGCCCAAAAAAGGCCCTGCGGTGTACACGTCGAACATGGACCACAGGCAGGAAGCCAGGTGGAATCCCACGCACGGGTTGGTCAAGTTGAGCGTTGACCCGGGTGAGGAGGTCAGCGGGCTCTTCGACCCCGGGACAGATCACATGGGCATGTACAATGAGTTTTTCGGGGGGATCAACCTGGTCCCGGAACGTCTGGGTTGAGTGTTTTATTTCAATGCTTTTTTGAGGTCCGTCCCCGAAAAGAGGGGATTGAGGAGGTGGGCGAGGGCGATGAGGACGACGCAGCCGATCACGTTGAACCACAGGTAGGGGATCTCCGTGAAGAAGTGGCAGGCCAGCACCGTGAACTCCGCCACGATGGCCGAGATGAATACGGCGTGGCCTCCGATGTATTTGCAGCAGAAGGCGAGCAGGAAGATCCCCAGGATGGCGCCGTAGAACAGCGAGCCCAGGATGTTGACCGCCTCGATGAGCGAACCCAGGCGGTTGGCGAACAGTGCGAAGTTGATGGCGTAGATCCCCCAGAACACCGTGGCGATCTTCGTGGCGATGAGATAGTGGCGCTCGGAGGAATTCTGATTGAATACCCGCTTGTAGATGTCCACTACGGTCACGGAGGCCAAAGCATTCAGCTCGGCCGCCGTGGAAGACATCGATGCGGAGAGGATGGCCGCCAGTATGAGCCCGATGAGCCCCACCGGCAGGAAGTTGATGACAAAACTCAGGAAGATGTAGTTGGTATCGTTGGTATCCGCCGCGGGATCGGCCTTCCGCAGCAGCCCGGCCGCCTCCTCCCGGATCTCGAGCTCCGATTCCCGTGACCGCCTCAGCCGGTCCACGGCACTGTCTACGCCGGCGGCACCGTCGGCCTCGATGGCGGATAGCATGTCCCGGATGTGGCCCTGCTTCTCCGCATGCAGCCGGCCGTGCTCCGCCTCCAGCTGAGTGTAGGCCTCGGCATAGGCGCTGTTCTTCACCTTGGCCGTCTCAACCGGGTTGAAGAGCAGGGGCGGGGCCACGAACTGGTAAAACACGAAGATCATGGCACCGGTCAGGAGTATTCCGAACTGCATGGGGATCTTGAAGATCCCGTTGGCCAGGAGCCCGATGCGGCTCTGGGCGATCGAGCGGCCGGACAGGTAGCGCTGCACCTGGGACTGGTCCGTGCCGAAATAGGTGAGGGCCAGGAAGGTCCCCCCGATAAGCCCGGACCAGATGTTGTAGCGGTCCTTCAAGTCGAAGGCGAAGTTCACGACATTCAGCTTGCCCATCTTGCCGGCCACATGGGCCGCGTCCAGGAACGAGATGTCCGCGGGCAGCAGGCGGAAGATCATGTAGAAGGCGGCCACCATGCCGGCCGTGATGATGAACATCTGCACCAGGTGGGTCTTGTTCACCGCGTCCGTGCCGCCCGTTGTCGTGTACAGGATGACGATCCCGCCGATCATGAAGACGGTGAAGCGGATGTCCCAGCCCAGGATCACGGAGATGATAAGCGCGGGAGCGAAGATCGTGAAGCCGGCCGCCAGCCCCCGCTGGATCAGAAAGAGGATGCTGCCCAGCGTGCGGTTCTTGAGGTCGAAGCGCTGCTCCAGGAACTCGTATGCGGTGTAGACCTTCATCTTGTGGTAGGCGGGGACCGCGGTGACCGAGAGGATGACCATGGCGATCGGCAGGCCGAAGTAGAACTGCACGAAACGCATGCCGTCCACATAGGCCTGTCCCGGCGTGGACAGGAAGGTGATGGCGCTGGCCTGTGTGGCCATGATGGAGAGGGTGATGGTGTACCAGGGCGTATTCTTGTCCGCCAGGAGGTAGCCCTTGAGGTCTTTCTTGCCCCGGGACCTCCAGACCCCGTAGAAGGCCACGAAGACGAGGAAGCAAAACATCACGATCCAGTCTATCCGGCTCATCGGTCACTCTTCTTTGGCGGGCAGCTGTGCTCCTGCATGCGGTTATCTCAATTTTCCAGGATCTCCGCGTAGAAGGCCTCGTACTGGGGGATGATGGCGGCGCTGTTGAAAAGCCGGGAAGCCCGCTCCCTGGCTTGCTCCCTGAAGCGCTCGTGTTTTTCCGCATCTTTCAGGAGCCCGGCCGCATGGTCGGCCATGCCCTTGACCTCGCCTATCGGCAGCAGGAAACCGGTCTCGCCGTGCGCGATCACCTCCGGCAGACCTCCGGTTTCCGCCCCCACCACCGGCACACCGCAGGCCATGGCCTCGAGCGCCGTCAGCCCGAAGCTCTCCTGCTCGCTGGGCAGGAGGAAGAGGTCCGCGCAGAAAAACAGGGGCTCCAGGTGGTCCTGTTCCCCGAGGAAATACACCTCCCTTTCCAGATTCAGTTCCTTGACCAGCTGCTGGATGAAGAGCCGCTCGGGGCCATCGCCGATCAGGAGGAGCTTGGCGGGCATCTGCTCATGGACCCGGGCGAACACACGCACCACGTCCCCCACCCTCTTGACCGGCCGGAAATTGGAGGCGTGCATCAGGATCTTCTCGCCTTGCGGGGCATAGGCCTCCCGTTCGCAGTCCGCGAGTCCCGGAGCGCAGCGGGCCGGATCGATGAAATTGTGGATGACCCGGACCTCGCGCCGGAGGTCGAACTCCTCGACCGTGCGCCGCTTCAGGTAATTCGACACGGCCGTGACTCCGTCCGACTTTTCGATGGCGAACTTTATGACCCGGTGGAACGACTGGTCGGCCCCCACCAGGGTTATGTCCGTCCCGTGCAGGGTCGTGATGGTCTTGACCCGGCGCGGCTGCAGGATCTGCTGCGCCAGGTAGGCGCTGGCCGCGTGGGGCACGGCGTAGTGGGCATGGATGATCTCGATGTCACACTGCTCGACCAGCTCAACCAGCTTGGTGGCCAACCCCAGGGCATAGGGGGGA
>CBFDBC010000117.1:0-11601 GCA_965602945.1 uncultured bacterium | reverse complement strand
AGAATTCAAGATCGATGGCGATAAGATCCATCTGGGTTAGGAGCCTTCCATGATCATGCCAGCATCCACAAACAAAGGTGGGCAGTGTGCCTGTTTTCCAGATGTATGTAAGACCCCTGCCCCACCGGCACCAAGCCCAGTTCCAATTCCTTATCCGAACATTGCCATGGCTAATCAGGCGAAAGGTGGTACGTGCGCAAAAAAGGTCAAGATCGGCGGGAAGAAAGCAATCGTTGTGGGAACTGAGATCAGCATGTCCAGCGGAGATGAGGCCGGATGTGCCGGAGGAGGCGTGAAGTCGAGTAAGTTCAAGGGACCGGCCAAGTACAAATTAGGAAGTTCAAAAGTAAAAGCAGGAGGTAAAAAAGTCAGTTTCGTCTCAGCCATGGTCGAAATGAATGGAACCGGGAACGCCAATATGCCGGCCGGAGTGCAGGTTGCGCCCAGCCAGACAAAGGTGAAGGTGATGCCTTGAGTCGTATTCCCAAGCTCCGCGTATACATCGAAAAGGGACAGTGTGTACGCGGGGAGTACGCCTTTAACGAGGCGTTCACCATCGGGCGGGAAGATTCCTGCGATGTGTGGATCCAGGAGCAGATCGTAAGCCGCAAGCATGCGGATGTCGTGTTCGAGCAGGGGCGGTGGTGGTTCAAGGACGCACACAGCGCCAACGGCACCTATGTCAACGGCGAGAAGGTGGAACAGGTCCCCCTGACAGATGACACACAGGTCGAACTCGGCATGAACGGGGCCGTCCTCTCCTTCGAGCTGGAAGAATCGGATGCCGAGATGACGACCAGGGAGAAAGAGCCCGCAGATTCCGCCTCGGTTACCCATATCATCAACAAATACTTCGACGAGGATGGCGGTAAGGATGCCGGTTCCCACACTATAATGGTGAGGAAGGCGTTCGCGCATGTCCAGAAGAAACAGAAGAAGAAATACTACAAGATCATCGTGGTGTTCGCGGTGCTGCTCATGGTGACGGCCAGCTATGCCATATATCAGCAGCTCATGATCCGGAAGCAGAAAAGTATGGCCCAGGACATCTTCTACCGGCTGAAAGAGTTCGAGATCGCACGGGCCCAGAGCCCATCGCTGTCATCCGAACCGGACACCGATCTCCTCAAGCTGAATCAGGATTATGAGGAAGTCCTGACCCAGCTCGGCGTCTACCAAGAGGACCTCGATGTGGAGGAGATGCTCATCCTCCGTGTAGCGCGTATCTTCGGTGAGTGCGAGGTAGATCTCCCTGACGGCTTCGTGGGGGAGGTCAAGCGTTACATCAACAAATGGAAATCGACGCGCCGCTTCACTCAGGCCCTCAACCGGGCCCGGTCGAACGATTACATCGGTGAGATCGTCCGCCGCATGCAAGAACAGGGCCTGGCTCCCCAGTTTATGTATATCGCCCTCCAGGAGAGCGACTTCCGGCTCAATGCCTGCGGACCACCCACGCGCTACGGCTATGCCAAGGGTATGTGGCAGTTCATCCCCATGACAGCTCAGGATTACGGGCTGAAGGTCGGCCCGCGCGAAAAGGAGCGCGTGGCCGATCCGCAGGATGAGCGGCACGATTTCGAGAAAGCCACTCAGGCCGCGGCTCGGTACATCCGCCGGATTTACGAAACCGATGCCCAGGCCTCGGGACTGCTGGTCATCGCCTCCTACAATTGGGGGGAACGCAGGGTCGCCGACCTGATCAGACGGATGCCCGACAATCCCCGCGACCGGAACTTCTGGCGCCTGATGGAAGACCACATCGACCAGTTCCCGGACGAGACCTATGATTATGTGTTCAGTATATTCTCCGCCGCGGTCATCGGAGAGGATCCCAGGCATTTCGGGTTCGACTTCGACAACCCCCTGCAGGGCGCGGACACGGCTTTTGCCGCCCAGGAATAGATGAACAGCAGATTCAAGAGACTCTTTGCCGGGAAAAAGACCAGTCCCCCCGACACCCGTGAGTTCGCTCCTTCCTTCGCCTACAAAGGGTTATCGGACCTGGGACTGCGGCGCTCTGTCAATGAGGACTGTTTCGGCGTCTTTCCGGAAGATTATCTCCCCCCCTACGGCGCCCATGGCCAGCTGTTTGTGGTAGCCGACGGCATGGGCGGGCTCCTGAGCGGGAAGATGGCCAGCGAGATGGCCGTCAACACAGTCCAGGAGGTTTATTTCAGCGGGCAGGATGGGGCTGTCGGCCGAAATCTTCAGCATGGTTTCGAGGAGGCTAACAGCCGGATCTATCAGATGGCCGTCGATCAGGACCTCGATCACAAGATGGGGACCACGTGCTCCGCCCTGATCCTGACCGAGGACAGGGGATATGTTTCACATGTCGGGGACAGCCGTATCTACCATATCCAACAGGGGAAGATCCGGCAGCTGACCGAAGACCATACGGAGATCGCGGAACTCGTGCGTCATGAGATGCTCTCCCGGTCCGATGCCGCCAACCATCCCCGCCGTTCCGTCCTGTCTCGAGCCCTGGGTATCGAAGAGAAGGTGGATGTGGACCTCCTGCAGGACATCGCTTTGGAAAGAAACGACCGTTTTATCCTGTGCACCGACGGAATGAGTAAAGCCACTCCGGATGAGATCAAAGACATCGCGGTCACTTCCACTCCAGGGGAAGCGTGTCAATCCCTGGTCAAGCTGGCTTATGAGAGGGGGGCAGGCGACAACATAACGGTTTTGGTGGTGCAGATCCTGCTTTGATTCCGCTGATTGGACACGGACGTGGGCCGGACGGTTGTCCGGCCTTTTTTTTTCACTATACTCAATAACGGATTTGGAATGCCTAAACCAGCAGGTCCGAATTGACTCAGGGGAAAAGATTTGTTATGAATGAATCGTCCCTCCGGGTAACGAAACCATGACATGCAGAAAATGCGGATCCGAGAATACACCCGGGAGCGGATTCTGCAGCCGCTGTGGGGCCAAGCTTAAGCCCCTCGAGAAACCCCGTCTCAAAAAACAGCCCAAGGAAAGAGTTCCCAGGCAGCGAAAGGAAAGGGCCCCAACCAAGTCCCGCGGAGGCGGATTGTTCAGCAGCCAGTATTCGGTCTTCTTCATCTTCCTTCTCGTGCTGCTCGGAGTCATCATCGTCGGGGCTATCTTCATGATCCCAAAAGGGGAAGAGACCGAACCGGAACTGACCGAGTCCGGCGTCCTGGAAATAAGCTCTATCCCTACCGGGGCAGAGGTCTTTATCGACAACGAGCCCCAGGGCACGACCCCATTCAAACTCGAGGCAGATCCTGGTTCCTACAGCGTGCGGCTTGCCTATCCCGAATACCAGGACAAGTCTGAAATCGTGCGGGTTCTGCCCGGGGAGACCACGATGCGTGTGTTCGACCTCGCGCCCGCGTTCATCATACAGGTCCCGTCCAATCCGGCGGAAGCCAACGTCAAGATCGACGGCAAATTTCAGGGTAAAACGCCGCTGAACATCCCATGGGACACGGCTTCGGTGATGCTGCTGATCGAAAAAAACGGGTGGTCATCCTGGGAAGGACGTGTCGATCTCAAACCCGGGACCAATGTGATCGAATACTCGCTGAACAGGGAAGAATTCCAGGTCAGGATCCGCACCACTCCGGCCGGTGCCCGTGTGTTTCTCGATGACCGGGATCTGGGGCCCTCACCCGTAAGACGGTCGGTCGGGCCGGGATCCCACCAGCTCAGACTCGAGATGGAAGGCTTCCGCACTGAAGTGAAATCGATCCGCGTGCAGTCTGATTCCGATTTGGACTACACGCTCTATGCCAGCGAAACGGTATCTGTCAAGATATCCGTCTCGCCCTGGGCTGAGGTTTTCCTTGACGGGAAGTCCGTAGGAGTGATCCCTCCGGTCAAAGACATCCCCATGGAAGTGGGGCCGCACACGCTCGAGTTCGTCAAGGGAGACCAGAAATTCTCGCATCAGGTGGAGATAAAGGCGGGCGGCGGCCGGCGGCTGCATATGAATATGGCCACCGGTGAGCTCAGGGAGATCGGATAGGTCTACCGTCCGCATGTGTGAATTTGTCGATATGCTAGATATCAAAGGGGATAAGGAATGACACAAAAATGGTTTCACTCGAAAATCATGGTCTTTTCTATGATCTTTATGCTTCTCCTCATGACCTCGGCGCCGGCTTTTCCCTTAGGCGAAGAGGGCGGAAACAAGAGGACCGAAGGGCCAGTCGTCAGGATTAAGCACGCGGGCAGGGGTGTGACTGCGGCCCAGGAAAAGAACTTCACGCTGCTCCTGGAAGACGGCAAGCGCCTGCTCAAGGAGTGGATGGATTATGCGGCGGCCATCGAAAAATTCAAGGAAGCCGAGAAGCTGGCCACGCAGAACCGGCAGAAATCCGATGTCTACTACTACCTGTCCCTGGCTTATTTCGCGTCATTGGAGGAGCGAGGGACCAAGGACTTCACCGATACGATCGAGAAACTTGTCGAAGTCGACTATTACCGGCAGCTCGACGAGAACGAGTGCCCCCCCCAGTTCATCGCCATGTACACGGATATCAAACGGGAATACGGAGTGCTCAAGGTGCTGTCCGCTCCCCCCGGGGCGGATGTGTTCTTCAACGACGGCAAGGCCTCCGAGGGGAAAACACCTTTGACCGTGGGCTACAAAGCGGGAGAGGTCGATGTCCGTGTCAAGAAGGGAGGCAAGCAGAAGAAAGACACGCTCACGGTCCTGGCCGGGCAGGAGACCTCATCCCCGGTCTATTCCCTGGAGGGCGGATCGTCCCTGATCTACATCATCGGCGGTGTCCTCCTGGCGGGAGTGGCCGGTGCGGTTGTCCTGCTGGCAGGTGGAAAGGAGGAAGAAGACGTCTATACGACCGGGAGTCTGACAGTCAATTCCAATCCCAGCGGGGCCCAGATATTCATGGGGATGACCACTCCCGAGAATACGGATCAGGTGACTCCCTATACATTCACGGATCTCGCTCCTAGAAATTACATCGTCACCTTGAAGCTGGAGAGTTATGCGGATTACACAGAGACAGCGGCAGTTACGGCAGGGCAGACCACCACGGTCAACCCGGCCCTTACTCAGCACATTATAACCGTGTCAAAGCCGGCCGCGGCCGAGCAGGTCGCCCTGGTCAAGAAGACCAGGATCGAGATCGAGTGGGATCTCGATGGAGGGGCTCAGGCTCAGAACAAAGTGGCTTTCCCGGCCCAGGCGTCTATTTCAGGCCTGGATCGGATAACGCTGCAGCGATCGAGAGAGAGGGCCCGGAGGGACAGGTCCTCCTCCGGCATAAAGACAGGGCAGAACTCCGGCCGCATCCGGGTGTTAAAGAAAACCGCCGTGTCCCGGGCCGGGAATCCCGGCCTGTCGACCGGTGCCGTGAATGGCATCGCCCTGAGGTCTTCAACCACCCGCCCGGTCAGCCTCCCCCAGAATGCGTATCCGATGCCGGGCGAAAAAGGGATAGCGTCCCAGGGGAAAACAGGATCGTCTATAATCTCCAACTACAAGATCTCCCTGTTGAGCGGCAAGAACTTTACCACCAGCGCGGAGATCGCAAAAGACATCGATGGAAATAAAAAAACGCATACCTGGAAGGTGTGGGAATCGCCGGGCATAACCCTGCAGACCGGTCAGACATACAAGATCAAGGTGGAGAGCGCAGATGATCCCAGCTTGTTCGGAACCAGCGGCGCCTTCAACGTCGTCGAAGCCGATGTCGCGTATGAGTTCAGCAGGCTCATCGATTTGAAACAGTACAACATCGTCGATGCCTATGGGATCGCTGTCGGGAACAATGCCCTCTATGTCACGGACAGCGGATTTGACGACAACGTCGGCACATGGTCCCGACCGCAGAGGATCGTCAAACTGTCCAAGAACGGCAGCACCAAGCTCGCCGATAAAGACATCACGCCGGGGGCACCCTACGGAATCGAGATCGACAAGAACGGGGACCTCTACGTCGCCGAGTCGGGAAACAGGAGGGTTGCCAAGTATGACAAAGACCTGGTTTTCCTCAACAAGGAATGGAAGGGGAGTTCCAGTTCCATCAAACCCAGAGGAGTCTCGGTTGATGCGGAACTGAACGTCTTTGTCAACGATTATGATGGACGGAGGATCCTGAAGTTTAACAAGAACGGCGCAATTCTGATCCCAAACGTCTGGACCGCCAAGGACACGGCGCCCGTGAACATCCACGTGGATGGTCCTTCCAGGATACTTTTCATCCCGGACAGGGAATTCGAAAGGGTCCTCAGGTATAATACCCCCGACGGCAGCCACAAGGATGTCTGGAAGATATTTCCGTCGGATGCCTCCCCTGTCGATGTCGCAATCGACAGCCTGGGAAATGTCTTCGTCGCCTTGATGTCTGTCTCCGGAAAGTATACGGCCCAGTCGGTCGCCATCGTTTCAAAAAACGGGACCGTGAAAACGACCTTCGGGTTTGCCGGGTTCGACAAGGCCGCCTTTGCCCATCCCACCGGAATCGCTATCGACAGGACCACGAACGATACGGTTTATGTATTAGACCCCAACCCCGCCGTCCTGCAGATCAAGGTGTGGACCAAGCAAAAATAGGCACCGAAAAACTCCGGACGCCGAGATCGTCCATCTGGATGCAATGAGACAACTATGAAAGACTGTCCCGGCTGTTCCTTTGCCAATCCTGATGACAGCTATTTTTGTGCCAAATGCGGCAGCCAGCTGGGCTCGTTCCCGGAAGATCTGAACTCTACAGAGACCTATTTGACTCCGCTTCCCGTGCTCGCTGTGGGCAGCACTTTTGCCGACCGCTATCAGATCATCGAAGAGCTTGGCAGGGGAGGGATGGGGCGTGTTTATAAGGTCCTGGACAATGAGATACACGAGAAAGTGGCCCTCAAGATACTCAGGCCGGAGATTTCAGCGGATCGCCGGATAATCGAGCGCTTCCGTAACGAACTCAAATACGCGCGCAAGCTCAGGCACAAGAATGTATGCCACATGTACGACCTGATGAAAGAGCAGGGGACGTATTTCATAACCATGGAATATGTCTCCGGAGAGGACCTCAAGAGCACGATCAACCGTGTCGGCCTGCTGAGTGAGGGAAAGGCGCTGAACATCACCGGGCAGATTTGTCACGGGCTGGCGGAAGCCCACCGGCATGGCCTGATCCATCGGGATCTGAAGCCCCACAACATCATGATCGACAAATCAGGGGAAGTCCGTGTCATGGATTTTGGGATTGCCCGCCCCCTGGAATCCACCGGGCTGACACAGTCCGGTACGATCGTAGGCACGCCTGAATACATGTCCCCTGAGCAGGCTGTCGGGGATCCGGTTGACAAGCGCTCGGATATCTATTCTCTCGGCATCATCCTGTTCGAACTGGTAACGGGCAAGGTGCCGTTCAAGGGTGATACGGCCGTGGGTGTGGCGCTGAAACATAAAACGGAAGCCCCCCCTGAGCCCAGCAGCCTCAATCCGCAGATCTCTTCCGAGCTGAACCGGATGATTCTGAAATGCCTGGCTAAGGACAAGGGCAGGCGATTCCAGAGCGTGGATGAGCTTCTCGAAGAGATAGCCAGGATCGAACGGGGACAGCCCAGGACGGACCCGGTGCTCCCGGAAAAAAAGACCAGCGTGGAGATCCGTCGCAGGAGGTTTCCCGCCCTCGCGGTGCTGATGGGATTCCTGGCCGTAGCCGCACTGGGGATCGGCGGGTATTTCCTGCTGTGGCCCGATAAAGATATTGGGGTCGGTTTCTCATTGGATACGTCTCCCCAGGGTGCGAGGGTTTTTCTTGATGATGAACCGTTGGGTACCACGCCTCTCGAACGGCAGATCGTCCCGGGAACATTTCGAATAAAGATCGAAAAGGAAGGCTACGTAACGAAATCGGAAAACCTCTCCATCAACTCGGATTTTGAGGTCACCTACGAGCTGGAGCCGGTCCCCCAGCTTTATGGGATCCTTCAGGTCTCCTCCCTTCCGGAAGGAGCGGAGGTCTATATCGCCGGTGAAAAAAGGGGAACAACTCCCCTGAAGCAGGAAATGGAGCCGGGCCAGTACCAGATGGAGCTCAGGCTGCCGGGTTTCCGCGCTTTTAAGGAAGAGATAACGATCACCCTCGGCCAGAGCCTGCTCAGGGATTGCAGGCTCGATCCGGTACCGGCAAGCGAGTATCTTGTCAGCATCACAAGCCGGCCTTCCGAGGCAGATGTCTACATCGATGGCCGGTTTCAGGGCAAGACTCCGATAACGGATCTCCGGGCGGCACAAAGGAATGTTCAAGTCAGAGTCAGTAAGAATGATTTTCAGACTCAAAGCGGGTCTTTGACCTTGAATCCCGGACGGAATGAAAAACACTTCGTTCTGAACCGGAATGTGTTCACTCTCACCATTGTTTCCGATCCACCGGGAGCTCAGGTCTCCCATGGGGATGAGGATTGGGGACAAACTCCTTTGGATAGAGAAGTCGAGTCGGGCCGCTACCGGCTCCTGGTCCGAAAGGATGGTTACGGGCCTGAAGAGACCTCGATCGAACTCACGAAGGATTTCCGGACGGTTGTGGATCTCGCTCCATTGGCCACGGTGCCTGTGCAGATACGTGCCAGCCCCAAAGCCAATGTTGTTGTCAACGGCAGGCTGATCGGAGAGATCCCTCCCACTCAAGACCTGCGGATCCAGGAAGGAGAACTCACCATCGATTTCATTCTCCCGGATACCGGCAAGCAGTTCAGCGTCAAGATGACGATCGTGCCGGGCGAAGACTGGGAGCTGCGCATCTCCATGGATTCCGGCCGGCTGCTCCGGATCAACCGTGTCACGGGAGAGCGAACCTCCCAGGTGCTTACTCCGATAAAATAGACTTTCCCGCGGCGCCCTCTCCTGGTCATGACCCTTGAACAGTTTGACAATATCCGGCTGAGTTGCTACCATCAATGAGCATTTTTAGGGCTCGGGATATATGAAGTGCAGCAAATGTTCATTCGAAAATCCGGGTAAGAGTATATTCTGCAGCCGCTGTGGGAGCCGGCTCGAGGCGCCCGACCCTGACCGCACGGCCACCCGGCTCTACACATCACCCTTGACCCATCTCAAAGTCGGGAGTGTGCTCGATAAAAGGTACCAGATCATCGAGGAACTGGGCCGGGGCGGCATGGGGCGTGTGTACAAGGCCGTCGACGTCGAGATCGACGAAAAGATCGCTATCAAGGTCCTGAACCCCGAGATATCCTTAGACGAAAAGACGATCGAACGCTTCCGCAACGAGCTCAAGGTCGCCCGCAGGATCCGGCACAAGAACGTCTGCCAGATGTTCGACCTGGAAAAGTCGGGCGGCATGTATTTCATCACCATGGAGTATGTCTCCGGCGAAGATCTGAAGAGCACCGTCAACCGGTTGGGGCAGCTTTCCGAGGGGAAGTCGCTCATCATCGCCAAGCAGATCTGTAAGGGCCTATCCGAGGCCCACCGGCTGGGGATCGTCCACCGGGATCTGAAGCCCCAGAATATCATGATCGACCGGGCCGGCGATGTGCGGCTCATGGATTTCGGCATCGCCCGCACACAGATGTCCTCGGGACTGACCGAAACCGGGGCCATGATCGGCACACCCGAGTACATGTCACCCGAGCAGGCGGTGGGCGAAGATGTTGATCATCGTTCCGACATCTATTCTCTGGGCATAATCCTGTTCGAGCTGGTTACGGGGCGCACACCCTTCAAGGGCGATACAGCGGTCAGTGTGGCCCTGAAACACAAGACCGAAACCCCGCCCGATCCGCGGAAGCTGAATGAACACGTCTCATACAAGCTAGGTGATGTCATCCTCAAGTGTCTTCAGAAGGAGCGCAAAGACCGCTACGAGAGCGTCCATGACATCCTGGCCGAGCTCGTGAACATCGAAGAGGGCATGTCCACAACCGACAAGGTGATGCCGGATAAACCCCCGAGCATCGAGAAAATTCCCAGGAAACCTTTCCCTTTGAAGATGATCCCCGGTTTTTTGGCCTTGGCGGCGTTGATCGTGGCCGGCCTCTGGCTGCTGCTTCCCAAGGGGGAGAGGCCGCCAGCCGTTCCCGAAGAGGTCACCCTATCCATCACCAGCGAGCCTTCCGGGGCCGGAGTGTACCTGGGAGACGAGATGCTGGGGCAAACACCTCTCGAGAAGAGTGTGGAGATCGGGTCTTACACCCTCAGACTCTATAAGGAAGGTTTTACTCCTATCTCTGAGGACCTCGAACTCAAGAAGGACCTCGACCGTTTTTTCACGTTCGTAGCAACTGAGGAACCCAGCGTGGACCTGACAGAGGAGGACCCGGAAGAGGAAGGGCAGACGGCCGAGGTTCAAACGGCAGAAGGGGAAGTCCCGGCGGCTGAAGAAGAAGTGACCGAAGAGGCGCCGGTCCCAAACCTGGGGGCCCTGGAAGTTACATCGATCCCCGCAGGGGCGGAGGTCTTCATCGATGAGGTTAAGAGAGGGGTAACACCGCTCAGCCTGGACCTGGCGGCCGGTTCCCACGCTTTGTCTGTCGTCCATCCGGGCTATGAACAGAAACAGGCTGAGGTTACCATCGAGGCCGGCCAGACGCTTGCCAAGGAATACCTGCTGGAGCAGATGACCGGGTATGTATTGGAGGTCACCTCCGATCCATCAGGAGCCCGTGTGTATATCGACGGGACATATCGCGGGACCACTCCTGTGAGGGATCTGGAGATGGAAGCTGACACGGGGACCATGCGTGTGCGTAAAGACGGATATGGCTACAAGGACGTGCGGCTGAACCTCACTGCAGGAGCAAACCGTCAGCATGTCACCCTGGAACAGCAGACCTTCAGGCTGACCGTGAACTCCGACCCGGAGGGGGCCCAGGTTTACCTGGGAGGCAGGGAACTGGGAACCACCCCGGTAACCCGGAGTCTGTCGGAAGGGACCTACACGGTGAGGATCGTCAGAGAAGGCTACCAGACTCAGGAAGTTTCCATCCAGCTGGACCAGAATCAGGAGAAGAACTACACCCTCACCCCGGCCGTCCAGGTGAGCTTGCAGATCAAGGTCCGCCCCAAGGCAGATGTCTACCTGGACGGACAGCTGCTGCGCGAGGTCCCGCCCACGCTGAATCTCGACGTGCTTACGGGGAAACACACATTTGATTTCGTTCTTGAAGAATCCGGCAAACGATATTCCACGAACGTTGAACTCCAGCCGGGGGCGCGCTGGGAGCTGCGCATGTTTATGGAAGACGGGCGGTTCATCCGAATCAACCGCGACACCGGAGAGCAGACCGAGACTCAGCTCAAGATTTCCGATATGAACACGGGAGATGACCATGAGATGTGATCGATTTCGTTCCAAAGGGATGGCTTATTTCATGATCGGGGCATTCATGTTCCTGGTCATGGCCGAAACGGTTCCTGCCGGAGCATCCGACACCAGTGAGAAAAACAAGGGTCCGGTTGTGCGTATTAAGGAAAACGGGAGTGCATCGTCCGCCCAACAGGAACAGTTCGAGACTCTTATGGCCGACGGGAAAAAACTTTATGACGACATGGAAAACGAGCCCGCCCTACAGAAATTCCTTCAGGCGCGAGCCCTGGCCGTAACCAAACAGCAAAAATCCGATGTCTATTTC
>CBFDBC010000116.1:0-11658 GCA_965602945.1 uncultured bacterium | reverse complement strand
GGGCCTGTCCCCTTTTTTTTTATTGTCTATATGCTCCCATTTGTGAGATTTTGGAAAGCGATTTTTCAAGGGAAGAACTATGAAAGTCGAAGCGCTCCGGTTGGTGATCAGATCCGCCCGCAAGTTCATCAACATGGGTTCTCTGAGCCGGCTCTGGAACCTCGTCAAGAACTTGCACCCGGCCGAGATCGCCGACATCATGGATCACCTCATCGCACGCGAGCGCCTGATCCTGATCAACACACTGTATGAGCGGGACAAGGAGAAGGCCGCCGAGGTCCTGAGCGAACTGGATCCGGAAGACGCCGCCGCCATCCTGGAAAACCTGCCGATCGAACAGATCGCCGACATCATGCAGATCACCCCTTCCGACGACGTCGCCCCCATCCTGGAGCTGGTCCCCGAAGAGATGAAGGATGCGGTCCTGGCGGCCATGGCGCAGAAGCCGACAGAAGAGGTCATGGAACTCCTCGACCACGAACAGGAGACCGCAGGCCGCATCATGTCGCCCAATTTCTACGCCCTCAATGAGAACACCAACGTCTCAGACACTATCACGGCCATGCAGCTGGAAAGCGATGTGGAGTCCGCCTTCTACCTCTACGTGATCGATGACCAGGATCATCTGAGAGGGGTCGTGTCCCTGCGCCAGCTGCTGTTTTCCCGTCCGAACACGCCCCTGAAGAACATCATGACCAAGGATGTGATCAGCGTGCACACGGAGACTGACCAGGAGGAGGTGGCCCGTCAGGTGGCGGACTACAACCTGGTGGCCATCCCGGTCGTCGACTCCGAAAGCAAGCTCGCGGGAGTCATCACGGTCGACGACGTCATCGACGTCATCGACAAAGAGGCCACCGAAGACATCTACAAGATGGTGTCCCTGGACACCACCGACAGGATTCAGGACAGTCCCATCAAGTCCATCAAAAAGAGGCTGCCGTTCCTGCTCTTCAGCCTGCTCACCGCCTCGGTCGCTCCCTTTGTCGTAAAGTACTTCGAAGGAACCATCAAGGACTTCGTGACCCTGGCTGTGTTCATGCCTCTGGTCGCCGCGCTGGGCGGGATCGCCGGGAACCAGACCATCGCCATCATGGTCAGAGAGATCGCCATCGGGCAAACAGAATGGATCTCGGCACGCAAGGCCCTGATGAAAGAGCTTCTGGTGGGCATCGGGAACGGGCTCGTGATCGGCATCGTGGTCGGTGCCGCGTCCTACCTCCTCTTTGACAACCTGTACCTGGGAATGGTGGTGGGTGTAGCCATCATTCTCAACCTGTTCGTGGCGGCCCTGATCGGAACCCTGATCCCCTTCTTCCTCAGATTGCTCAAGCTGGACCCTGCCCTGGGATCCGTCAACCTGCTCACCATGTTCACCGATTCCATCGGCCTGTTCACGTTCCTCGGGCTGTCCACCCTCTTCCTCGCCTACCTGAAGTGAGGCCATGCCGCGCCACCAGTCCGAAAGCTTCATCCTGCGCACCTTCCCCATCGGCGAACAGGACAAGCTGGTTGTCTTTTTCGGGCGCCATCGGGGGATCTTCAAGGGTGTGGCCAAGGGCGCGCGCAAGTTCAGCAACCGGTTCGGCAGCAGCCTGGAACCCATGTCGCTCGTGACGGCCTTCACCTACGAAAAGGAAGGCAGGGAGCTGGTTACGGTCAGCGGATGCGATCTGCTGGAGTCGTTCTTCGAACTGCAAACCCAGTTGGAGATCTCTTTCACCCTGAGTTACTTTGCCGAGCTCATCGAAGATTCCCGGCCCTCCCTCATGGAGGATGACGTGCTCTTCCGCCTCCTCCTGCAGATCCTTCAGGCCTTGAAGTCCGGGGGGAACCTCAAGTTCCTGACCGCGTATTTCGAGGCCTGGTTCCTGAGGCTCAACGGATTTCTGCCCGACCTGGCACGATGCCGGCGCTGCCGCGGAGACATCACGGGTTCGGGCTGGCTGTCATACAAGAAAGACGGCGCCTTCTGTGAGAACTGCACGTCCCCAACCAAGGAGGAGATAACCCTGGAGCTCCGGGTTTTCCTGGAGTGGATCAGAAAGAATCCTCCCCCTAAGGAAAGGGACGTTCGCTACACGGGCCCACAGATCGAAACCATCCGCCGGGTCTTGAAGGATCTGCTCGTCTATCACATGGAGCGCGCACCGAAATCCCTCTCTTTCCTCGACAGATCGCCCTGATCACAAAGCGTTTAATGGGCCTTTTTCCGGCCCCTGCTTTTCACATGGAAATTTCCTTGACCCTGGGTATCATTTCTGCTATAAAACCCTGTTATCATTAGAGGAAATCCAGGTTATAACATAGGGTACAAGAGGAGAACTCATATCTGCGTATTCGCCCCTCCTGCTGCCTATCCCTCTCTCCCTTCCCGGGGAAAAGCGCAACTCTGTATCCCCATCAAAGCTTCATATAAATCCTAATTAATGGGAGTAATTATATGCATAATGATCCTTCAGAGTTTGAAGCCATCATCGAAAGGCATTCCTCTGAGAAACGGCACCTGATCCCCATCCTGCAGGACATCCAGTCCGAGTACAAATACCTCCCCCCTGTCGCCCTGGCTACCGTATCCAAGCAGCTGGACATCCCCATGATCGACATCATAAGCGTCGCCTCCTTCTACAACGCATTCAGCCTCACGCCCAAAGGAGAACATGTCGTCACCGTGTGTACGGGAACGGCCTGTCACGTGCGGGGAGGCCCGAAGATCCTGGAAGAATTCGAACGGCGGTTGGACGTCGAGGCCGGCTGCACTACCGAAGACAAAAAGTTCACCCTGGAAACCGTGGCCTGCCTGGGATGCTGTGCCATCGGCCCGGTGGTGGTGGTGGACGGCGACTTTTACGCCCAGCAGACAATCGGCAAGGTCGGTTCCATCATGAAGAAGTACTCATCGAAAGAGAAGAATAATGGCAAGCAAAGCGAAAATTGATTCTGTCGAGGAACTCAGGAAGGCCGTCGACCAGCACGCAGCGCAGAGGGCTGCCGACGAGAGGGTCACGCTCACCGTGTCCGCCGGAACCTGCGGCCAGGCCCGCGGCTCCCTGGATGTCATCGCATCCCTGGAAAATGCCATACAGGAACAAGGGCTGCAGGAAAAAGTCCGGGTCAAGGTCACCGGCTGCCATGGTTTCTGTGAGGCCGAGCCCAACATCATCATCCAGCCTCAGGACCTCTTCTACCAGCACGTCAAGACCAAGGATGCAGAAGCCATAATCCAGGAAACCGTGCTCAAGGACCAGGCTGTCGAGTCACTGCTCTACAAGGAACCCGTCAACGGAGAGACGGCCGCCAGGGAGAGCGAGATCCCCTTCTACACCAAGCAGAACCGCCTGGTGCTGGGTGACAACGCGCTCATCGATCCGACAGAGATCCGGGAATACTTCTCCATCGGCGGCTACCTATCCCTGGCTACGACCCTGTCAGAAAGGACACCCGAGGATGTGATCGAAACCGTCACGGCATCGGGGCTGCGGGGACGGGGCGGGGCCGGGTTCCCCACGGGCAAAAAATGGGATTTCACGCGCAAGACGGAAGCGGATGTGAAGTACATCATCTGCAATGCCGACGAAGGAGACCCCGGAGCATACATGGACCGCAGCCTGCTGGAAGGGAATCCTCACCGCGTGCTCGAGGGGATGATCAGCGGGGGTTACGCCATCGGCGCCAAAGAAGGCTACGTATATATCCGGGAGGAATATCCCCTGGCCCTGCAGAACATCACCCGCGCTGTCGAGCAGGCTCACAAGGCCGGTCTTTTAGGCGAGAACATCCTGGGAAGCGGCTTCAGCTTCGACGTCAAGGTCTACAAGGGAGCCGGCGCCTTTGTCTGCGGCGAGGAAACCGCGCTGATGCAGTCCATCGAGGGCAAGGTCGGCGTGCCGCGTCAAAGGCCACCCTTCCCCGCGGTCCAGGGCCTGTGGAAGAAGCCCACCAACATCAACAACGTGGAGACCTGGGCCAACGTGCCCCTCATCCTCGACAAGGGCGCAGACTGGTACGCTCAGATCGGGACCGAGAGCAGCAAGGGGACCAAGATCTTTTCCCTGGTGGGCAAGATCAACAACACCGGCCTGGTGGAGGTCCCCATGGGGATCACGCTGCGGGAGATTATCTACGACATCGGCGGAGGGATCCCGGACGGCAGGGAGTTCAAGGCCGTCCAGACCGGAGGCCCCTCAGGTGGATGCCTGCCCAAGGAGAAGCTGGACCTGCCCATCGATTATCAAAGCTTGATGCAGGCCGGCTCCATCATGGGGTCCGGCGGCATGATCGTGATGGACGATAAGACCTGCATGGTGGACGTGGCCAAGTACTTCCTAAACTTCCTGCGGGACGAGTCCTGCGGCAAATGTCTGTCCTGCCGCGAAGGGACCCAGCGCTTGTGGGAGATCGTCCGCAACATCACCGAGGGACGGGGCAAGGAGAGCGACCTCGAACTGCTCCAGACTCTGGCCAACGCTGTGAAGGATGCTTCCATGTGCGGGCTGGGTCAGACCGCGGCAAATCCGGTGCTTTCCACGCTGAGGTATTTCAAGCACGAATACTTGGCGCACATCCAAGAGAAAAAATGCCCGGCCCTGGTTTGCCGTGAGATCATTTCCGCACCGTGCCAGTACACTTGCCCTATAGACCAAGAGGCTTCGGTCTATATCGCCCTGATCGCCCAGAAAAGATATGAAGAGGCGTTGGATATCATCCTAAAGGACAATCCCCTGCCTTCTGTGTGCGGCCGCGTCTGCGACCACAAATGCGAGAGCGATTGTCGGGCCGGAGAGATCAGCAAGCCGATTTCTATTCGAGCCTTGAAAAGATTTGTCATGGACTGGGCTCAGCAAAACGGTATTCGACCGGACGAAGAACCGGAGACTGTTAAAAAGAATAAAAAGGTGGCAATCGTAGGAGCCGGGCCGTCCGGCCTCGCCGCTGCGCACACCTTGAATCGGACCGGATACGATGTCACGATCTTCGAATCCCTTCCTGTGGCTGGAGGAATGCTGGCGGTAGGAATACCCGAACACAGACTCCCGCGGAAAGTTTTGAAACATGACATCGACCGTATCCTGAATGCGGGCGTCACCTTGAAAACAGACCAGACACTCGGAAAAGACTTTTCCATCCGAGACCTGTTCGCTCAAGGTTTCGACACAATATACCTCGCCATAGGCGCCCATAAATCCATGAAGTTGAGGATTCCGAACGAAGAGGCCTCGGGCGTGATGGAAGGGACAAGATTCCTGAGAGAGGCAAATCTCGGCCGCGACCTGCCTTCGGCAAGAAAAGTGGGGATTATCGGCGGAGGAAATACGGCCGTGGATGCGGCACGTGTGTGGATCCGCCAACACGGAACGGAAAAAGTGACGATCCTCTACCGCCGAACACGCCATGAGATGCCTGCCTATGAAGAGGAGATCGAAGCAGCTTTAGAAGAGGGTATCGACATCCAGTACCTCGTCGCTCCTGTGAAGGTAATGACGGACAATGGCATGGTCATCGGAGTGGAGTGCATCCGCATGCAGCTCGGGGAAATGGATGAGAGCGGTCGGCGGAGACCCGTTCCTATTGAAGGATCGGAGTTCACCGTTGAATTGGACACTCTGGTTTCCGCCATCGGAGAGAGACCCGACCTCTCTTTTATCCAAGGAGAAGACGGCCTCAAGAACACGAAGTGGGATACCATTGTGGCGGACAGTAAAACCCTGCTCACAACTTGGGACGGTGTCTTTGCTGGAGGCGATGTTGTGACGGGTCCGAATACCGTCGTGGACGCTATTGCCGCCGGAAAGACTGCCGCCAACTCCATTGATCGATACCTCATGGGGAAAAGTCTGGATCCTGATTATACTCTAAGCCGGCCTGCCATGTATGTGGAGCCGGTCGAGCTGACTGAGGAAGAGATCGAACATGCCCAAAGACCCTCCATGCCGCGTTTGCCCGTTAAAGCACGCCAGAAGAATTTCAGTGAAGTGGAGCTAGGAATGACCGAAGACCTGGCGGTAAAAGAGGCACGGCGTTGTCTGAGATGTGAGCTGGAAACCCAGGATGGTAAAAATGCATTAGGAAGGGAACAATGATCACATTTGTCATGAACGGAGTCGAAGTTAAAGTAGAAAAAGGATCGACCATCTTAGAGGCAGCCAAATTTTATGGACTGGAAATTCCGACGATCTGCCACAACGATGGCCTCAGCAACTATGGGGCCTGCCGCCTGTGTCTGGTCGAGATCGGTGAAGGAACAAACACCAAGCTGGTCAGCTCCTGCACCTATCCGGCCCAGGAAGGCCTGGTGGTCCACACGGACACCAAGCGCGTCCTGGAGGCACGGAAGATGATGATCGAGCTCATGCTGTCGACAGCGCCGGGCTCGAAGATCCTGCAGGACATGGCGGCCAAGATGGGGGTCAGACAGCAGCGGTTCGAGCTCCGGAACGAGGAGTGCATGTACTGCGGGCTGTGTGTGCGGATGTGTGCGGAGCAGATGGACGCCAGAGCCATAGGATTTCAGAACCGGGGCTATCAGCGCAAGATCTCTACGCCCTTTGATGTGAAATCCAAGGAGTGCCGGTTGTGCGGGGGGTGCATGTACATCTGCCCGGCCTGCGCGCTCCGCTGCCAGGGCCCGGATGCCGACACCGCGATCTGCAACGGCTGTCTGGACATGGACCCAACATGTGTGGATGTCTACGACGAGCTGCAGTGCTGGATGTACGATCACGGCCAGTGTGGGACCTGTGTCCGCAAGCCCTCAGACGTCGCCGCCGACATCGAGGATCCCAAAGAGAATAATGCCTAGCATGCTTCTCTATATTTATACAACTATCCGTAAATCATAGGAGGAATCAGAATGTCTTATACAAAACTCAACAGAAGCGCAGCCACCTTGACCAAAAACAGGACCGAAGGTTCTGTCAGCCCCTTCAGCGGGATGTGTGTGACCTGTGTCGATGGCTGTATCGGAATGTGCGAGATCGGCAAATCCGCTTACCGCGGCTCCGAAGTCCTGTATCCCCAGCCCTTCGGGATCATCACCGCGGCCTCGGAGAAAGACTACCCCGTGGACCTGTCCCACTTCAGCGTGCTGGGAACCGCGGTCGGCGCCCACGGTGTCCCTGCCGACCCCGACCATGCAACCTTTGAAAAAGTCGATGTCGCGGCCAAGATCGGTGTCAACAAGGACATCAAGCTCAAGGTCCCCTTCATCGTACCCGGGATGGGCTCCACCAACGTGGCCAAACAGAACTGGAAGGGCCTGGCCATCGGCGTCGCCATCAGCGGCGGGATCCTGACCATCGGCGAGAATGTCTGTGCCATGGACGAGGATTCCGTGATCGAGGACGGCCGCGTGATCAGCTCCCCGGATATGGAAAGCCGAGTCAAATGGTTCCAGGAATGGGCGGACGGTTACGGCGATGTGGTCGTGCAGTCCAACGTTGAGGACACACGGCTGAAGGTCCAGGAATACGTCATAGAGAAGCTCGGTGTCGAGACCGTCGAGCTCAAGTGGGGCCAGGGCGCCAAGGACATCGGTGGAGAGGTCAAGATCAAGAAGCTCTCCAAGGCTCAGGAGCTCAAGCGCAGGGGCTACATCGTGCTCCCCGATCCCGAAGATCCCCATATCATCAAGGCATTCGAACACGGCGCTTTCAAGGAATTCGAAAGACACTCCCGCCTGGGTATGGTGGAATTCGATTCCTTCATGGCCCGAGCGGAAGAACTCAGGGCCGCCGGCGCCAAGCGTGTTTTCCTCAAGACCGGAGCCTACCGGCCCGCGGACCTGGCGCGTGCCGTCAAGTATGCCTCGAAAGCCAAGCTCGACCTGCTGACAGTGGACGGGGCCGGCGGCGGGACCGGGATGAGCCCCTGGCGCATGATGAACGAATGGGGAGTCCCGAGCGTGGAACTCTGGTCCCTGACCTACGAGTACTGCAAGAAGCTGGATGAGAAGGGCGAGTTCGTGCCCGACATCTGCTTTGCCGGCGGCATCACCTTCGAGGATCAGATCTACAAGGCTCTGGCACTGGGCGCTCCCTATGTGAAGGCCATCGGCATGGCCCGGGGACCCATGGCCGCGGCCATGGTCGGAAAGACCATCGGCAAACGGATCTCCGAAGACCAGATCCCGGTCTATGTCGAGCGCTTCGGCAGCAAGAAGGAAGAGATCTTCGTCACCGCTTCGGACCTGAGAAACGAATATGGTGACCGCTTCGAGGAGATCCCCACCGGCGCCCTGGGAGTCACGGGGTATTTCACGAGACTTAACCAGGGCCTGCGTCAGCTCATGGCAGGCAACCGGAAGTTCAACCTCGGCTTTATCGAGAGGGACGACCTGACTTCGCTTACAAGGGAAGCCGCCGACATCAGCAAGATCCCCTATGTCATGGATGTCGACAAGGAAGAGGTCGAAGACATCCTGAACAGCTGATCCCTACGCTGTAAAACGGAACACCAGGGGGCGGGACCGGCCCGAAATCGCCGGTTTCTGCCCCCTTTTTTTGTGGCAGTTCAGTGAACCGATTCTTCGGCAGAGGGATGCTCCCCTGCGAAAGAAACGGGCGGATCACTCCGTTGTGAAAATATCCTGCGAGATGGTATACTACTTCTTTTTTTAGCTTCGACATGCCAACCGAGGAGAGACATCATGGATAGGCTGAGGGTCATCATTATGGGATGCGGCATCATGGGCCGAAGGGTCGCGGAGGCACTGCTGCCCAAACAGAGTTTCGAGATCGTGGGCGCCCTGGATATAGATCCTGAGCTGTCGGGGAAAGATCTGGGAGAACTGTTCTCGACTCCACAGAAAACAGGGACCATCATCGAAAGCGATGCGGGATCTCTGTTCACGCGCGTGGATGCGGACGTCGTGGTACAGACCACTCTGTCCCATCTCACGACCGTTCTGCCTCAGATCGAGCAGTGCATCCAGGCCGGGCTGAACATCGTGTCGACCTGTGAGGAACTGTCCTATCCCTGGAAGCGCCACCCCGAGCTGGCCGCGGAGATCGACCGACTGGCCAAGGAGGCCGGAGTGACCGTGGTGGGGACCGGCATCAATCCCGGATATCTGATGGACTCGCTGGCCCTGACACTCACCGCTCCATGCCTGCGCGTCGACTCCGTCAGGGTCACACGAATGATGAATTCCGCACGGCGGCGCATCCCCTTCCAGAAAAAGGTGGGGACCGCCATGACACCCCGGGAGTTCCGCCAGAAGATCGATGACGGGATCATCACCGGGCATGTGGGCCTCCTGGAGTCGATCAACATGATCGCATCGGGGCTGGGATGGGAGCTGGAGGAGGCCGTGGAGCTGCCGCCGGAAGCCGTCATCGCCGAGACAGAGATCCCGAGCGGGATGGGATCCGTGCCGCCCGGAGATGTGATCGGCCTGAAAAGCGTAGCCTATGCCAAGAAGGATGGGCAAAGAATCATCACCCTCGAATTCATCGCCAACGCCGGCGTCAGGGAGGAGTACGACGAGATCGAGATCAGGGGTGAGCCCGACATTCATCAAAAAATCCTGGGAGGTGTCCACGGAGACACGGGGACCGTATCCATGACCATCAACACCATCCCCAAGACCATTGCCGCGGTGCCCGGCCTCAAGGTCATGAGCGAGCTCCCCGCCCCCTGCGCCGCGCTGTAGGACAATTGGGGATTAAAAAAGGGGACAGGCCCCTTTTATTTGCGGAATTTCTTGATAAACTCCTCGACCTCGGGCACCCCGCCCTGATAGATAAGGTAGCCGTTGTAGGGTTCACGCTCGGTGATGTCGTCGTTCACGGGCGTCAGCATGATGTCTTTGACCTTCTCCAGATCATCCGTCTGTCCCAATGCCCAGCCCAGCTTGATGTAGGCGACCTCGGGCAGCATGTTCTGCAGGGGGATGACACCCAGGTCCAGCATGTCCCGCCCGGTCTCGTACACATACATGTGGACATAACCCCACAGCGTCTGCACGGTCATGTAGACCGCCACTCCCTTTTCCGCGGCCCTCTTGATAGCCGGGTAGAGCGGCTTGTTCACATGGCCCAGGCCCGTGCCCGCGATCACGATCCCCTTGTAGCCGTTGTCGACCAGGCTGTCGACGACATCCGGCATCATGTTGGGGTAGTAGTAGACGATCGTGACTTTCTCCTCGAAATAGGGCAGGGCCGTTACTGTCCTGTCTCTGCGGCGCGGGTTAAAGGGATGCTTGAGCATCTCCACCCCGTCCCGCGTTACCTTGGCCAACGGGATGTCTCCGATGGTCCGAAACGCGGAGCGGTAGGAGGAATGCATTTTGCGGACCCGGGTTCCCCGATGCAGGAAACCATACTCATCCGAGGTCGGCCCGAACATGCTCACCACGACCTCGGCGACATCTCCGTGTCCCGCCGCATAGGCGGCATGCATCAGGTTCAGGGCGGCGTCCGAACTGGGCCGGTCGGAGGACCGCTGCGACCCCACGAGCACCACCGGCACGGGCAGGCCGACCAGCATATAGGTCAGGGCAGCGGCCGTGTGATGGAGCGTATCGGTCCCGTGCCCGATGATGACTCCCTCGATCCCCTTCCGGACCTCCTCGGCTATGGCCACGGCCAGGGTCTTGTACTGCCCCGGTCCCATGTTCTCGCTGAATACGGCAAACAGCTTCTCGGTGGTCAGGTTGCAGATGTCCGCCAGCTCGGGGACGGCGCCGTACAGCTCCCCAGGGGAAAAGGCCGGGATCACGGCACCCGTACGGTAGTCCAGCCGGGACGCGATCGTGCCCCCGGTCCCGAACAGCTTGACATTGGGTTTGTCGTCCGAGTACGGGAATTCTTTCTCAGGGATCTGATAATGCGCCTTCTGATACCCCAGCTCTGTGATAGACTTGATGGTATCGACCTTGATCCCGATGTTGTAGCCCGTTACGATCTTGAGGACGATGTGCCGGTCGTCGTCGCTTTCCGACCGGGGCAGGATGGTCCCCTCGAACAACCCCCGGGTCGTGTCCACCTTGACCAGGCCCCAGACCCGGGCATGATGATCCTGGAGGACTTTCAGTGCCTGTCCCTTGTAGCCCTGGAAGATGTCGTCGCTCATTGTCCTGCACCTTCCCGGCCTGCGCAGGCCCGGTTTCCGGAATTATTTTCCTTGACATATCGATGGAGCTCCGAAAGGGAGATGTTGCCCTGGGCGGAAGGCCGGAGCTGGCCCATCATCCATCGGGTCCGCACCCCGGGATCCATCGATACCCCGGTCTCATTCGCGATACTGCTCAGGATGGGGACCTTTGCCAGGATCTCCTCCTCCGGGATCGGCTTGAACTTGACGGCCGCCAGGAGGGAAGCGATATCCATCTGAGGATGCCGGTACTGCTCTCCGATCATCACACGCGCAAGGACGGGATCGATGTCTTGCTCTATAAGAGATTCCAACAGGTCGTAGACGATCTCATAACGAAAATGCGGGGACCGGGGATACCTGCCCTCCACATGTTTCAGCGTATGCCCGAACAGCGTTCCGGAAAACACGGGATCGAGTCCGAGCTCTTCGATGACGCGGCTCAGCAGCGGGAACAGGTTGTTACGCAGGATGTAGGGATAGGTATCCTCCGGGATCCCCCACTCCCGCATCCGGGCGTACATATCCGAGACATCGAGCGGGAGCCGGCTCCGGATCTCCTCGATG
>CBFDBC010000115.1:0-11698 GCA_965602945.1 uncultured bacterium | reverse complement strand
ACCACAAACCACTTAAGTGCGGATCACTAGAGGCGAAGCCTCACTCTTTATCACCGTGAAGGCCGTGACCTTATAACCGGGAGGCCAGAAAACCTGGGCCGTCAGTCCGTGTGAAAAACTTCCCGCATGGGATGCCAGCCGGCACAGGGGCTTGCCGGGGCTAGTGTCTCAAGGAATCGCGCCAGTCCCGCTTCCAGGTTCGATCGGTGCTCCTCCGGATGGGTCCCGAAGGATTCCAGATAGATGTAGAGGCAATCGTCTTTCGCATACAGAGAGAGCGTCTGAAAGTCGATATCCGTGACAGAATCCCGGAGTGTTGCCCGGTCCAATGGTCCCGGGATCCCGGTGTGGGCGACATAGGCGAACCGTTGTGCTAGAGCCGGGGATTTGCGCCTGGATTCCGTGCCTTCAACCAGGCGCAGGAGTTCCGTCATTTCCGCCCACCACTCCCCTTCCTTTCTGGTTTCCAGGGGGACCTGCATGGGATCGGTCAGCTTCCACCAATCACGCGTAACGGTATCGGCTCCGATCTGCTCCATGTCATCCGAATATTCGGTTCCGATGTATTCATAGAAGGAAAACAGCATCCCGTCACGCAGGAATATGGAGTAGTTGCGGATGCTGGAATTCCGAATGCGATCGAGGACACCGGGAAAGGTGTGCCTGTGCAGGATGATGTACCGCTCTTCATACTCGGGCTTAAGCCGGATCAGGCTGCCGTGTCTCTTAAGAGCCCGGTCCTCTGTCATGTGTGATCTATCCTTGGCTGCCCAGCGCTTAACGCGGCGGGCCATCCACATACCCCGGCTGCATCCAGGGCAGGTTTCTCCCGGCCAGGAAGGGTTTCAGGGTCGAGTGCATGCGTTCCATCCGGGCGGGAGGCAGGGGCTCGAAATCGCGCGCCATGTCGAGGTTCTTCTTGAGCACCTCCATGCTGTCGGTGCCGATCACCGCGGCATCCCCGTGCTCCAGGCTCAGGGCGTAGCGGATGAGTTCGTCCGGGTTCAGTCCCTCCACGGTCTCCCGCGGACGGATCACCTTCATCAGCAGGATCCCCATCCCCTTCCCGGCCGCCGCTGGGACGGCCTGTTTTTCGAAATCCTCCTTGCCCTGGGTCTGGTGGTTGAGCGCGATGAGCATGGTGTCGAAATCAAACCGGTCCACCATGGCAGCCATGGCCGCGGCCGAGGCATGCCCCGTGAAACCGATGAAGCGGGTGACCTTCTGCTCTTTGGCCTTCCTCACCACCTCGAGCACACTGTCCGCCGCCCCTATGCGGTCCACGTCCTCCTGGGAATTGATGCTGTGTATCTGCAGCAGGTCGAGGCGGTCGGTCTGGAGGCGCTTCAGGCTGTCTTCCAGTTCCCGCATGGCGCCGTCGCGGCTTCGCTCCGAGAGCTTGGTGGCCAGGAAGACCCGGTCGCGGCGGTGCTTGAGGACTCGGCCCAGTCGTTCTTCACTGCAGACATTGTCATAGACATAGGTGTGCGCCGTGTCCCAGTGATAGAAACCGTTGTTGAGCGCATGATTGAGGAGCTCGTCACTTTTATCCGGCTCCTTGACGGCGCAGAAACGGCTTCCCGCTCCGAACACGATGATGGGGATACGCACCCCGGTCTTGCCCAGGACTCGAGTCTGGAGGCCTCGGGCGTCATACTCGGCCTGGGATCCCGGAATCGGTTCCGTGGCGGCCAGAGTCGTTCCCAAGGCGGCCGTGGCGACCGCGCAGGTGCGCATGAATTCTCGGCGTCCCATGTTTCGTGGATCAGCCATCTTCGTCCTCCTTCAGGGATTTCCCCCAGAGTATAATGTTATCGAAACTCCCGGTGTCGTCGAACGACCCCACACCGACCCGGCCGTGACCCAGGGTGGTATCCCTGGCGGTCAGGATGGGAGTACGCATGTCGTCCATGTAAGCCCGGATATCTCCGGAATCCGCATCGTACCAGACCTTGAAATCGTGATACTCCCGGTCGGTCAGGCGGGCGGTCGACTCCCCCTCCGGCTCAAGGTTGATCTTGACGCGATCACCGCCGTTCACCAGGCCGATGATGTTGTGGAGCCCGTCGCTCGAAGCCGAGAAATGCACATAGGTGAAATGTGTCGGATCCTGGAAATGGAAAATCACGACCATGTCCCTGTTGGGATTGTCCGTTTCCGCGAAACACCGCATCCGGCCGCTCAACACGAAGCTTGTCACATCATGATCCCGAAGCAGAGCCCAGGATGTGGGCGCCCTGACTTTCCCCGGGGGGCCGGGAGCCAGGAGATGCAGGGCTCCGTCCCCGCTCTCTTCCCTGATCTCCCAGTTTTCCGGGGTCTGCAGGTCCCAACCACCGGGTCGGTCCTCATGAAAAGCCTCCACTTCGAGGAGGTCCAGCCCGGGATAGGCCTCCCCTCCCCTCTCTCTGAATGCGGTTTCGACCAGGCCCCGGATAGCGGGGACGATGGGAACCACAACTTCATACTGGGGCCTGCGGGGCCGGTCCAGAAGCGGCGCGATCCCGCTCAGCCAAGACTCGTCCGGTGCCCCGCCGGCATCGTACAGATCCAGGACGGAAAGTCCGATGCGGGACAGCTCCGATACTTCCCGGGAGAGAGGGATCAACTCCCGCAGCAGGAACGTGGTGTTAAGCTGTGGGAGGAGGAATTCGTGATTGACGCGCCACAGTTTCAGGCTTTCGCGTATGTATCCCCGTTTCGCTTCCCGCGCGGATATGTCGAGGCGCCAAGCCTCTACCAGGCCCCGGAAATCCCTGGCAGCCGGGCTTTCGGGCCGGGCCGCGTCGACCAGCCGGTTGAACGGGGTCTGCTGCGTGTATTCCCGCGTACCGGGCCGGGTGTAAAATTTCACGGGTTCCACGACGTCTGCCAGGACCTTGAGCCGGTCGATCGGCCGGTTGCCGGTCAGACGCCGCAGCATGGGCCGGTAGTTGGAGCGGTGCCGGAGGCCCAACCATTCCAGGTTACGGCTCGTGACTTCGAGGCGCCTGTACATGTCCGCCACATCGGATGAGGCCTCCCGCGAAGACCAGAACCGCTCCGCGATGGCGGCCATCCGAGGCCAGATGCGGGAGTCTATGGTCTCGGGATTCACGAACTCGGACCACATGCAGGCCTCCCCGCCCAGGATGCGGCCCTGTTCTTCCTCGCTGAGGGAGGCGGCCTTTTCGGCGGGCAGGGGGTCGACGCCGTAATGGTACGCGGCCGACAGCTGGAAATCCAGGTAGTAGCCGTTGGAAAGGATGCCCGTATAGCCCGCCTTGGCGGTTTCTGCCAGGGATTCCTGCCCCCGCCAGCTCTGGACCACCGCGTCCCTGGGCAGCTCGGGATGATATATTTCGTCCCACCCCACCATCTTCTTCCCGTATTTTGTAAGTGAAGCGAGGACGCGGCGATTGAAATAAGCCTGGAGGTCATGGTTGTCCTCCATCCCCTGCGCCTGCTTGAAGGCGGTAATCTCCGGGTTGGCGTCCCACTGTTTGCCGTTGACCTCGTCGCCCCCGATGTGGAAATACGCATCCGGGAAAAGCCCGGCCATCTCCTCGATGAAACCATCGAGGAATGCATAGGTCTCTTCCCGCGTGGGATCCATGCAGGGGTCCATGATCCCCCAATGCCGCTCGATGCTGTAGGGGCCGGGCCGGCTGGCGATCTCCGGATAGCCTACGAACCAGGCTGTCGTGTGGCCCGGCATATCGAACTCCGGAACCACACGGATTCCCCGGTCCCGGGCGTATTCGACGATCTCCCGGATCTGATCCTGTGTGTAATACAGGCCGTCGGAACCCAGCTCATGCAGTCGGGGAAAGCGGCGGCATTCAACCCGGAATCCCTGGTCCTCGGACAGGTGCCAGTGCAGGACGTTGAGCTTCACCGCGGCCATACCGTCCAGGTTGCGCTTGATCACGTCCACCGGCAGCCAGTGGCGGCCGGAATCGATGAGCAGTCCCCTCCAGGGAAAACGGGGCCGGTCCTGGATCCTGACGACCGGGACCTGGAAAAACTCCCGGCCCGGCCCGACCAGTTGGAGGAACGTCTCCAGGCCGTGCAGGATCCCCAAAGGGTTCGGCGCCCCCAACGATGCCTGCTGTTTCGAGACAACCAGAGTGTAGGACTCGTCGGACCTGTGGGACTGCCCGGCTTCCCCCGAACCCTCACAGCGAATGGCGAGGACAGCCCCTTCCGGCCGCAGCTCCCCGGTCTGGCGCAGCGGGAGGCCGGTCCGGAGGCCCAGCTGTGTGATCATCCTCTCGACCGCTCGGGTGAGGCGAGGCTCCCAATATCCCTCGCCGGACACGCTGAATCCCGGGCCGATGGGCAGAACCCCCTCCCCGTATACTTCTTGCTGGGGAACGGGCATCAGGCTGTGAATCCTATGAGAGGATTCATCCGGGGGAAAAGGGACTGCCGCGCCGATCAAGCAAACTACGGCCAGGGCTGAAAAGATCCTCAAGAATCCAGGCTTCATGATTCTTCCTCCTAACGCCTTCGTGTGGAAGAGCGTGTTATCAACAGACGGTCACTTCCAATCCGACGGGGCTGATGGAATATTCGAAGAAGCGCGCCAGTGGGTTCGGGGGGTTGGTCTCCAGATCCCGCCGCGCTGCGGCCGCGTCTTCCTCCGATGCGCATACGACGAGCAGGAAACCCCCTCCTCCCGCGCCCAGCAGTTTGGCACCGATCATGTAGGGGCGGAAGCGTTCCAGGATCTCCTCGACAGCAGGATTGGTGGAGTCGGGATCGATGCGCTTGTTCAGAATCCAGGCCATGTCTATCAGCTCCCCGAAGCGGCTGATATCCTTCCGCGACATGGCATCGGCTGCCAGCGGAGGATAGGCATGCAGCTTGCGCAGAGTGTCCATGGACGAACGGTCCCGATCCAGGTAATGGCCCACCACATTCCTCAGGATGTTCTTGGCCAGGCGGCGCATGCCCGTGTAGTATAACAGAGTCTGTCCCCGGTTCGTCTCGGGATCCAGTACATCAGCCGGAACATAATGGATCCGCGGATCCGGTACGAGTCCCGGTTCCGTCGTGATCATCTTCACTCCGGGCAGCGACCCTCCGATCTGGTCCTGCCACCCCCCGCCCGTGGTCAGCTCCTGTTCCAGCTGCAGCACAGCATGGAACAGCTCCCGGTCGCTGAGCATCCTGCCTGTCAGCCGGGCCAGTACGGCGATCAGGACCGCTCCCATGATGCTGGAAGTCCCCAGCCCGCTGCCGCTGGGAATAGCGGCCAGGGTGGTCAGTTCGATCCCTCCACCGAATACCCGCAGCAAGCTCTCCAGGTCTCGGACTTCAGAGGGCCACTCCGCTCTTCCGGGCACCAGCCCCGAGAGGGCCAGAGCTGCCTTGGCCAATCCGAATGTGCTGGTGGGCTCCCTGTAGTCCTGGAGCTCCTCGAACGTTTTCACGGTTATCCGGGTGCCGTGGTCGATGGAGGCGATCCGTATCTCAGCTTCCTCGATGATCCGGGCATAGACCTGGATAGGAGGCTGACCGTTCAGATTCACGGCCGCGTTGATGACACAGCCTCCGTTCTCCAGCGCATAGGGCGGCGTGTCGGTCCACCCGCCACCGATGTCCAAGCGGGCGGGGGCGCGTCCCCAGACGATCTCGTCCGAGCGCAGTGCGTTCGCCGGTTGGGCGGTAAAGGGAGGAGTGCTCGTTACGATGGTCCGCACGATGCTGTGGAAGGCTGTGTCCTGCGCCAGACGGCACCAAGCCTCGGGATCCCGGCCCGCCAGGGCGAGGTCCAGCCCCGCATCCTCGAGTTGGAGCTTCTCTGGTTTTATCAGGATGGAAAGCACGCTGTTCCAGGTCGATTCCCACAGGCCCGGAACCAAACGCGGTATTACAAACCGGATCGCTGATGCCAGGGTGTGGACGATCCTGGAAAAATCCAGGCGGTCGAGTCCGCCCTCCGCTTTGCCGCCCAGAGAACGCAGCACCTCACGAAGCACACTTGTTATCCAGACCTGAAAGGAATCCCCATCGAGCCCCTCGAATACAAAGGCCAGTTCCCGCGCGGACATTCCCTCGCTTGAACGGAGGACCCGGCGCAGGGAACGCATGATCTCGTTCCCCCGGAATGACCAGCGCCTCAGGAAAAAATCTTCCTGGTCGATCAGGGTCAGGATCTCGGCAGCGCTGTAGCGGTCTGCCTCATGCCATGTTTTTTTCTGTTCGTCCGAAGCTCCTTCAGGCTGTAGCATCCACAGCCAGAGCTCGAACTCCGAGGGTGAGCCGACTGCAGGGAAAAGCCGTGCTTCCCACAGGCTTTTCTCATCCCTGCCTTCGTCAGGCGTGCCGCTCCAGACTGCCTCCGCTTCCGTCCCAACGGCAGTCAGCCAGCGGTCAATTGGGATTCCACACAGCGCAGCGCCGCTTCCGCGGCTCGACTTGAAATTATCGGAGACGTCGTAGAAGCGGGCGAAAAAGACAGGACTCCCTTCCCGGTCGCGTCCTTTGACCACATCCAGGCATGCACCCTTGGGAAGAGAGAGGGGCTCCCGGATGTCGGCCCCAACCACGACGTTGTCTCCCTCCAGGATCAGGTCGGCATCCAGCCGGCAGCCCTCCACCCAGGCAGGGCTCCCGAGGATGCTGCCGTCCGGATCCAGATGGTTATTCATACACAGGCAGGGCTGTGCCTGTGTGCCGCCAGGCTGTGCGCGCAGCAGCTCAGTACCACTCTGGATGAGCTGCGGCAGGGTTCCGAAATGGAGAAAACCACAGTCCGACAGGCGGTGGACGGAGAACGGAAGATCCGAAACCGTCTCATACAATGCCTGCATAACATCCCGGGAAAGACTCGTGCCGCTCTCCTGCATGACTCGCATATAATCCTGGAATGACGTTTCCGTCCCCAGTGCACAGCAGACCTCCCGGTAGAAATCCAGCCCTTTAGCTTCGATCTCTTCGGCCGCCGGGCCGGTCCACTTCCATGTTTCATCCGATCCGGCCTGAACCCCAGCGAATCCCAAAAGCCGGGCTGCGGTCTCCGGATCCAGGTTCATGACTCCGATGTCCAGCAGGCTCCGGCCGTACCGGTTCACTGCCCCCATCCGCTCCTGGTCCGCTGTGCCCGGTTTCTGCAGGAAACAGCGCACCCGATCCGATTCCGGTGCGCAGAAGACACCGTGGTCCTGTGCCACTTCGGGTGCAACCCAGGTCCCCAGCCCCGTGATGCCCTGCTCCCGGAAATGCACACCTTCCGGGTCGAAAAGGAGAAGGACATCGCCGGTCGTGATAACGGTCTGTCCTTTTCCCCCATCGGGGGGCGGCAGCTCCAGGTACACGGGCAGCTGCCGGTCGAACAGCGTCTCGCCCAGGACCGAATCGGATTCCCCTGGCACGGGTAGGAATAGTTTGCCGCAAGGGCTGTAGGCCGGCAGCCTCCGTGAATCCCCTCCCGCGTGGATGATCAGGATGCGCAGGCCCTGCAGCACCTGCCTCCAGAGATGAGGATCGTTCCGCTGCGCCGCAGGCAACTCTGCCAGTTCATGCCGCAGCACGGTCATCCAGCACTGGATGGTGCTGCCCCCGCTGCCGATCCGGCTTCCCCCCGGATCGGGAACGACCAGGACATGCTTGATCCCGGACAGGAACCCCAATGCCAGCCGGGCCTCCATCTGGGTCCAGTAGGCCCGGGCCTGCTGGTCATTGGATGCGGTGACGATAAGGTAATCCCAGGGATGGAAAACCGTATTCATGGGGTTTGTTGGGCCGCGCGTGCTGATTCCACCTGTGTTTTAACCCAGGGATAGGTTAGGCCGATGCCTTCACGCAGCGAAAACCGCGACTCCCAGCCGATCGAGCTGATGCGGTCGTGACGGAAGTTGCGGGCTTTGACGCCCACAGGACCCTCGATGTGCTTGACATTGACCTCTTTCCCGGCTGCTTCGGCGATGACGCGCACCAGTTCGTTCACCGACACATACTCCTGCCTCCCGATGTTGACGCCGTCTTCCAGGTCAGAGTGCATCAGGCGATAGATGCCGTCCAGCAGGTCATCGATGTAGGTGTACGCCCGCATGGCCGTGCCGTCACCCCAGATCTCGATGGTGCCCCCGTCTTCGATCTCGGCGATCTTCCGGCTGAGCGCGGCCGGGGCCTTCTCCCGGCCGCCTCGCCAGGTCCCCTCCGGACCGTAGGTGTTCTGAAAACGGGCCAGCCGGACCACCATGCCGAAACACCGGCCGTAAGCCATGGCCATGCGCTCCGCGTAGAGTTTCTCCCAGCCGTACTCGTTATCCGGGAGTGCCGGGTACGCCTCTTCTTCGGAAAGCCCCGGTTCGTCGGGCTCCATGTCCCTGTAGACACAGGCGGATGAGGAGAACAGGTACCGCTTGACGCCGATCCGGGCACAGGCATCGGTCATGTGGATGTTGATCAGGCCGCTGTTGCGCATGATCTCGCACTCCGCGGTGTGGATGAAGCCCATGCCGCCCATGTCCGCGGCCAGCTGGTAGACCTCATCGAACGGGCCTCCCTCCCGCGTGATCACGGCCCTTTCGCAGTTGACCTGATCCCTGAGATCCAGGATCCGGAACTCGTCGGCCGCGCTTTCCGAGAAGTCCGGATTCTTGAGATCGACACCTCTCACCCAATATCCTTCCTGCTTGAGACGCCTGACCAGGTGACTGCCGATGAAGCCGCCGGCACCGCACACGAGCGCTGTTTTCATGGGGAGTCCTTTTCACTCGAAATTAATACAGGCCAAGATATACCCCAAAGCCGCCGGAGAAGTCAAACGTCAGTGCACCACCTTGTAGATGACGGATTCTCCGGAGCCCGTGAGCACCCGGTGGTAGCCGCTCAAACGGGCATCGGATTCCGGATCGCCGGTGTCCACACGCAGGGGCGCTCCGTGCAGGGAATGGATCTTGTGGGGCGTGGCGATGATGTGCAGGTCCGTCTTTTCCAGGGAAGCGATGACCCGGGGGCTTACCTGCTGGTTGCCCCGGCCCAGGATAAATCCCTGCCCCCCGATGGGCGTCACGATCAGGCGAGTGCGGCCCGGGGCGATCAGGGAAAGGAGCTGCGATTCGTTGACATCCTGAGCCACAAGCTTTCCGCCGCGCACAGCGTCCACACCCAGCAGTGTGCCGCGCAGGCCCATCCCCTCGAGGACCACCCGCGTCGTCGTCCCCGGCCCTATGATGTACAGGATATCGTCGTTCATGAGACCTGCGATCCCGGAAGCCACGGCTTCCTGGTCGTGACGCTCGTGAGCCGGAGTCCGGGTCTTCTGGGACTGGAGGCGCTGCCGGGCATGGGGAACACTCAGATATCCGAACAACCTGGCGGAGAGCCGGCCGTCCCGATACTCATCCTCATCGATATCCATGACCTCGCAGGACCGGACCTCCCGGATCCGGCCAAGAAGGAAATCGACGGCCACTTCCCCCCCGGCCCTCGGGTGGATGCTGAAAACGGCGGAGTGGATCTTGACGCCGGCCGGGATCCCAATCGTCACGAGGCCTTCCCCCACTGCAGTGAAGATGTCCCGGGCCGTGCCGTCGCCCCCCGCGAACAGCAGCAGGTCTGCCCCGGCCGCCCGTAAGGCCCGAGCCGCCTCTATGGTATCCCGGGCAGAGGTCGATGCCGGATCGCCGGGGCTGTACACCAGGGATGGAACAAGGCCCACGCAGCGAGCCGCTTCCTCCCCCATGGCACCGGGACAGGTCAGCAGACGGAACCGGCCCCTGATCGGGACCAGCCCCGCAAGGGCCTCCTGAATACGCTCCTGGGCTCGGGGGACGGCTCCCAGGGCCCGGGCCTGTTCCAGGATCTCCGGCCCGTCCGTGCCCTTCAGCCCCACGCGCCCGCCCATCCCGGCGATGGGATTGACGATCAGGCCCAGGGTTTTTTTTGTCTCCATCTGGTCAACAGAACGAATATATGCCATCGCCACTCCTTTTTCAATCACCGGGCTGACGTTTCAGCTTGCCCGACTGTCATTTACATCCTCGAGGGGCTTGGGATATACTGGGTGCGCCATGACCTCCAGAGAACGCATACTCGGGGCCTTGAACCACCAGGAAACCGACCGGGTCCCCATAGACCTGTCGGGGCACCGGTCCTCGGGCATCGCCGCCCTGGTCTATCCCAGGCTTCGCTCACACCTGGGCCTCCCGCCCCGGCCGGTGCGGGTGTACGACATGGTCCAGCAGCTGGCCGTGGTGGACGAGGATGTGCTCGACAGGTTCGGCGTGGACACCATAGAGATGGGGCGGGGATTTCTGCTTAAGGACGGGGACTGGAAGGACTGGGAACTTCCGGATGGCTCGCCCTGCCTGATCCCGGGCTTCATTAACGTCGCGCGGCGGGGGCAGGACTGGGTGGTCCTGAACGATGAGGGACGGGAACTGGGCCTCCAGAAGCCGGGCTGTTTGTACTTCGAACAGACCTATTTCCCCCTTATGGAACGGGGGATCGCCGGAGACGACTTCTCAGACCTCGAGGACCTCCTGGGAGACACAATCTGGACCGGCGTCGTCCACCCCGGCGCCCACCTGGATCTGGACAAGGCGGGACTGGCGGAGATGGAGCGGGCCGCCTGCGATCTGCGCTCGAAAACGGACCGGGCCATAATCGGCCTGTTCGGCGGCAACCTGTTCGAGGTCCCTCAGATGCTCTACCGGATGGACAACTACCTGCTCTACCTGGGCATGTATCCCGATGACGTCTTCCGGCTTTCTCAAAGCCTGTGTGAGATCTACTTGAAAAACCTCGAGAAATGGCTGGGTGCGGTAGGCCCCCACATCGACATCGTCCAGTTCGGCGACGATCTGGGGGGGCAGGGCGGCCCCCTGCTCTCCCCCGAGATGTACCGCCGCTTCTACAAGCCCTTCCACGAACTCCTCTGGAGCCGGGCCAGGGAGCTGGCCGATATCAAGGTCATGCTGCACTGCTGCGGCGGGGTGAGGGAACTCCTGCCCGACCTAATCGACGCCGGCCTGGACGCCATCAATCCGGTGCAGGTCAATGCCCGCGGAATGGAGGCCTCAGCACTCAAGCGGGATTTCGGCCGTGACATCACTTTCTGGGGGGGAGGCTGCGACACCCGCGATATCCTCCCCCACGGCTCTGCCGAAGAGGTCAGGCATCATGTCATGGGGCAGGTGCAGGCCCTGCGGCCCGGCGGCGGATTCGTTTTCCAGCAGGTCCACAACATCCTGGCCGATGTCCCGCCCGCCAACATCGCGGCCATGTTCGACGCCCTGCACGAGGGCAGCGGCGGCCTCTGAAAAAATCATGACATCCTGGGACCTGGCGATCATCGCCGCCTACTTCATCCTGGTCGTGGGATTGGGATTCTGGGTCAAGCGGATGGCCTCGGAGAACCTCGATGCTTATTTCCTGGGAGGCCGCCGCCTGCCCTGGCTCGCCCTGGCCATGTCCGGCTCCGTATCCAACTTCGACATCACGGGAACTATGTGGATCGTGTCCATCCTCTATGTCCTGGGAATGCGGTCCATGTGGCACCACTGGATGTGGGGTTTCCTCATGGGCGGCTTTTTCCTGGCCTACATGGGAAAATGGGTGCGCCGCTCCCGTGTGCTCACGGCAGCGGAATGGATGAAAACCCGCTTCGGCGATGAGCGTGCCGGGCGCCTGGCCCGCACCGTCTACGCGCTGATGGCCATCCTGACGCAGGCCAGTTTCCTGGGATATGCCTTCCAGGGCA
>CBFDBC010000114.1:0-11709 GCA_965602945.1 uncultured bacterium | reverse complement strand
CCAGCCATATAGCTGAGGTGCCCGCTCCCGAATTTCGCGGCGTAGGCCGTGCCGCCGTGACCGCTCAGGGACCGCCGCGCAGGATCCAACGTCACGTGTGTCGCATCGGGGCGCTGATAATACCGCAGGGATGATCTCTGGGTGCGCAGGAGTGCCTCCTCCGAACCCTGGACATGGCTGAAGACCGCCCTGGCCACCAGGTGATAGGTCCGGTCCTTCCAGCTGTGCTCGAAATCGACACCACCCGAGTAGGCGGCCTGGTGCAGGAAGCTCAGGGAAGGCTCGTTGATGTCGCGGTGGGTGGCGGTCGCCATGGCCCCCACGGAGGTCTTTCCCTGGTTGTAGTCCTTCTGCAGCCGCAGGCCGAAGTAGTTGGTCAAGGGCTCGACCTGTTCCTTTGTGATGGGTCCTCCGGAGCCTATGCGTGCATATTCCCTGGCTGTCAGGCTGTCGATGAGTCCGATGGAGATGCCGCTCCGGGTCTTGCCGGTCAGCTTGAAGGCGCCGATTATGGACGTGTTGTCCGGTATGCTCACAAATTCGCCCGGTCCGGAGTAGACGGTGCGGCGGGGGCGGCTGCCGATGCGGCGCGTGTAGAACAGGTTGTCGCTGGACAGGTCCCCGTCCCCGATCATGATGGGGAAGCTCAGGATGTTGCGGCCCTCGATAAAGAAAGGCCGCTTTTCTTCATAATAGGTCTCGTAGGCCGTGAGGTTGACCACCGAGGGATCGGCCTCGACCTGGCCGAAATCGGGATTTATCGTGAAGTTCATGGTAAGGTCGTTGGTCACCCCGACCCTGCCGTCCAGCCCGGCCCGGAGATCTCCGTCCTGTCCGCTGGTGAAGGGATCTCCCTCGTCCGTTTGAAAGGACTGGTATTTCCCCACGGAATAGGGTACGAACTCCACCTGGCGGGAGGGCTCGATCCCGTCCAGGCCCTGGAGCTCACCGAATCCGTGAACCCAGCCCGCGGTGTCCCGGGGGATGAACTGCCACAGCGATTGCTCATCCTTGCGAAAAAGGTTTCTCTGGACCTGGAGCCCCCAGGTCAGGGATTCTGAGGGAGCGAAACGGAGCTGGGAGAGAGGGATACGCATCTCGGCGCTCCACCCGCTCTCATCCCGGGATGTCTTGACCATCCAGATGGGATCCCAGTTCATGTCCGCGTTGTCCCCGTCGTTGGAGAGGACCAGGTCCCGCTTCACGCCAGCGGCGTTCACCACAAACCCGAAGGAAGTGCGCTTGTCGAAGTAGCTGTCGATGTCGATCCCTACGCTGTCGCCTTCGATGGTGTCACGCCGGGACAGCCGCCGTTCGATCCTGTCCGGCTCGGAGTCGTGGGCCCGGATGGCCACGTAGAGGTTCTTGTCGTCATACAGGATCTTGAACTGGGTCTGCTGGCTGGGGGGCTTGCCCTCATAGGGTTGGCGCTGTACAAAATCGCCCTGCCAGTCCACGTTCTGCCAGGCCGGATCGTCCAGCATCCCGTCGATGGAGGGGGGCACGGGTTCGACCCTTTGGGTCTTGTAGATACGCTTGGACGTTTCGGGCCTCGAGGCCGCCCAGACCGGGACGACCAGGAGGGCTGTCAGAATAAACGCGGCTGTTCTCTTCATGGCGGTGGATCGACGCAGTTCTACGATGGTACATAGCTAAGACGATATTCAAAGGAAAAAGTTTACTCTGAAATATAGCGCATTCCCCATATTTTGTTCTGCATGTGAGCTTTTCCTGAACCGTGTTGATTTTCAGATCAGTCAGGCAAACTGAAGAGGAAGCCGTCCGGAGGCAAGCGGGCATGGTTCCTCGAAGAGGAGAGCGAGCCGAGGAATTAGGTGATTTTGCTCGCTGGGGAAAATCACCGGGCTGACGTTTCAGTTTGCCTGATTGATCCTATATCACAATTTCGGGCAAGCTTCATTTAAGGCGGGCCAGTTTTTCCCTGGCGCCCTTTGCCAGGTCTTCGAGGGTGCCTCTATCAGGGCTCGGGTCGTCCGGGATCATTGTCAGGACCTGTTCATAGAGCTTGATCGCGTTCCGAGTGTCCCCGCTCTCCATGTAGCCCTCGGCCAGGCTGTCGCAGGCGTTGGCCGAGAGGGGATAGGCCTCGACGTTCCAGAGGAAGACCGTGATGGCTTCCGGGAATTTTTTGGCCCGCAGCAGCGTGTAACCGATATTGTTTACATCCTGTTCGGATAAGTCCCCGGGGGATTCCCGGCGCATCTGCAGGTAGTACTCCCGGGCTTCTGCGATACCCTGTTCACCGGCCAGGCGGCCCAGTTTCACGGAAGGAGAGTCGTAGAGGGGATAGCCGAGATAGCTCAAGGCCAGGATATCGCCCCCTCCGACGGCAAGCCGGATCAACTCGGGCCCGATGCTCAGTCCGTTGAAGCTGTTGGTCAGATAGACGACACCGATCCCTTTTTCTTTGAAGGCCATTATGTAGTTGCGGAAGATTCCGTAGTCGCCCCACTGCCAGAAGGCCCGCCCGGCCGCGTTGTCCTCCAGTCCGAAGCCCAGGCTCCAGAACACACCCTCGGCGACATCGATCTGGGGGGAGAGCATCAAGTCTATGGTCTTGTGTTCGAATCCGGTCTCGTTCATGAGCGCGGCGACAAAAAGCGCATAGTCGTGGGCCGTGGTGTAGAGGCTGGCCGCGGAATGTGCAGAGCGGCGTTTGCGGTGGCGGCCGCTGGTCTCAGAGAACGTGTCGTGTCCCACGGCCGCCTGTTCGGCATAACGATCCTGCCAGACCATGCAGCTGTCCTCCATGCCCAGGGGGTCGATGATCTCCTCCTGCATGATCTCGTGCAGGGGTTTGCCTCTCAGGTGCTCCACGATCCGCTGCAGGTACATGTAGCCGTCCGCCGAGTAACGATAGCGGGATCCGGGCTCGAAGAGCACGGGCAGCGGCCTGCGGGGCCCGCCGTGCGGCAGGCCCGAGGAGTGGCTCAGGACCATTCGGGCGGTGATGCGCAGGAACCAGTCCTTTTGGAATCCCTCCAGGTCCAGGCCGTGACGGATGTATTGCTTCTCGATGATCTCCCGGGGGGCGTACTCCACGAGAGGCGTGTCCAGGTCCAGTTCCCCGGCTTCCACCATCTTCATGACCAGGTAGGCGAAGAACGGCTTGGTGAGAGATGCGGCCTCGAACACGGTGCGTTCATCGACCGTCTCGCCGGTTTGGGTGTTCTTTATGCCGAAGCCCCTGTGCCAGAGGACCCGGCCCTCCCGGATCAGGGCGATCTGGAGTCCCGGGATCCCGGCCTCTTGCATGAGCTCCGGGATGGCGGCCTCCAGTTCAGAGGTCAGCTCCGTGGACGAAGCCCCCATTCTCAAGGCGTACTCATCCGGCGCGAGAACCTGCTTCCCGCATCCAGCCAGCAGAACGGGTATGAAAGCCATGAATAACCACACAATCGTTTTGTTCCTCAGAGCTTTCTGCATGATTAACTCCCTGTATATATATACGTCGTCACCCAGACCAGGTTCGCCATCCCGTCAAACCTTACGGTATGTATTTCCAAAAAGGGATAATTTTCGATTTCTGGAACAAATCGCTTGACAAAGCGAATTGTTTGTTTCAGATTATGGAAGTAATTGACATGAGAGGAAGGCGATGAAGCTTTTATCCCGGTCTGAAGAAATGGTGCTGCTGGTGGTCTGGAAACTCCAGAGCGAGGCCTACTGCGTGCCCATCCGCAGCGAACTCATGCAGACCACAGGCAAAAACTGGTCATTCGGATCCATTTATGATCCGCTGGAACGGCTGGAGCGAAAAAAACTGCTGGAGTCCTATCTGACCGAACCCACCCGGGAGAGGGGAGGGCGCAGCAAGCGTGTCTACCTCCTCACCAAGGATGGCAAGAGAGCCCTGATGGAGCTGAAGAGGATCCAGGAAACCCTGTGGCAGGGAGCTCTGGACCTGAAATCGTAAGATCCGAGAGATCATGACATCGAATCCCAGGCTGCAAAAACCCCTCAAATTCGCGGAGTGGGTCCTCAGGTCCATCCATTCCGATCATGGGGAATACACCCACCTGGGAGATTTCAACGAAGTGTTTTCCCATATCCAAACAGAACGCGGACCGGCGCCGGCCCTCGTGTGGTACTGGTTTCAGGTCGTCCGTTCCCTCCCGGGCTTCGCCACGAACCGCATCTACTGGAGTGTCACCATGTTTAAAAACTACCTGATCATATCCCTCCGCAACACGCTCAAGAACAAATGGTTTTCCCTGTTGAACATCGCCGGCCTGGCCGTGGGAATGGCCTGTTTCATCCTGATCCTGATGTTCGTCCAGTTCGAGATGAGCTTCGACCGTTTCCACGAGAGATCGGACCGGATCTTCCGCGTCATCAGCCGCAACACAACCAGGGAGCCCGATGTCACCGAATTTTCCAATCATACGCCCGAGCTGCTGGCGGAAGCCCTGGCGGCGGAATTTCCTGAGATCGAGAGAGCCACTCGAGGCAGGGAGGCCTTCACCGACAGAGCCATCATCCAATTCCAGGACAAGAATTTCTATCAGATAGGTATCTTTGCCGATTCCGAATTCCTGAAGATATTCTCGTTTCCGCTGCTCGAAGGAGATCCGGATCGGGCCCTGGAGGCACCCAGGTCCATCGTTCTCACTAAAAAAGTGGCCGAGAAGCTCTTCGGCGGCGGCGATCCCCTGGGCAGGGTCGTCGTCTATAAAGAAAAATACCGCCGATACGACATGACTGTGACGGGGGTAGTGGAGGACGTGCCCAAGAATTCGCACCTCCAGTTCGACTACATCATCTCCCATGCCACCACCGTGGCCGAAGAAAAAGACGGCTACATGATCGGTAACTGGAATGTCTGGAACTATGCGACCTATGTCGAGCTCACCTCATCGGACGCCAGGTCCGGGATCGAAGAGAAATTCCCGGCCTTTCTTGCCCGTCAGGGGCAGGAAGGGGGAAGAGATGCCTTCTTCCTGCAGTCCATCGAGGATATCCATCTCAGATCGCAGATTCGGGGGGAACGCGCCACCAACAACCAGATCCGTTATGTTTACTTGTTCTTGTCTATCGCCCTCATCATCCTGCTGATCGCCTGCATCAACTACATGAATCTGGTCACGGCCCGGTCCATGACACGTGCCAAGGAGATCGGCATCCGCAAGGTGGCGGGGGCCAATCGCAGGCAGCTCATCAAACAGTTCATCGGGGAGACTCTGCTGGTCACGGTGTTTGCATTGGGGCTCTCCCTGCTGTTGGTCAGGTTCCTGCTTCCCTATTTTAACCTCCTGGTAGGGACCGAGCTGGGGATGGGTGCCCTGACCCAGACCAGCCTCCTGTTCCTGATCGTGGGTACGGTGCTGTTCGTCGGGATCGCCTCCGGGACCTATCCCGCCCTGGTCCTGTCGGCCCTTAAGCCGGTGAATGTCCTGAAGGAATTCGGTGCCTCCGGAAAGAAAGGGGCGGGATTGAGGAACGTTCTGGTAGTATTTCAGTTCAGCGCTTCCATCGTCCTGATCGCCAGCACGCTGGTCGTCTTCAACCAGCTGAATTTCGTCAAGAACCAAAAACTGGGATTCGACCGGGAGCATGTCGTGGTAATCCCCATCCGGGAACAGGAGACACGCGCCAGAGCCCAGGCTATCCGAACCGAGCTGCTGCAGCATCCTGAGGTCCTGGGTGTTTCCTTATCCGGGGGGCTGCCGACCGATATCCGCAGCCGCTACTTCGGTGGCAAGTTTACCAAAGACAACGGAGAGGTCGTCGAAACCTACGTGTGTTTTGACTACGTGGACTACGACTTCCTGGATGTCTTCAAGATCGACCTGGTCGCGGGACGAAACTTTTCCCCGGAATTCGGAGAGGATGACAAGGCGATCCTCATTAACGAGACCCTGTGGAGGAAGCTGGGATGGGATGATCCCGTAAACAAGGAAGTCGATGTGATGGACTTCACCCGGGTGATCGGGGTCGTCGAGGATTTTCATTTCGCCTCGTTCCACCAGGAGATCGAGCCGATGGCGCTGGCGTTCGAGAGCGGCAGCAACATTGCGGTCCGAATCCGGCCGGGGGATGTTTCAGGGCGGGTGGAACTTATCCGCAGGGTTTTCGAAAACAACTCCAAGAGCCAGCCGTTCGACTTTTTCTTCCTGGATGACTCCTTCAATGCGCTGTATAAGAAAGAGCAGAGGACCGGGGAGATCTTCGGTTACTTCTCTTTGCTGGCCATCTTCATCGCGTGCCTGGGGCTGCTGGGCCTGGCGTCCTTCACGGTCGAGCGCAGGACCAAAGAGATCGGGATCCGGAAGATATTGGGCGCCCCGGTTTCCAAGCTGGTGGGGCTGCTGACCAAAGATTTCGTGCGGATGGTGATTTTGGCAAACGTGATCGCCTGGCCCGTGGCTTACTTTGCCATGCGGCAGTGGCTGGACAACTTCGCCTACCGGATCGACCTCACTCTCGGGATCTTCCTGCTGGCTGCCGGGGCGGCTCTGCTTATCGCGTTCATCACCATCAGCACACAGACCCTTAAAGCGGCCCTTTCCGATCCCGTGGACACTCTGCGCTACGAATAGCCACGCTTTGGACCCCATCGGGATTCAGGTGGAGTAGGCAGATTTTGAGGAGGAAATCCGGGGCCCATAGCTGGATCAGGCCATGAGCCCCGGAGGTTCGGTCTGTTACTTCAGAGCGACTGTCTTGGAGTCCTTGCCGCCCTTGACGCAGTCGAGATTGACGGTCACGGTGCCGCTGCCCTCCACCAGGAAGTGATACTCGACCTCGCCTCTGCCGGGAATGCCGTTGTAGAGCCTGAGGTTCTTGAGGTCCTTCTGGTCGATGAAGGTCACGTCGCCTCCACCGCCCCCTCGCCCGCGCCGGAAGAAGCGCATGAACTGGGCGGGGATCCCTGCCGGGATGCCGGCGCTCTGGCTGGAACCTGCGGCCAGGACCTTGACACTCCCATCGAGTGACAGGATGTCCGGACGCTGCACCTTGTTGTTGGCCGCCGCCGCGTTCAGTGTGGGCATGAGACGCTCGTTGTAGAGGGTCACGACCACGCGGTGGAGCTTGCCGTCGATCTTCTCCGACTCCACCTTCTTGATGATCGGGAGCGGCATCTCATAGGCGTGCAGCAGGCAGAAGGCCATGTTGCGGTGGCACATCTCCTCGATGAGCCAGGAAGGAGGGACGCGCCGTGTCAGCTTGGTCGTGTCCCGGTCGATGATCACCTTGCCCAGTTCGGGGTGGTCGATCTCGTGCATGCGGATGGATGTGGCATCCATGTCGACGAACTTGGTGAAGAATTCGTCCTCTTCCTGCGTGATCTCCCCGTCTCCGTCCAGGTCGCTGCGGGTTGTCCAGAGCTCGTTGGAAAAAGTGAAGATGCCGTTCATGTCGTGCGTGAAGTCGAGGAATCCTCCCCAGACCGGGTAGAGCTCGTCCCAGAGGATGATGTAGTCGTAGTTCGGGAGGATCTTCTCCCCCTTGTTGCCGATCTCGTCATAGACTCTCAGGTCGGCGGCCGGGTACTCCCCGCGAAGCTCGGCCCCGGGGCCGCGCAGCATCATACCGCCGGTGTTGTGAAAAGCCTGTGCCCCCGCGATGTTGGGGTGGGCGTATATGAAGTCACGTGTGGCCTGGGATTCGGGCCAGTAGAAGGGATAGTCTGCGGCGCCGCGCTGGATGTATCGGGGCTGCCACCAGGCGCCCCAGTCCCTGTTGGCGTCGTATCCGCCTCCCTGGTCTTCGTTGTAGCGGCCGTCCCCGTCGTTGTCAATCCCTTCCTGTCCGATATACTTGTAGTCGCCGACCTCATCGGGCTTGCCCTCGATGTTCTTCTGGATGGGGACCAGGCGGTCACCTGAGTCGGCCAGCCGGTGAGTCCCCTTGCCGGGCTCCACCTTTATGAACATGGAGCCTACTTCGCCGTCCCCGTCCAGGTCTTCGACCAGGTCCTCGTCGTAGAGGCCGTCGTTGTCATCGTCCAGCGGGACCTGCCCCGTGCGGGCCGAAGCTCCATGGTGAAGCCACATGTCCCGCCCGTCGGGATTGACCGAGGGGAAGATGTAGAACACGCGTTCGTCCACCAGCTGTTTGATGCCGTCGTTGAAGTTGTAGTTCTCCATCAGGTACCAGATGGTGTAGAGCCCGATCTCCCCGCCCTGGACCTCGTTGCCGTGGATGTTGGCGTCCATGTACATGGCGCACTTGCTCATCTCTCCCCCGGTGTCGGGGTTGTTGATGGTCATGTACCACAGCTCCCGGCCCAGGTAGGACTTTCCGATGGAGCCAAGCTTCAGGAACTTTGGGTAGGCCTTTTCCAGGGCGCGCAGGGCCTGTTCCATCTCTTCCCAATCATAGTAGTGGTTGAAGCTCAGGTTCACCTTGCGAGCGTTCCACTTGCGGGGGAAAAAGTCCTGGGCATACATCAGTGAGGCGCTCAAGATCAGGACCAGAGCCAGGCCCGTACCCAGGATCGTCCTTTTATGTCTTTGGATTCTCATGCTATTATCTCCCATCTTCTTTCTCTACTTGAGTACGATCTGCGTCTTTTGCCTGCCGCCCCCTTGGCGGGCCCACAGGCTCACGTCGATCTTTTTCCCGGGCGGTGAGATGATCACCCATTTGAGCTCCCGCTCGGCTCCCGGAGCCAGGTTTTGAATGTCCATGCGTTTCTGGCCGCCGAAGAGCTTCATGCTGTCGTCGTCTTCGAACTTCATCTGCAGCACGATGGGGGTCACGTTGCTGGTCCTCTGTCCCATGGCGGTGATATAGGGAGTGGCCCCGTTGTTGTGCAGCTTCAGCTTGATCTCGAACAGCTGGGAGGAAAGCTTCTTGACCTGGGGGGCATCCATGGTGATCTCCGCGAACTGGGAGGCCAGGAAGAGCGCGAACCGGGCGTGCTTCTCACTCAGTTCGGGAATCTGGTCGGCCGGGGGATTGACGCGGAGATAGGGTTGGAAACCGCCGATCTCCACCTCACCCAGTTGGGCATGGCTGTACTTGGTCCAGGCCACGAATCCTTTGCCGTCGTTGCTCTTGTCGATCCAGGCGAGCCACTTGTCGTCGTTACCGCCTCCGGCGGCCTGGGCCGACTGGCCTCCTCCGCCGGCTCCTCCGCCGCGGGCCATCATCTGCCGCATCATGGCCGTACGGTCGGGCGTGGCGGCTGGCTGGGCCTGTCCTGCCGGCTTGGCAGAGGGCATCTTCATCTGAGGCCTTCCCGTGGCAGCCTGCCGGATGGACCAGAGATTGGCCGAGAAGGCGGGGACGCCGAACTGGAAGTAGGCGTATTCCAGGATCGAGCCCACGGGCTTATCCGACAGAGCGCTCTTGATCCCGGTGATCTCTTTGTATTGGTCGCTTACGTTCTTGAACAGGGCGTTGTCCCGCGTCTCGGTCCGCTTGGGCTGTGGATCCCGAGGAGGTGTCCGGGGCGCAGCCTGCTGGCCCCGCCTGCCTCCCATCATGAACATCATGCCCCTCCCTCCACCACTTCCTGCTGCAGCGCCGGCCGGGGGCTGCGGGAAGGTAGGCGTGCCCCCCTCGATCCCGGTCCCGGCCGCCAGGTTGTCGTACTTGGAGAAGAGCAGAACGCCGCAGATGTTCCTGTGGGGCTGGGTCTTGAGTTTCGGGTCGTAGCGGACCATGAAATCGATCAAGGCCCGGGTCTCGAGCTCGGAGGCGGGATAGACCTTGAGTCCCCGGAACCGGTAGCCGAAGTTGTGGGGGAAGTTGCGGTTGATGTCGAACCCGCCGGGCCCGTCTTCGTTGTAGAGCCCGTCCCCGTCGTTGTCGGTTCCTTCAGGATAGATCTTGTAGAGCTCGTCGGGTGGGGTGTCCGATGCCTTCTTCTTCATGAGGCGCGGGTCCTTGTCATCCGCGTACCAGTCGCCCGCCTTGTCCTTCACCCGCATGAGGGTGATCGATCCGTCGCCGTTCAGGTCTTCGGGGCCGTCCTCGTCCACCTTCCAGTCGTAATCGTCATCCCGGGGATTGAGGTTCCCGGCGTATTCGTGCAGGGTCCTGGCGAAAAACAGCTCTGCCCCGTCGGGGTTCAGGCGGGGGACGATGTAGATGGTCCGGCTGTCCAGCGTCTTTGTGACCTCTTCGTCCTGGCCGTAGTTTTGGACCAGGAAGCTCGCGATGCCCAGCGCCACCTCGCTGCCGATGACGTGGTCGCCCTCGGCGTTGCCGACGATGAGCAGGGCCTGCTTGGACAGCGGATCCGGGCCTTTGGTACCCGAGATCTGGAGCATCCAGATGTCCCGGCCCTCCCCGGTTTTCCCAATGGATCTCAGCTGGACGATCCGGGAGTTCTGCTGGGCCACCTGCTTCAGCGCGCTGCTCAGGCCGGCATAGTCGTGATATCCGGCCGCAGCCGTGTTTTGCGCGCTGTGATGCAGCGGGAAGGTCATCAGCAGACACAACAGTAAAGTCGCGGTGAGTAACCTCGATAAAACTCTCATGTTTCGTTCTCCTCCGATATTAGGTGTGCCCCGGATCCTCTGGTAAAGGAAAGTTCCGGGATGGATGTATGCAAAAGGTTAAACGTGGAAAGATGGTTGGCAGAATTCATTCTGTATACAAATGTTGGACGTTCGGCCTTTTCGGTTTCTTCCGATTCTCTGTCTCTTTTTTCATTCCCTGAGAGGGAATCAGCGATTCTATAGCCTATATAAAAAACCGGAATTAAGCAAATCCTTCGGCATGCCGGCAAACATATCGTACTTCCTCCGGTTTCGCTCGATCATGAAACATATATGAAGCCCGATGAGTTATTAATTCAGGAGAAGCCGGAATGACTGGAGAGCCTGAAGGGTCCAACCTGTTGTGCGTCGCAGGATATAGAAGCAAGCAGAATTGCCATGAGTCCGTTGGATAACAAAATCGAGAAGGGCCTCCAGATCGTGCTGCTCATCCTGATCTTGCTTTCCTTATTCCTGCTGTGACAATTGAGCATATTCGAGGAGGCAGGGAAGAGAGGCGAAAAAAGCCAGGGTGCTCTATCGACGGATCTGATTTTCGACAAACCTCAGGTTGAGGGATCCGGAGACCACCGAGCCGGGCTTGAGAGCCCGGTATCCGCTTTGGGCATGGCGAACATAGAACCGCTCGGCCCCCGCGTTGCTGTACACGGCAACCAGCATACGTACGGTATCTCCGTCCACCCAGCAGCGGATGTATCTCTCCTCTTCCCCGGCCAGGGTGGCAAATCCGTTCCCCCCGCTGTCTGATAGGATGGCCCGTTCGATGTGCGATTTGGTGGAGCGGAAGTCGCGGCTGCCCAGTGCACTGCCATCCTGCGACCAGGGCCATGAGGGCGAGATGCCGGGACCAGCCGGCCCCACCGGAAGGACTCCCGGAAAAGCCGAAGCGCTGCCTACCTGGCGGCCGATGTGATCCTTAGGGTAGTCAGACCACAGGCCGCGCCGCCGCCAGCTCAGCGTGTCGAACTCCTTGGGCAGCGAGAACACCAGCCCGATCTGGCGCGGGTCGATCTCCTCCCGGCAGGTGAAGCGGAAGTGTACCTCCATGGCCCCCGAATCCCGGATGGTGAGCGTGTACTCTCCGGCAGCCTGATCATACGAGCCCGCGACCCGGATGCTCACCCCGTCGTCCATAGTCCGGGCCTCCACCGACTCCGCTTTCCAGCCGGAGCAGGATTGAGTAAAGGGAGGGAATTCCTGGGAAGCGAGGGTCATCTGGGTTCCGCCCTCCCGG
>CBFDBC010000113.1:0-11805 GCA_965602945.1 uncultured bacterium | reverse complement strand
TGGAATCGACTTGAGCTTTAGTGGCGTTCTTTTCAAGCAATGTAAACGTGTTGTAGCCGAAATTCCCCCAATCTCCCACATCCCCGGCTCCCGTCACTGTATTGAGGTGGACGAAGGGGATGAGGATCGGACAGTGGAGCATGCTGTTGGGAGGGATGTCCTCCATGACCGCCGCGACATGGAAGGTCAGGGAGTCATCGATGACCAGGGTCTTGCCCAACGGGTCTTCATCGCCGAAATACTTCCGGGCCGCTGTCTCCGAGATCACCAGCGATTGGGGACCGGCCATTGCGGCTTCCCGGGTTCCCCTGAGCAGCGGCAGCGTGAAGATCGAAAACAGCTCGGGATCGGTGAACCCGATCTCTTCCTTGAAACGCGTCTCGCCCTGCTCGGCCAGGATTCCCTCCACAGTGTAGAAGCGGCAGGCATCCCTGATCTCGGGAAGCCCTGATTTGAGGGCCGCAGCCAGGGGAGGCGGCGTGCGCCAGTGCCAGCGCGTATCGCTGCCATGGGGCCAGCTGATCACCGTCCGGTGGATGGAATCGGCGTTCTCGTGAAACCGGTCGAAGCTCCACTCGTATCTGACCCAGAGGAAAATCAGAATGCAGCAGGCCATGCCGATGGCCAGGCCCGCGATGTTGATGAATGAATATCCCTTGTGCCTTTTTATGTTGCGCAGGGCGGTTATCAGGTAATTTTTGAGCATGATCGTCTCCCCTCTGAATCTCATAAGGATCAGGGTCGGCACAGCTTTAAGGATCTGCAACCATAACCATCGCCGGGATGCGCCCCCGCCCAGTCGGGCAAAGATGTCCCGGTACCCTGCCTCGTAATACCCGATCAGACTATCGAGGTCATGGCTGGGAAGCAGCCAGCGCAGCAGCCGTCTCTCGACGCGGGGCAGGGGAGAGAGGTTCGTGTCCTTTATCTTCATCATCGGTTCAGTCCGAGGCGGCCGTCTTCGAGTATCCTATCCAGAAGCGTTCCTGGATCCGCTTCATCTCATCCAGGGCCTGGATGCCGGCCCGGGTTAGCCGGTAGTATTTGATGGCGCGGCCCCCCACACGCGGCGCGGGTTTGACCAGCCGGGTGGACAGGTATCCCAGACGGTTCAGGCGCTCCAGCGGCACGTAGATGGTCGCGATGGCCATGTCCTTTCCGGTGATGTTTTTGATGTGCTCCCTGATCGTTACCAGGTAGGCATTCTTTTCCAGTTGAAAGGTCGAGAGCAAAATGTACTGCTCGATCAACGTCAGCTCTTTCATGCTTTGCCTCTCTGTCCGTGAAAGTTTGAAAATTTCAAGGATAATTGTTTGAAATATTCAAGTAATTCGTCATTTAGGTATACGGGAGAGCGGCAAAAAGGTTGACAAATTGGCGGTCAGGTCAGGGCCTGACTCAGGTCGTCGATGAGGTCCTCGACCGCTTCGATCCCGGTGGAGAAGCGGATCAGCGAGTCGGAGATCCCGATCCGGCGGCGTTCGTCCGGATCCATGCCCAGGTGGGACGTAGTGGCAGGCCGTGTGATCAGGCTCTCCACCCCTCCCAGGCTGGGGGCCACGATGGGGATGCGGATACGGTCGAAGAACGCCTCAGCCGCCGCGGTGCCTCCGGTGAGCTCAAAGCTGATCATACCGCCGAAATCTTCGAAGAGACGCGCGGCACGTTCATGGTTGGGGTGGTTCTCCAGGCCGGGGTAGTTCACTCCCGACACGGCCGCGTGCCGATCCAGGAAGCGGGCGATCCGCAGCGCGCTCTCGTTCTGGCAGCGAACCCGCAGGGCCAGGGTCTTGAGGCTCCGGTAGAGAAGGAAGCAGGCATGCGGATCCATGGACCCGCCCAGGTGGTTGAGCATGTGTGTCACCCGCTCCACCAGGTCACGCCGCCCGATCACGGCCCCGCCCACGATGTCCGAATGCCCGTTGAGGTATTTGGTGCAGCTGTGGAGCGAGAGGTCGAATCCCAGTTCGGGAGGGCGGAAGTTCACGGGCGTGGCAAAGGTGTTGTCGATGATGGAGACCAGTCCGTGCGCTCGGGCGAATTCCACCACCGCCTCCAGGTTGGGGACCTGCAGCAGGGGATTGGATATGCTCTCCACGTAGATGGCCCTGGTCGATGGTCTCAGCTTTGCGGCCCAGGTCTCAGCTGCCGTGGCGTCGAGAAAGTCGCAGGTGAGGCCGAAACCCTCGAACTCATTGGAGATAAAGTCCAGGGTTCCCCCATATAGGCTGTCCTGGGCCAGGAGGTGGTCGCCTGCCTTCAAGACGGTGAGCAGCGCAGTGGTGATGGCGGCCATGCCGCTGGCCGTCACCAGCGCGGATTCCGCGTTCTCCAGGGCCGCGAGTTTGATGTGGAGCGCCTTGTGGTTGGGTGTGTTGTTCATCCGGATATAGGGGATGTCGTGATAGCTGTCAGCCGGGACATACTCGTAGTTGGCCGACTGGAAAATGGGAGGGCTCACAGCCCCCAGCACACGGGGCTCAGGGTCGCCGGTGTGGACCAGCCGGGTGTCGATGCGGAGATCTTCTGTCTTCATTCCATCCTCCTGTTCACGGGATTCAGCCATATCATATCACTATTGGGGGTCAGGCTTTGATAACTTTAATAACTTCCGATCAGGTCTGGGGATCTATGTATTGAATTATCAAAGTTATCAAAGCCTGACCCCCAACACTCGAAATTGGCGGCGGATTTTGCTAAATTAGAGAGGACGAGAGTAAGAAGGAAAACATGCTGCAGGTCCAGGGACTGGATTACACGATCGGGGAGCGTGAGCTCCTGCGCGGCATCAACTGGGCCATCCAGCCCGGCCGCCGGGCGGCCCTCGTGGGCCCCAACGGCGCGGGCAAGACCACCCTGTTCCGGCTCATGACCGGCGAGCTCAGCCCCCGGAAGGGCCGTGTGGTCAAGCCCAAGAACTTCCGCATCGGGCTCCTGCCCCAGGAGGAACTTTCCCTATCCGGGGGAACTGTTCTGGAAGCCGTCCTGGAGGGCCGCGCTGATGTGCTGAGCCTGGAGAAGAAGATCCTGGACCTGCACGAGGCTCTGAACAAGGCCCCCGAGGACGAAGTTCTCCTGGAACGGTTGGGAGATCTGGAGCGTAATTATGCCGATTCCCGGGGTTACGAGCTGGAAACCACGTCGAGGACGCTGCTCTCCGGCCTCGGTTTCCCGGAACGCGACTCCAACCGGCCGCTGGACGAGTTCAGCGGCGGTTGGCGGATGCGGGCCTATCTCGCCCGCCTGCTGCTGCAGGAGCCGGACCTCCTGCTCCTGGACGAGCCCACCAACCACCTGGACCTGCCCGCCATCGAGTGGCTGGAGGCGTACCTGCTGGAATTTAAGGGCAGCGTCGTCCTGGTCTCGCACGACCGTTATTTCATCGATCGCCTGGCCCAGGAGATCTTCGAGCTGGACCGGGGTGAGCTGTCCCATTATCCCGGGAACTATCATACCTTCGAACGCCTCAAGCGGGAGAAGGAACTGCGGATGCTCAAAAAATGGGAGGAACAGCAGGCCGAGATCAAGCGTCAGGAGCGCTTCATCGAACGGTTCCGTGCCAAGAACACGAAGGCCTCCCAGGTCCAGAGCCGGGTCAAACACCTGGAGAAGGTCGTGCAGGTGGAAAGGCCTCCGGAAAGGCGGCGGTTCGGCTTCCAGCTGGAGCCGGGGATCAAGAGCTTCAGGGATGTGCTCGAGCTCCGGGACATGGGTTTCCGCTATGCCGATGAAGACGATTGGGTCCTGAAGGACGTGGACCTGCACGTGCTTCGAGGCGATAAACTGGCGCTCGTGGGGCCCAACGGCGCGGGCAAGACCACCCTGGCCCGCCTCATCGCCGGCCAGCTGTCCACCCGGGAAGGGAGCCTGATCCTGGGTCAGAGGGTGCGGATCGGCTACTATGCACAGCATCAGGTGGCGAGTCTCAACCTGGAGGCCACCGTCTACGAGGAAGTGGCCGCCACGGCGGCCGAGGCCTACGTCACGAGGATCCGGGACACGCTCGGAGTCTTCCAGTTCAGCGGCGACGATGTTGACAAGAAGGTCGCGGTCCTTTCCGGCGGAGAGAAGGCCCGCGTTTCCCTTGCCAAGATCCTGCTCTCACCCGTCAATTTCCTGGTGATGGACGAGCCCACCAATCACCTTGACCTGATGTCGCGGGAGGCCCTGGAAGAAGCCCTGTCCCGGTACGAAGGGACGCTGGTGCTCGTTTCGCACGACCGGTACTTCCTGGATAAGCTCGTCGGCCGTGTGGTCGAGCTCAAGAGTGGCTGTTTGTTCGAATTCGTCGGCAACTATTCCTATTATCTGGAAAAACGCATGGAAAAACGAGACGATCTGCCTGAGGAAGACATAAGGCCCAGAATAAAGACCAAGACGACCCTCCTGAGCCGGAAGAGCAAGGAGCAGAAGAGGCGGGAGGCCGAGGCCCGCCAGAGGGTCAGCAAGGAGCGGAACCGTCTCGATAATGACACCCTGTTTCTCGAGGAGGCGATCGAGCGGCTCGAAAACCGGAAGAAGGAGATCGAGGAGTATCTGTGCCGCCCGGATGCCTTTCAGGAGCGTGAGTATGCCGTGGCCATCCAGAAGGAGCTCATCGAGATCAGCCGCAGGCTGCAGGATTACTATTCCGACTGGGAAGGAAAGAAGTTCGAGCAGGAGGATCTCCTGAAAAAACTCGAAGAGGAATCCGCTGAAGACACACCGGAAGAATGACTTGCATTCCATAAGAAATAGGGTAGGATAGGGGATTGTCCGGCTGAACAAACCCATGGAAAAGGAAAATACGCCTGCCCCGATCCCCTCCCGATTCCTGGAGTGGATGGTCCGGTCCCGCCGGCAGCTCCTGGACGAGATGGATCAGGGCCGTCAGGTCCGCTTTTTCTCCGCCCACCTGCCGGTCATCGCCTCCTGGGCCGCGGACGGCTCCTTCCCCGTCAACCTCTCGATCAAGGGGATCGGCCTGGTGCCCCGGGAATCTCTGCTGCCCGATTTCATCCGTGAGTTCGAAGATGTGTTTGACCAGGCCCGGAAGACGGATTGGGGAGAGAGCTTTCCCCAGCGTTCCGGGGCATTGAAGCGCCTGTATGCCGATCCCGCACACTTCGACGCGGGGCGGATGGGAGGGTTGGAGATCTTCGAGGGGCGGACACTGAAAAACCTCAGGGCCCTGCCGCGCATCAGCCTGCTCTTCATGGGCATGCTTCCCCTGCCTCAGCGCGTGAGCTACCTCAGTTTTCAGGTCAACGGGGAGGTGGACATCTGTCCGCCCGAGGATCCCTACCACCGCTTTCTGCTGGCCGCTAGGCGGCTCTTCGAGTTCGAACGCTTTCACCTGCCCCAGAACGAATATCCCCTGGCCTATGTGATCCGTGTTTTCGAGGTCCTGGACAAGTCGCCGTTTATCAGGGGGAAGGAGTAGCGCTCCGTGTATTCCAAGATCCTGGTGGCCCTGGACGGCTCGGAGTGGTCCGCGTACGGGGCCGGGATCGCACTGGAGCTGGCTCACAGACTGGGCGCGGGGCTGGTGGCGGCACACGTGTATGACTCCGGGATCCACAGCCTGCGCTTCCGCGAGATGGAGCGCGTGCTTCCCCGGCAGTATCAGAAGGAAGAGAAGCTTCAGGACCTGAGGGATTCGCACGGGAGGTTGATGTTCGAGGGTTTCGAATCCATGTCACGCGGGTATATGGAGGACTTCGTTGCCGAGGCCCGGGCCAAGGGGGCCGGCGTGGAAGCGGTGCAGCGGGAGGGCCGCAATTATCTGACCCTGCTCGGGCTCGCTCATGAGTACCAGGTACAGCTGATCGTCCTGGGAGCCTTCGGGTTGGGAAAGGTGCCTGAAGCCGTCCTGGGCAGTACAGCTCTGCGGGTTCTGCGTCAGGCGGACTGTGACGTGCTCATCGCGCGCCGCCCTCTGGCCGGCCGGCGCCTGCTGGTAGGGATCGACGGCTCCGGGGAGGCTGCGGCCGCGCTGCGGAGGGCCGCGGTCTGGGCCCGCAGCCTGAACAAAGACCTGGAGCTGGCCGCGGTCTATGATCCCTTTTTCCATGATGAGGTCTTCAAGACCATGGCCTCCTCATTCAGTCCGGAACGGCAGGAAGAGGTGGGTCTGGCCAAACAAGAGGAACTGCACGAACAGATCATCGACGATGGACTGGGGCAGCTCTATACCGCATTCCTCGAGCAGGCCGAGCAGCAGGTCAGAGAGCCGGGCCTCGAAGTGACCACGACGCTCCTGCAGGGGAAGGCCTACAGGACCCTGTCCGAGCAGGCGGGCTCAACGGATGTGGACCTGGTGGTGGTGGGACGTTTCGGGCAGCATCGTGAGGAGTCCTCCCTCCTTGGATCCAACAGCGAGGCGCTGGTGCGGCAGTGCGAGGCCAATGTCCTGGTAACCCGGGCGGCATCGGTCACTGAAGGGAAACCCGTCCAGGCGGAAAATCCGCTGGATTGGGACCAGGACGCCCTGGAACTGCTGGAACGGGTCCCGGCGTTTGCCAGGCCCATGGCCAGAGGCGGTGTCGAAGCCGGGGTCCGCTCCCGGGGAGCCGGCCGCGTGACCCGCTCGGACTTCCTCGCTCTGGCCCGCCGCATGGGCATGCCGATACCCCAGGATAAGAAATAAGAGAGGCTGAGATGGATCCATTGACAAAGACATACTTCGCTCTGGTGCTGGTGTTCCTGGCACTCTTCGAATTCATCACCGCCATGTTCGTGTACGGGAAAAAACCGCCGCGCCCCAACGGCAAACGGATCATGCGCATCCACCGCATCGGAGGGTATCTCTTCCTGGTCTATTTTGCCTGGATCTCCTGGGTGTGTGTGGACCTCATGGGACGGCTGGCCCAGGCCGGGCAGACCCTGGACGTGCGGGGATTCACCCACGGCTTCTTCGCCATGGCGCTTTTTGCCGTCCTGCTGCTCAAGATAAGCTTCGCCCGCTTCTACCGCCGCTACATCGCACACGTCCCTGCGCTGGGGATGGCCGTGGCTGCAGGGACCCTGGTGCTCTGGGGGATCGCCGGATGGATGTTCCTGATCCTGATGCAGCAATAGCCCGGGATCAGCTTTTTTGCCGGCGGAAAAAAAAGAACATATAAAACATCACAACCCACATGACGGCCGCGAGGGCCACGGCTCCGATCTGCCACCCGCTGGTTTTGGGCACGTCGTAGAGGGCCAGAAAGTAGGCGTCCTGCGGAATCTCTTCCTGGAACCGGTCCAGGTAGATGTCCCTGATCCGGTAGGAGAAGGGCTGGCGGCCGAAGGACCTGAGCTTCCCCACGAACTGTGTGATGGTCTCCCAGTCGTCGTCCACCTCCTCGTAGGTGCGGACGACAAGACGGATGCCGTAGGATTCGATCTGGAAATAGGTGTAGCTCAAGCCGTACCGGCGGTAGATGAAGGCACGATCGAAATTCGGTGTTCCGGAGAGGGAGACGAAGGTCGCCCGGCTGAATCGGTTCGGCGTCAGCTCCTCCGGACCGGAGATCTCCACAGGCTCCTTGGGCTCGAAATCGTAGCCCAGCTCCGGGATCTGGATCAGGATCATCGAGGCGACGAACACCAGAGCGAAAAGTTTGAGGATCGTGAGCCAGAAGCGCCCGCGCAGCAGGATGAAGTGCCGTTCAGTCATGGAAGATCCCCAGGACCATGAGGACCAGGATGAAGGCCCGAGAGAATAATGCGATCCCGAGCCAGATGCGCACGGTGTTCACGGCCCAGCGCGGGTCTTTGTCGGGAGGCCGCAGCGGGTAACCGTCGCCGAATCCATCTTCCTCCGGCGGATTCAACTCCGGATCGTCCATCGGAGCTTGTTTCTCGTCGTTTTCCACAATGGTCTCCCTGTATCAGTAGGTCTTTCCATCGGCCAGGTGGGCGGTGATCTTGGCCGCCTCCGTGTCGGAGATCCGCGTGCCGTAGATGCGCATGACGCGAACCACGCGATCCCAGTCGTCCCGGGGATAGGCGCGGAGCCTGTCCAGACCATGACAGCGGACGCAGTGCCTGCGGATGAGCTGGGCGGCGTCGGCCTCCGGAGGCCTGGCAGGCATCCCTTCGATGTCCTCGGGCTTGATGGGCAGGAACAGGTACTGCTGCCTCTCTTCGGGCACATAGACCTCGTTGGTGTTGGCGATGCGCTCCACAAACCGCGGCCGCCCGGCCTCCCGGGCATAGCCCCCCAGCATGACGGTCGTGAAGGACAGGATCCCCATGTAGAGGAAGATGGCCTTACCCGATCCCTTGTGGAAGCTCACCATGTGCCGCCCCAGAAGGGCGCTGCCCACGGCCAGCGTCACGGTCCAGAAGAAAAAAGCCCACGTCATGACCATGCCCATGGCCACATAGAACATGAGATAGAAACCGGAGATCCCGTATACCAGCACCGCGGGCAGGGACGTGGTCTCCTTGGCCCGGCTCATGCGGCTGTACAGGCCCAGGGCCGCGCCCAGCATGGCGGCCACGATCAGATGTTTCAGCCACCAGATATCCACACCGCCCACATGGACGTCTCCCCGGCCCAGCATGATGTTCCAGAAGGCGTCCGGCGCTTCGGTCTTGAGCACGTGTGAGTAGAAATACCCGATGACGGGCAGGGACAGCAGCGAGGTGCGCGAGCTGATCTCGGCGTCAGGAGCCCGCAGTCCTCGTAGTATCTGATCTTTTCCTTGACCTTCGTCGTATAGAGCCGGATTCCGCACCACCCGGCCATGAAGAACCCGGCATAGGATATGCTGGCAAATGAGCGGTGAAGCTGCAGCATGAGGAAAGAGGGATTGTACAGCGACTTGAAGTCATACCCGATGATGCCGGAGCGCAGCGTGGCTTCGGCTTCCCCGTAACCGGGAGTCATCATGAATCCGCCGATGGCATTGATGATGTAGATCTGGAGGAAAAAGAAGGGGATCATCAGCGATCCCAGCAGGATGTGCATCCTCTTGTGTCCCCAGAGCTTGTCCCAGAAGAAGTAGTGGAAGGTCAGGGTCGTGGCCAGCAGCAGGAACAGGAACTCCTCGATCACAAAAGGCCAGAAGAAGTTGTTCATGATGTGGGCCCAGAACTGGGGGAACAGCCCGGACAGGGCGAACACGAGGCCGATGGCGTTGATGGTGCCGATGTTGTAGATGCAGACGTGGAAGAGCTGGGTGCGCTTGGCGAAGAGGTCGTAGCGGTAGGTGCGTTTGCGGAAGCCGATGATCTGTGCGACCACCACGATGAAGGCCAGTCCCACGGCCAGGGACCCGACCGATGTGTGGAAAAGCGCGAAGAACCCGATGATCCACCGGGGAGGGATCCCCAGGAAAGGCATGTGGTTCATCGGGTGTGCCCCTCCAGATAGGCGACGATCCGTTCGGTCTCTTCGTCGGTCAGCTGGACACCCGGCCGCCGGCGCTCGCGAAACACCCGCTCCCGCCAGTCTTCCCCCTCGATCTCCAGGATGTTCCGGATGTTGATGTGGTGACAACCCACACACTTCTGGTAGAGCAGGAAGCGGTCGCGTTCCTTGGCGACCGTTTCCGGTTTCTCGCTCTGAAGGTAGACGGTGTAGGGATTCTTGGATCGTTCGCGGACGAATCCTCCGATGGCGAAGGTGAAGAAGGCGGCCATACCTGCGATGAACATGAACCAGGGCCAACGCCGGCTGTTGAGGGGCCGGCCCGCCTTCCGCATCCTCCAGAGATAAGCCAGGAATCCCAGGATGATAGCCGTGTAGGCCACGCGCCAGAGCGTCCGGCTGCCCAGCCAGTCCAAAGCCGGATGGAGGCTGAGCACCAGGTAGAGCCCTCCGAAGGCGAGTGTCACGGCGGCCAGCATAGGCAGCTTGTCCCTGTGCCGGGCGAAAAGATAGGTGCCGGCGATGGAGACGAAAGTCGCGATCAGGGTCATTTTGATGATAAAGGGCAGGGATGTGTGTCCCCCCATCATGGCGTGGAAGGCGACGGGTGCCTTGGCCTGTATGACCTTGGCATAGCCGTAGCCGATGAGCGGCATGGCGAAGAAGGCCAGGAATCCCAGGGAAAAAGTGACATCGGAACCCCAGGCGAAATAGTCCTTCTCACTCTTGACCTTGGCCCGCAGGTACTTGAGGGCGAAAACCCCGCCCACGAGAAGCATGGCGTAGCTGATGTTGCCGAAGAAGCGGTGGAAGAACAGGTAGGGGTAGCTGGGATTGAAGAAGGCCCGGGCCGACCAGCCGATCGCCTCGTTTACGGCCGGGAAGGCGGCGCCCGGCGTAAGCGTGTAGCTGCCGACGGCATCCCATACCGCCTGGATAGCAAGGCTGAAGCCGCCGGCCAGGAATCCGTAGGTGATGTGCCGTGTCTTGCGTGCCGCCATCTTGTCCCAGGGAAGGTAGTAGAGGAAGAACAGGAAGACGACCTCCAGGGTGAAGAACACGAACTGCGCGATCAGAGGCCAGAAGAAGAGGTTGGACCAGCGGGCCCAGAATTCGGGATACAGTCCGATGAGGAACACGACGATGCCGGTGCCCAGGGCCGCTCCCGGTGAGAACAGGATCATGGCAAAGAAAACCAGGCTGCGGGCGAGCCGATCCCAGCGCGGGTCCCGGCGCTTGAAGCCAATGAGCTCGAAGATGGGAGCCAGGAGCAGGAATGCGGTGACCAGCGTGGCGAGGGGGATGTGGGAGTAAATGACCTCCTCCATCCAGATATACCTGGGGAAGAGAGGCGTTAGGATGATCGGAAGATCCATGTTTCCCTGTTATCCCGGATTGCTAATTTTATAATATAGGCCGGAGAGCAAAGTCAAGGCATCGGGTTCGGGGGAGTGAGATGGCCTAACCCGGAGCCGTAGCGTTTTGACCCGTATTCCCGGGCTGTGCTATAACGGGGACGTTGGGACGAGAGTCAAGAGGAGTGAAACAGAGATGGGACGACACCTGGTTCTGGCCGGATGCGGCCATGCCCATCTGGCCGTGCTCATCGAGCTCGGGCGGTTCATCCGGCGCGGGCACAGGGTCACGGTCATTAATCCTTCCCCGTACCTGTATTATTCGGGGATGGGCAGCGGCCTTCTGTCTGGGACATACCGCCCGGAGGAGGTCCGCTTTCACGTCCAGAAGATGGCACAGGATCGCGGTGCGCATTTCGTTCCGGGGAAAATTGCCCGGCTCGATCCCGCGAGCCGGCTCCTGTACCTGGATTCCGGAGAAACCATGCCTTACGAGGTGGTTTCCTTCAACACGGGAAGTTATGGCCCTGCGGAAGAGCTGGGGAAGGGGGGCGGCCGCGTCTTTTCCGTGAAGCCTGTTCAGCAGTTCGCCGAGGCGAGGCTCCGGCTGATCGATCTCTGCCGCGGCACGGCCGTCCGCATCTGTGTCATCGGCGGCGGGGCTGCCGGTGTGGAAACAGCGGGAAACGCATGGAAGGCTGCCGGGGAATGTGCGAAAACGTTCGAGGTCCGGATCTTCTCGCGGGGGCCTCTGCTCGAGCATTTCCCTCCCCGGGCCCGCCGGCTGACCCTGAGATCATTCGAGCGCCGCGGAATCCATGTGGAGGAAGGTGTCCCGATCGTGCGTGTGTCTCCCGATGGTTGTGTCCCATCGGAGGGACGGATCGTTCCCCATGACCTGGCCTTTATCGCGACCGGGATCCGGCCGTCACCTGTTTTCCGGCTCTCGCACCTGCCCACGGACGAACAGGGTGCTCTGCTCGTCAATTCCCACCTGCAGAGTGTCGCCCACTCCGGAATATTCGGAGCGGGGGACTGCATAGCTTTCGAATCCCGCCCGCTGGATAAGGTGGGCGTCTATGCGGTACGGGAAGGCCCTATCCTGGCGGC
>CBFDBC010000112.1:0-11809 GCA_965602945.1 uncultured bacterium | reverse complement strand
AAGCGGAGCAGCCGGTTGTGGGCCGCGCCCAGCCGAAACTCGCCCGTGGATTTGGACAGGAGTTCGTTCTGGAGGAAGCTCTGGTAATTCTGAAGCTCGGGAAGGGCCTTGGTCAGATTCTCCTGCAGTTTTCCCCTCTCCGACTCCGGTGCCTGTGCGATGATCTGGGGGAGCCCGTTCTGGTAGAAGTCCAGGATGACCTCGAACTGCCGGATGGCTGTCTCGGTATAGATCTGGGGAGGAGTCTGGAGGTTTTCCTGCGCCTGTTTCAACAGCTTGGGCAGTTCTTTGAGCCTTTCTGCCGCATTCTTGGCACGTTCTTCCGGTGTGCCTGCGCTGCTGTTCAGGATGCTGATGATGCAGTTCTCGATGATGTCGTTGTAGAACAGCGGGTTGTAGCCCCAGGGAACCACCGATTCGTGGCGGATGAGCTCCATTTCCAGGGCTTCGATGATGATCTCGTGGTCGATATGAACCTCTGGACTTAGCTTGACCATATCCACCTTGGCGACAAAGTCCTGGTTGAATCCGTCCAGCTCGTCGTGGCGCCTCTCCAGGCTGCGTTTGCTGAAGTCTTCCAGCTTGTTGTTGTACTTGTGATACCCCGCAGTGGTTCCGGCCGTGGGATAGAACTTCCAAAAGGCGTCGAGGTAGCTTTCCAGCGTCTTCTGAAATTTTTCGTCTTCCGGGTTCTGCTGAGAATAAAGCCGGCCCGAGCTCGCGAGAGCGAAGACAAGGACGGCCAGCAGTGTGAGTGTTTTCCTCATGTATCCTCTCCTGTCAATTCATGTTGCATGCGATTATATTAAACCGGAATCCTAGCATAAAAAAGCGGCCGAAGGCAATCGCTTCGTTGCCCGGCCTCTCCTGCGCCTACCATCGGATGACGGCCGAGGCCCAAGTGAAACCCGAGCCGAAGGCGGTCAGCACGACGAGGTCCCCATCCTTGATGCGCCCCTCCCTGAGAGCTTCGTCGAGCGCGATGGGGATGGATGCGGCGGTGGTATTTCCGAAACGGTCGATGTTGCGTATGACTTTTTCGACCGGGATTCCCAGTTTTTTGGCCACCATGAGGCTGATGCGGTCGTTGGCCTGGTGGGGGATAAGATGGTCGACATCTTCGATGCTCAGGCCGTTGTGTTTCAGCCCGGCCCGCACGGCCTCCGGCATGCGCTCCACGGCGTTCACGAACACGTGACGGCCGTTCATCCTGGGGAGGTAGCGCTTGGAGTCGATTATTTCATGCGAGAACACGGGATTGTCCTTGGGGCTGGGTGAATCCATCCAGAGCTCCTGGACATGGTCTCCGTCGGAGAAAAGGTGTGTAGATAGGACGCCTCTGCCTTCTTCCTCAGTGGGTTCCAGGATGACCGCGGCACCCCCATCCCCGAAAAGTACGGCCAAATCCCGTCCTTCGTCGGAGAATTCCAGGTTGGATGACTGCACCTCCGCGGCCACCAGCAGGATCTTCTTGTACATCCCCGAACGGATGTACTGGTCGGCCACAGATAGAGCGTAGATGAATCCGCTGCACTGATTGCGCACATCCAGGGCTCCGATAGTGTCGATGCCCAGCAAGGACTGCACGATGACCCCGATCCCGGGAAAGTAATGGTCTGGCGACAGTGTGGCGGCGATGATGAAATCGATCTCGCTCTTATCGATGCCCGCACTCTCTATTGCCTTGAGGGCCGCCTCGTAAGCCAGATCCGATGAGCCTGTGCCCTCGTCTACGTGGTGACGCGTCACGATCCCGCTCCGCTGCCGGATCCACTCGTCCGTGGTGTCCATCAGTTTTTCCAGGTCCTTGTTGGTGACGGCCCTGGGGGGAACGAAATGTCCTGTCCCTGTTATGGTGGTGTGGTATCCCATTGTTTTCTTCAATATCCATGATAAGCGATGCGTGGAAAAAAATAAAGCCCCATTGTGTCACGATGCCTCAGAGCTGGATCTTCCGGTTTACGCATGGATATCCGGGCGCCATAGAAAATACAAGCCAGTTACGGGATTATTCCTTCCGATCCCGACTCAACCGCTCGCCCGGCTCCTTTTCGTCTCAATATCGTCACACTATCTGCTTGGTCAATGGCTCAGTCACTAGAAACATGGGAATTGAATATTCGGCGAGGATTGTCTAAACTAGGAGGGAAGGTGAAAACGGCGCATGTCGACCCTAAAACGGATTTTGCTGGTTCTTCTGCTCATCGCTCTCGGCTCGGGCTGGGAAAACGCGGATGAGAACAGCCTGCTTCAGGTCAGGGCATCAGTCCTGCCCCGGCGTCTGGCCAGGGGCGAGGAGGGCCGGATCGAGCTGCGCTTCACGCTCCGGGAAGGCATCACGATCAGCCCGGTCCCTCATTTCACCATCGAGTTGAATCCCTCGGATGAGCTGGCCTTCCCCAAGGATTTTTTCACCAACTCAGACCTCGAGATGGAGATCATCGAGAGGGACGGCCGCCAGTTCCTGAATGTGACCGAAACCGTCAGCATCCCCTTCACGGTCAAACAGGACTCCAGGCGAGGCAGCCACCGCATCCAGGGCAGGATCAAATACTTCGGGTGTTTCCTGGATGAGGGCTGGTGTCTCAAGGACACCACCACCTTCTCCGCCTCCTTCTACACCTCCAACCGCCTCATTCAAGAATAGCTCTCCTGCCACCACTGGAGGGTCTCCCGCAAAGCCTCCTCCAGGGTGTAATCAGAGCTGAATCCCAGCCTTTCCTGGGCTTTCCCTATGTCGGCCACCCATGCATCCTGACGCATCTCACGGATTTTGTTACGGTCGAGGATGCTGGTCTGCCTGGTGATTTTGCACACTGCCTCGGAGATTATGGCCACCAGGTACACAACTGGGAGGGGGAAGCGTATCATCCGGGGTGATTTGCCAAGAACCGTCCCGGCTGCGCGGCCGAACTCGTCCCAGGAGTAGGGTTTGGGGTCGCCGATGTTGAAGATCTCTCCGCTCGGGCTGTCGTCGAGCATGCTCATCTTCAGGGCTTTCACCAGGTCCTTCACATAACAGAGGCTTACCTGATGGCCGGCGGATCCGAAGGTAGGCATGATACCCTTCCGGACCATGCGGAAGAGGGTGATGAAGTCCTTGTCCCGCGGGCCGAATACCGGACCGACGCGGATGATGGTCAGCGGGAAATGGTCTTTGTATTTGATGGCCTCCAGCTCGCCGGCCAGTTTGCTGTGCCCGTAGGGTGTCAAAGGCTGTGGGGGGTCACTCTCCCGGACGGGACGCCCGGAGCGGCTGGGCCCCGCGGCCGCCAGGCTGCTGAGGAGCACGAGCCTGCGAGGGCGCAGGCCACGGTCGGCCAGGGTCTGAAAAAGACTTGCCGAGCCTCCCTGGTTTACGGTATAATAATCAGCCGGTTTGCGGGCTTTTGTCGAGCCTGCCAGATGGAAGATGATATCGACATCTTCGGGCAGGGATGGGAGTGATTCCAGATCCCCCTCCAGGCAGTGGATATCGCGTCCTTCCAGCCATTTTTTGTTGCTGAGGTCGCGGACCAGAGCAAAGATTTCCGTGTCGTTTTCAGCCAGGAGGGAGTCGACGAGATGACTTCCGATAAAACCGGTGCCGCCCGTTAAAAAGACTTTCATGTTCCGATTGTATGGTAAAGCGAAGCAACGGTCAATCGAGCCGCACGTATGGGGAAGCGGTTCGATGCGGCGGGATTTTCTACACATAGGAGGACGGTGTGAGTATTTTCGATAAATGTTTCGCCTTCACGCGCGCCGAAGAGGCACAGCAGCTCGGCCTGTATCCCTATTTTACGCCCATCCAGGAGGTCAGGGGAAACAAGGTCAAGATCGACGGGAAAAATGTGATCATGGTCGGCTCCAATAACTACCTGGGGCTGCTCGATCACCCCGATGTCGTGAAGGCCGCCAAGGATGCCATCGACCGGTACGGCGTCGCCACGTGTGGTTCCCGTTTTCTGAATGGGACGTTGGACATTCACGTTGAACTGGAGAAACGTCTGGCGGAGTTCATGCATAAAGAGACGGCCGTTGCCTTCAGCACCGGCTTTCAGACCAATCAAGGGGTCATCGCTACACTTGTCTGCCGTGGGGATGCAGTGATCACCGACCGCATGGACCATGCCAGCATCATCGATGCCTGCCGCCTGTCCTACGGCGAGGTGCACAAATTCCAGCACAATGACATGGATGACCTGCAGAGCGTGCTGTCCTCCCTGGATGAGGGCCTCAATAAACTGATCGTGGTGGATGGTGTCTTCAGCATGGAGGGGGATCTCACGGATCTGCCCGGCGTCGTGGAACTGGGCAAGAAGTATAACTGCCAGATCATGGTGGACGATGCACACGGCCTCGGAGTCATGGGAAAGAACGGCCGTGGAACCGCCGAGCACTTCGGCCTGGAAGATGAGATAGACCTCGTGATGGGTACGTTCAGCAAGTCTTTCGCCTCCCTGGGAGGATTTGCGGTCGGCGGTGCAAAGGTCATGTCCTTTGTCAAGCACCACGCCCGGTCTCTGATATTCAGCGCCAGCATTACACCGGCCTCCGTCGCCACCGTGCTGGCCACACTGGACCTGATCGAAAAGGAGCCGGAACGGCGCGAGCGGCTGTGGGCGATCACGGATAAGATGCGAGGCGGTTTCCAAGCCATGGGGTATGATACGGGCCCGACCCAGAGCCCGGTCATTCCCGTCATGGTCGGGGATGACGCGAAGACCTTCATGTTGTGGAAAGCTTTGCGGGAGCAGGGCATCTTCACCAATCCCGTGGTCTATCCGGCCGTCCCCCATGGAAAGGCCCTCATCCGGACCAGCTATTCCGCCACTCACACGGACGAGGAATTGGACACGGTCCTGGCATGTTTCGAGCAGTGCGGTAAGATGCTCGGCATATTGGGTTGACTGCAACGATATCAGCGCCGGCCGGTTATACAGATGTTGGATCCAAAGAAAAGATAGGCTCTCACCCGAGATATCCCATGACAATCGAATCTTTCTGCATAAGGGTGATCCTCTAGGGTAGAAAAAATATGATGAAATATAACGATCGTAGGATGTGGATGTCGGCCTTTTTTCTGGCGGGTGTGATCCTGACGGCCGGCTCGACGCCGGCCCAGCAGATCCTTCCGGTAGACCAGGTCCGGGCCGGTATGACGGGCAAGGGACGAAGCGTTTTCCAGGGTTCGACCCAGGAGGAATTCGACGTAGAGATCCTGGGAGTGCTCAGAAACGACGCCAGCGTGGGGCCCAAGAAGAGCATGATCCTGGCCAGGCTGCGCAGCGAGCGGCTGGATCGGGAAGGCGTGGCCCAGGGCATGAGCGGGAGCCCGGTCTATATCGACGGCAAGATCGTGGGAGCCGTGGCATACAGCTTCCCGTTCTCCACCGCGCCCATCGCCGGGATCACACCCATCGAGGAGATGCTGGCCATCGAGAACAAGGAGACCTCCAGGTCTCTCTACAGCGATCCCAGACCCATCCAGAAATACATGACTCTGGAGGAACTTTTTTCCATCCATGCGCATGTGTTCGATGGGATGGAGCCCGCCGTGTACGAGGGCCAATCCCTGGTACCGATGAAGATGCCCCTGGTTTTTTCCGGGTTTTCTCCACTGGCCTTCGAAAAGAACAAAGGTTATTTCTCCCGCCTGGGATTCCTTCCTGTGAGCTCGAGCTTTCATACCAGGTCCCAGGAGGAGATATCACTGCCGCAGCCCGGCCTCAAACCCGGGGACGCCGTGGGTGTTCAGTTCATAACGGGCGACCTCAACATGGGGGCCACGGGGACCGTGACCTATGTGAACGGGAACAAGGTCCTGGCGTTCGGCCACCCCATGTACAACCTGGGCGCAGTGGATTTCGCCATGGCCAAGGCCGATGTCATCGGTGTGCTGCCCAGCCTGAACGTCTCCCAGAAACTGGCCGTTTCCACGATCCAGGTGGGGCGCTTCGTCCAGGACCGTGCGTCCGGCGTGCTGGGCGAGCTGGGGAGTCCGCCCCGGATGATCCCGGTCAACATCGAGCTGCTCCATTCTGAGACGGATATCAAGACCTACAAACTCAATGTTGCGGACGATAAGCTCCTGACGCCTTTCCTGCTCAACACCGCCGTGACCAGCCTGATGCTGGCCGAGGAGCGATCCTCGGCTGACCTTTCGCTGGAATTCATGGGGACCATCTACCTGGAGAACGGCATGAGCATCCAGATGGAGGACCTGTTTTCCGGGACTTTCGACAGCGCCATCGGCAGCTGTGTCAACATGATCACATCCGTGGCGTTTTTCCTGACCAACAACGAGTTCACGGACCTGACCATCCACCGGGTGGACCTCAAGTTCGCGGCCACCGAGGACGTCCGCATGTCCTACCTGGAAAAGGTGCTGCTCGATAAATACGATGTCTCGCCGGGGGAGCTCATCCAGATCAAGATCTTCATCCGCAATTTTCGGGGTGGCGGCCACGTCCAGGAAGGTGTGATCCCCGCGCCCGCGCTCCCGCCCGGATCGGAGTTCTACCTGATCGTATCGGATACGCTCAGCCTGCAGCAGTTCGAACGAGCACAGTACCAGAGCGCCGGTTTCATCCCGCGCAGCCTGGACCAGATGGTCCGGATGCTGGGCAACCTGCGCAAGAACAACCGTATCTACATTAAGATCGTGGCGGAGAAACCCGGCCTGTTCCTGAAAGGGGAGGAGATGCCCAACCTGCCGCCATCCATGAAATCCATGTTCGCCTCGCCCCGGGCCGCCAGCTCGGCACCCACCGACTTGACCCGCTCGACACTGTTCCAGATACAGGTGAGGGTCCCCTCCGTGTTCCAGGGTGCGACCATAATCCCGGTGAAGATCAAATGATGATTGATACCATCGGAAAAAAGAAGGAGTGGAAGATGATAAAGAGACTGACCGTCCTGGGCATTGCCCTTATGATTTTCAGCGCTGTCTCTGTGGAAGCCGTGACCCCGCGCAGTTGGCAGCTCCTCCGCCTGGAACAGTTCCTCAAGGGAAAGTTCGACGGTATCTCGGTTTCGTATGCGGGGATCCTGTCGCTGGCCCCCAGGGAAGTGGTATGGCAGGGGCCCCTGGAGGAATTCTACCTGTGTGCTCTCAGGGACCGGGACGGAAACGTCTTCCTGGGGACCGGGCACGGCGGCAACATCTACAAGATCGACCGGGAGGGGAAGTCGGAACTCTATTTCCATACACCGGAAATGGATGTTTACTGCCTGGCACAGGACTCCCGCGGGCATCTCTATGCCGGGACCTCGCCCAACGGCAAGATCTACAAGATCACGGCGCCCATGGCGGGCGAGCCTTTTTTCGATCCTGAGGAGCGGTACATCTGGGACCTGGAGTTCATGGATGACAACCTCCTGCTGGCCGCGGTCGGAGAGAACGGCGCGGTCTACACCATCAGCCCGCAGGGGGATGGATCGGAGTGGCTCAAAGCCGAAGAGAACCACATCCTCTGCCTGACGAAAACGGCGCAGGGGGAGATCCTGGCCGGCAGCGGCGGCAAGGGCCGGCTGTACCGGCTGGCGAGAGGCAAGGCGCCCGAGATACTCTATGAATCGCCTTTCGACGAGATCCGGGCCATAGCCCTGGATGATCAGGAGGCGATCTACATGGCCGCAGGGGGCAAGGTTGTTCGTCCGGCCTCCAAAGCGCCCGACACACCCGCCGGAGTGGCCGTTGTGCCCGATGTGGCCATCACCGTGACCCCTCAGGGCGTAGCTCCTTCGGAACCCGAGACGGGCGGACTGAAGCAGCCCGGAGCCCTCTTCCGCATCGGCTCCGACGGCATAGCCAAGAAGATATGGTCTTCCGAGGAAGACATCATCTATACTCTTCTCTGGGACAATCTCCGGAAGCGCATCATCTTCGGCACCGGGAACCGGGGCCGGATCTATGCCGCGGACCGGGAAGAAAAGATCTCGCTTCTGCTTCAGAAGGAATCCGAGCAGGTATTCACCCTGCTCAAGGGGGATTCGCAGATCTACAGCCTGGCCAACAATCCACCCCACCTGAGCCTCCTGCATCCCGATCAGAGGGACCGGGGAGAGTACACCAGCGAGGTCTTCGACGCCGGGCTTCTCTCCTCCTGGGGGCGGATCGAATGGGATGCGGCCCTTCCCAGGGGGACCACGATCCAGCTTCAGACCCGGAGCGGCAACTCCGATCAGCCCGGCACCACCTGGAGCAACTGGTCGCCACCCTATGGAAACAGCCCCGGTGAGCAGATCCTCAATCCCGCCGCCCGGTACCTCCAGTTCAAGATCCTGTTCAAGACAGATGCCGGCCGGATCTCTCCCGAGATCGGGAAGGTCTCCCTCTTCTACCAGCAGACAAATGTGGCACCGGTCATCTCCATGCTGGAGATCCTGCCTGTGAATACGATCTTCCTGGAGTCCCCGCCGCAGGCTGACCCGATCCTGGGCCTGAATCCCGGCCCTGCGGCCAAAGCCGCGGCGCAAAAGGGTGCCTCCAGCTTAGCCATGGCGAAGAAGACCGAGCGCAAAGGGTATCAGACCGTGATATGGGATGCCCGGGATGAGAACGGCGATCACCTGCTTTACGACCTGTCAATAAGGGAACGGCAGGAGGGCGACTGGAGGCTGCTCAAGTCTTCCGTCACCCAGAAGGTCTTCGCGTTCGAGACACTGACGCTGCCTGACGGAGAGTATGAGCTGAAGCTCGAGGCCCACGACGGCCCTTCCAATCCCGCCGGCAGGGAGCTGAAGACCGAGAAGATCAGCCGGCACTTCGTGATCGACAATTCCCTGCCCGTGATCAGCGGATTCCAGGCCACGCGGAGCGGCTCACGGCTGTCCCTCCAGTTCACGGCTCAGGACAGCTTTTCCCGCATCAAAGAGGTCCGGTACCTGATCCGTCCCGACGAGTGGCGCATCGCCGCCCCTGTGGATGGAATCTGTGACGGCCGCCAGGAGCAGTTCGAGGTCAGCCTGACGCTTCCCTCCGGAGCGGACAACATGGTCACGGTGAAGGTCGTAGATGAGCACGGCAACGTGGGTGTCCACCGCACCGAATTCTAATGGGGTCAGCCTGACCCCGTCAAAACCAGCCGTTCTCGTATCCGGCCCGGTACATGGCGACCACGTTTTCCGGTGGAGTGAGAGACTGGATCATGTGACAGGGGGCCAGCACGAACCGGCCGTCCTTCCCCAGCAGGTCCAGGTTGTCCAGGACCTCCTGCTGAACATCTGCGATCGAACCAAAGGGGAGCGTGTGCTGGTTGTCCATGGCGCCGTGGAACACTACCCGTTCACCGAAACTCTGCTTGAGCTCTTTCCGGTCCATTCCGCCGCAGGTCCACTGGATCGGGTTGAGAAGATCGATCCCCGCTTCCAGCATGTCCGGGATGATGGGACGGATGCTGCCGTCGTTGTGATGAAAGACATGAACACCCGCCCCGTGGACCAGATCGATGATGCTTCGTATGCGGGGAAGCAGGTACTCGCGGATGTGGTCGGGTGAGATGAGCAGGTCATCCTGCCCCCCCATGTCTTCGGCCACATACGTGAACATCACTTCTCCCGGAATCTGTTCGTAGGTCCGGACGATCTGCTCCCGGCTGAGATCCATCAGCTTGTCGAGACAGAAGTGGACCATGTCCGGATGCATGAGGAGGTCGAGGTAGGCCTGCTCTTCGCCCCGCAGGTATTTGTAGGTCAGGAGAGGCTCGTATTCGCCCCCCTTGATGGGATACGGCCTGAAAGACTCGGCCTGGGCTTTGATCCGCCCATAGTCCCACCAGTCCGGATCCGGCCAGGTGTATCCTTCCCGGATCTCATCCACGGATGCGTAATCAGCCAGAGGGTGGGACACGCATTCCCGGTAAACACCCCGTCCGTAATCCACATCCCTGTAGCGGCAGCCGTACACATCCTGATCCGGGGGAAGCGGAGGGCCGCAGTAGTCGGGCTCGACCTTGGCCAGGAAATCGATGTGGAGAATCTCCAGCATTTCGCGCAGGTCGGCGCACCCGAGATGGCCCAGGAGCATGGTGGTGGTTTCGTCCGTCCCCCAGTAATCCATGGGGATGCGGTCCGGTTTCCGGCCGGACATCACGGCCCCCCATCTTTCCTCGGGTGTCATCGTCTCCTTGGGCATCAGGACTCCTTTCAGTCATGATGAGCGAGGAGAACTTCAAATGCAAGCGATTTGCAGCAAACTCATTTTCGCCGCTCTTTCCGGCCATACTCAACACAATTCCCTCAACAGCAGTGAATCTTTTAGAGAGGCGGGAGTTTACTGAGTCGCTACGACTTGCTTCCCTAATGGATGCCTCCCGGTTTGACTCAAATGAAGGAGTATGATAATTGGATGCTGGCGAGGTGAGTGCACATGCAAGAGCGGTCGTTCCTGGCGTTTGACCTGGGTGCGGAGAGCGGCCGGGCCATGCTGGGCCGGCTGCGGGACCAGACCCTCATCCTGGAGGAGAAGGCCCGCTTCGCCAACGGGATGGTTCATCTGCTGGGGCATTGGCGCTGGAACATCTTCCGCCTGTTCGAGGACATCCACCAGGCGCTCAGGCTCAGCGTCGGGGGGGGCGCTTCCCCTCCGGAAAGCCTGGGGGTGGACACCTGGGGCGTGGATTTCGGGTTCCTGGGTCCCGGCGGTTCCTTCCTTGACCTGCCCGTCGCCTACCGGGATCCCCGCACGGAAGGGGTCATGGACAAGGTGTTCCGCCGGATCCCCAGGGAAAGGATCTACAGCCTGACCGGGATCCAGTTCCTCCCCTTCAACTCACTCTTCCAGCTCTATGCCCTGAGGCTTTCCGGCTCTCCCCTGCTGGGCATAGCGCGGGACCTGCTGTTTATGCCGGACCTGTTCACATACATGCTGACAGGGAAGCGGAGCACCGAATTCACCTCTGCCACAACCTCCCAGCTCTACAATCCGGTGACCGGGGACTGGGAACCCGAGCTTCTGGATCTGCTCGAACTTTCACCCTCCCTGATGCAGCCCGTTGTGCCCCCGGGAACGGTGGTGGGTACGCTGCTCCCGGAGCTGGCCCGTTCGACCGGACTGGGGGAGATCCCCACCGTGGCCGTCGCGACACATGACACCGCCTCCGCGGTTGCAGCGGTCCCGGCCCAAGGCAAGGAGTGGGCCTACATCAGCTCAGGCACCTGGTCTCTCATGGGGATCGAGGTGGAGAAACCCATCATCGAGCCGAGATCCCTGGAGCTCAATTTCACCAACGAGGGGGGAGCGGGCGGGCGCTTCCGCTTCCTCAAAAACATATGCGGGCTCTGGCTGCTCCAGGCCTGCCGCCGCACCTGGCAGAGGGACCATCCCTGCTCCTACGAAGATCTGGTCCTGGCCGCGGAGGAGGCCCCGGCCTTCCGGTCCCTGGTGGATCCCGATGCCGAAGCCTTTCTGAATCCCGATGACATGCCCGGGGCCATCCGGGAGGCCTGCCGCCGGAGCCGCCAGCCTGTCCCGGACTCTGCGGCGGCCGTGACACGCTGCATCCTGGAGAGCCTGGCACTGAAATACCGGCACGTGCTCGATCAGCTGCGCTCCGTGGCTCCCCAGTCCATCACGCAACTGTATGTCATCGGAGGCGGCTCCCGGAATGCCGTGCTCAACCAGTTCACCGCCAATGCCACCGGACTACCGGTGAGTGCCGGCCCGGCAGAGGCGACGACGGCCGGCAACATCCTGATGCAGGCGCAGTGCCTGGGCGCGGTGTCCGGGATCCCCGAGATCCGCCGGATCGTGCGCCGCTCTTTTTCGCTGGATCGCTTCGAGCCCCTGGATGTCCGGGAATGGGATAAGGCTTATGCGCGTTTC
>CBFDBC010000111.1:0-11815 GCA_965602945.1 uncultured bacterium | reverse complement strand
GATGGTACGGTTGTATTCTTTCAGGATGTCAAAGGGCACGTTATTGGCGATACCTCCGTCAATCAGGACATGTTGGTCACGGAGAACAGGCTCAAAGACGGCAGGGATACAAATGCTGGCCATGATGGCCGAAACCAGGTCTCCATTTTCCAGGATTACCTGTTTTTGTGCCCAAAAATCAGTCGCGACGATCTTGAGGGGGATTTTCAGTTCTTCGAACGTATGGACGGTCATGTTCTTTTGCATAAAATCTTTCATGCCCTGGCCTTTGAACAGACTGGTGGTACCGAAGAGCTTGAGGTCCACCATCTCGACTATATCCTTAAACCGGATATTGTTGAGCATTTCACGGATATCAGCTCCAGACAATCCGGAAGCATAAAGAGCACCTATCAAAGAGCCGATACTCGTTCCTGAGATCATCGAAACTTCGATGCCCATTTCATCGAGCGCTTCGAGAAATGCGATATGGCAGATACCGCGGGCGCCGCCCCCACCTAAAGCAAGCCCGATCTTTTTCACACTCATTTCTTCTTGATCAAGCCCTTGAGCTTATCGGTCACTTTCTCTTTGAGGGCCTGCTCACCAGCGGCTTGAGCGCGCTCCATGACCATGTCCTGCACCGCAGCGCTCAAGGCTGCGGATGCGGGCCCCTTCAACCCCGCCTTTGGTTTGTTCATCGTACCGGAAATCTGGAATAGCAGATGGATCTGCTGCTCGTCGTTCTGCATGGCTCTCATCAATGTTTGGGCGATGTCATCACCCGAAACATATCTTTTCATGTCCGAACGCATGGCTGCATCAGCCTGGCTGCCCAGCATACGGCGCACAGGCGCATTCAGATCCCGGTCTAAAAGGAGTTCCAGGTCTGCATCTACGCTCTCACTTTTAAGATCGAATGTTCCACCGTAATTCAGTCCATAGTCCTCGAGGCGAAATTTTCCCTCTTCCAGGCGCACGACATCCCCCGCCATAGACAAAAGGATCGAGCCATCTTTCCAGTCCAGGTCATCCGGAAGGAAACCGGGAGTTATACCGAATCTGTCAAGCAAGGGGGAAGAACGAAGCTTGGCAAAAAGCTTGGATCCCTTTATCAGGCCGGAGGGTGTCTCGACCTTCATGTTTACCTGAGGGGACGGAATCCCCGACTTGGGATCGAAGGGCCGGATCCTTCCCTCTGCCCTGAATTCGGCTTCGACCTTCTGAGCGAAGCCTCCAGCTGGAATGAACACGGATTCAAGTAAAAGGTCACCCCGGATCTGGAGAGAATTGTGCTCCTCCAGATTTCGGGGATCGATGCGGATATCATAGATCTCCAGGTTGAAACTATGAATCCGGTATCGGCTGCCATTGGTTTGGTCCTCGAACATTAGAATCCCGTCGTTGACGCGAATGCGCCCCACATTTACGGAGAGTGGGAGATCCCCGGCTCCCATCTCCTGCTCCGCGGATCCTTCCGTCATCAGGTCCGACACGTTCAGGGTCCCGTCGGGATAGCGGATCAGTCGGATCTCTGGCTTGTCGATGAGCAAACTGCGAACCCGGAGCTGCCTGCGCAGGAGAGGCCAGAACTCAAAATTGAGCTTGAGTGAGCCCAGGCGCATGAAGATCTCGGAGTCGGGAATCCCTTCTCCCGATTCTATCTGTTCAGGGCTGCGCAGGTCCGAGATCGAGAGCTGCTCAACATGGAATCCCGATACGGCCGAGAACAATCCGGCCTTGATCCCCCCGATCTCCACATTGCGGGAGATCTGTTTCTCCAATGCCGATTCGATCATATCCGCATCGACCGTCAGCCACAGGATCATCGCGATTACCAGGACAACCGCGATCAGGATGACCGAGGATATCCCGAGGATCTTGAACAGTTTTCTTTTGATGGACAATGTCGTCCCTCCTTCTAGATCCCCCTTAACATACGACAATTCCATGTGCCTGTGCAATCGTTTGACTCCGAAGTTTTGCGTGTGCTAAGCTCGGGCTGCACTCTGGGGAAGACGCACATCCCAGTATCTGATCGGCAGGAGGCACCCATGGACCGGAAACCCATTTTAGGATGTTTTTTAGTTTTTCTGATGCTCTGCACGACTCCGGGCATCAATTCGGGCGAGGAAAAGAAAGATGTCGACCTGGCTCCCGCTTTCCGTGTCATCGATACCTGGCTCGAGGCCCAGAGGGATTATGACAGGCTGCCCGGTATTTCTGTGGCGGTGGTTGAGGATCAGAGCATCCTGTGGTCCAAAGGATACGGGAGAGCCGACCTCGAAAAAGCCGTCGCGGCGGATCCCTCCACGATCTACAGCATATGTTCGATATCCAAGCTGTTCACTTCCGTCGCGATCATGCAGCTCCGGGACGCCGGCAAGCTCCGTCTCGAAGACAGTGTGGCCGACCTCCTGCCCTGGTTCGACCTGCAACAGCCCTGGGAAGACCACGGCCCCGTGACCGTCAGGGCTCTTCTCACACATTCGTCCGGACTGCCCCGGGAATCAGACTATCCGTACTGGACCGGCCCTGATTTTCCTTTCCCATCCCATGCACAGATCAAGGCGAAGCTCGGCAGCCAGGAGGCGCTCTACCCACCGTCGACGTATTTTCAGTACAGCAACCTGGGATTGACCCTACTAGGAGAGATCGTAGCCGAGGTGTCAGGCATTCCTTTCCCCACCTACATCCGGGACAACATCCTGGAGCCCCTGCGGTTGTCCGACACCCGGCCGAAGATGCCGGAGTCGCTGTGGAGGGGCAGGCTGGCCACGGGGTACTCCGCGCTCAAGCGGGACGGCAGCCGGGATATGCTGAAGCTTTTTCAGGCCGAAGGCATCTCGCCGGCCGCGGGATTTTCCTCCACGGTCGAGGACCTGGCCCGGTTCGCTTCCTGGCAGTTCCGTCTGCTGGAGAAAGGCGGAGAAGAGATCCTCAAGGCCTCCACCCTGCGTGAGATGCAGCGTGTCCACTGGATGGACCCGGATTGGGACACAGCCTGGGGGCTGGGATTTTCCGTGTACGAGGTCGATGACAGGACGTTTGTCGGCCACGGCGGCTCCTGTCCGGGATACCGCAGCACGTTGAGGATGGATCCGCACAAAAAGCAGGCCTTTATCGCCATGATCAATGCCCAGGGAGTGAGCCCCAACAAATATGCCACGGGGATGCGAGCCTTAATGAAAAAGGCCCTGAGTGAGAAGGAAGAGTCTGTTTCGGAAACGGTCGATCCCGAGGCGTATGCCGGGACTTACAATGCCCAGCCCTGGTGGGGAGAGACCGCCGTATTTCCCTGGTACGGTAAGCTGGCGGTCCTGGGGCTTCCCTCGGAAAACCCGGCGCAGGGCATCACGCTGCTTAAACACATCGAGGCCGACACCTTCCGCCGCATACGAGACGACAAGACCCTGGGCGAAGAGGTGCTGTTCGAGAGGGATGCTGAAGGAAACGTGGTCCGCATGTGGCAGCACAGCAACTATAAGGACAAGCTGCGCTAATCTTACTTGATTGCCGGCCTGTCTTGTAATCGGCTTCTGTCTGGAATGTTCATCTCCCTTTTCTTGACTCCCCTGACCGCGCCCTCGATCAAGCGGATGGCCGCCCTGCGTGAGATGTGTTCGGGATCCCGTGGCCCGTAAGGAGTAGAAGCGATCCCGATGGCGGCGGTCTTGGGATATGTGAACATCAATTCGATGCAGGCCGCGAGCTCCCGGCTGGTGGGGCCCTCAGGGGCTGTCAGGTTGTGTCCCCGGACCTCTTCCGGTGCCAGCACATCCATGTCTACGTGGATGTAGATGAGATCGGCCAGGCTGCTCAGCCTGTCCATCTGCACGCGTACGTTGGGTGTGAGATTGCGGATGTCGTCCGTGGAGAGAATCTCGAGTTTCAGGCGGTCTATGAGCTCCATCTCCCTAGGGTCCGTATCCCTTACGTCACCCAGGAGGATATAGCTGGGAGGCAGTGGTGGGTCCAGACCGGCGGCGATCCGGTTGTTCGGATTGAAGAGGCCCGCGGACAGGGACACGTCCATCCCTCCGTACATCCCGCTCAGTGTCGTCTCCGGAGTGTTGATGTCCGCGTGCGCATCGAAGTAGACCAGTGCGATCCTGTGTGGCACATACGCGGCCAGGTGATAGACCGCTTCTTCCTGCCCCGGGCCCATGTGCTGTAATCCTCCCAGAATGCCCGGAAGGTCCGCACAGCTCCCCAGGAGTCCGATGACCAGGTATTGGTTCTTCCCATTGGCCGAGATCAGGTCGGCCAGGTGCCGGCTGATGAGGGCGGTCCGGCTCAACGTTGATCGGCACCGGATCGCAGCCGAGGGACTCGAGCCTATCGATCATCCCCTCGGCGATGATGCTTTCCGAAGCGCCGAAGGGATTCCTGGCGATGGCGACCTTGACCTTTTCCCCATCCCGGTACTCCTGACCGGAGCGCAGCACAGGGAACAGCAGTAAGGCCAACGGCAGGATGATTTTCAGGTTTTTTGGCATTTTATTGTCCAATCACTTGGGGATTCATCTATCATCTGCTTTTTATACCCTTGATGGCGCCTTCGACCAGTGTGTTGGCGGCCCGCAGAGATATCTCTTCCGGTTCTTCGGGCATGGATGCGACTCCCAGGGCGGAGGCCTTGGGGTATTTGAACATGATCGCCAGGCAGTCAGCCAGCTCCCGGCTGGACGGCCCGCCTGCGACAGCCCGGGTATGCCCGGGAATCTCTTTGGGATTGAGCACGGCTAGATCCACATGGATGTAGATGATGTCGGTCAGCCGGCTCAACCGCCGCATCTGAACATCGATATTTCCATCAAGATTCCTTATCTCTTCAACCGAGATGCGTTCGATGAACGAATCGTCGATGTGGACCTCTTCGTACGGGCTGGTGTCCCTCACGCCCGCCATCACGATGTATTTGGTGGACAAAGGGGGGTCAAGCCCGGCCTGAAGCCTCAGTGTAGTGCCGCATCTCCCGGCCGCCACGGCCACATTCATCCCGGCCATGTCCCCTTCGATCGTGATATCCGGAGTGTTGAAGGCTGCCCGGGCATCGATCCAGACTAGCCCGACCTTGAGTGGTTTTCCTTTCCCCAGCCTGGGGAGACCGAGGATATCCCGCCCGCGGCTGTCTGTGAGGGGATCCCTTCCCGGCCCCAGGTGCTGGAGTCCGGCCAGCATCCCGGCCAGGGATTTGCTGCCCGATAAGAGCCCTATGAAAAAACCGTCACCCTGGTCGTGGGCGGAGATGGCCCTGCCGAGTTCCCTGTTGGTCAAAGAGGCCCTGTTCCACTCACCGTACTCCCTCTCCCGATTCACAGGCATCTGGATCTCCAGGACCTGTTCGATCGTGCAGCCGGATCCGAGCAGGAGCTCTTCGAGGCCTCCGTTTGCCAGATGAGTGGGGCCCTTCAGTTTTTCAGGACCCGAGCGCGAATCCGTGTATGGATCCGTCAGGATCACGACACGTATTTTCCCGTCCTCTCCCCTGTATTGCTGCGAGGCAAGGGAAACCGAAAGCAGAGCCAGGAGGATCAAAAAACAGCACGCCCTTTTCATAATCGTGTTCCTTGGATTGAAGTTATGGGACATCGGTATTCCAACTGCTTCTCACAATAAAAAGAAAGACTCGCGGAGTCAATAGAAGACGCGGGTCTCCGCGAAGATCTTTTCATGGTATAGGCCTTTTCTTCTTTAAGTTACTATCCAATAAGTACGCGATCCCTTTTTCTGAGTTGAGCTCGATCTGTGCTTTTCTGTACTGGACGATGCTCCGCCCCCCGGCCCGGGACAATATCTCAACTCTCTGCAGTTTTCCATCCTGCCAGGCGATGTCGACGACAAAGCCTCCCCTGGCGCACAGCCCCTTGATATGACCATCCGGCCAGGCGGAAGGGAGTGCAGGCAGCAGCTCCAGGATGTATTCCCCGTCTTTATCCCTCCGATGAGACTGCAGCAGCATCTCGGCGATCCCGCTCGTGACCCCGAAATTCCCGTCTATCTGGAAGGGAGGATGGGCATCGAAGAGGTTGGGGTAGATGCCGCCGCCCGTGTATTCGGTCAGAGATGAACCTGTAAGGCGCAGAAGGTTACTGATGAGCTTGTAGGCCCGGTTTCCGTCTTTCAGCCGGGCCCAGAAATTGACCTTCCATCCCATGGACCAGCCCGTCCCTTCATCGCCCCGCATTTCCAAGGATTTTTTCGCGGCCGCGAATAGTTCAGGCGTATCCTCCTTCGTGATCTCAGATCCCGGATGGAGGCCCCACAGGTGTGAGACATGGCGGTGCTTGTTCTCCGGATCGTCACGGTCCTCCAGCCATTCCTGCAGCTGGCCGTGCCGCCCTATCTGATTGGGGGCGATACGTGCCCGGATTTCCCTGAGTTGCTGGCGGAGGTCTGGATCCCTGCCCAGAATCTCCGACGCCTCTATACAGTTGGCAAACAGGTTCCGTATGATCTGGTGATCCATGGTCGGCCCCATGACCAGCCCTCCGTTCTCGGGAGAGTTCGAGGGCCCCGAGACCATCCATCCCTTTTCGCTTCTCTGATCTTCGACCAGATAATCCAGGAAAAAAAGGGCCGCCTGACTCAGCATGGGATACGCCCGGCTCTCCAGATACTCCCTGTCCTGCGTAAACGCATACCGCCACCACAGGTGCTGACACATCCAGGCGCCTCCCGTGGGCCAGATGCCGTGGTTAGAGGCGTTGATGGGCGCTGCACCTCTCCAGATGTCAGTGTTGTGATGGACCACCCATCCCCGCGCAGCATAGTGCATCTTCGCGGTCTTCCGCCCGGTGACTGAACAATCCTCAAGCAGGTCGAACAGGGGCTCGTGACACTCGGAGAGGTTGCAGAGCTCGGCCGGCCAGTAGTTCATCTCAAAGTTGATGTTGGTCGTATACTTGCTTTCCCAGGGAGGTTCCATTCGGTCGTTCCAGATCCCCTGCAGGTTCGCGGGCTGGGAACCGGGCCGGCTGCTGGCGATCATGAGATAGCGTCCGTACTGGAAGACCAGGGAGGACAGGTCAGGATCTGTCCCATCGCTGAAGCCCATGATCCGCTCATCCGTAGGTTTGGCGGCCCGCGCAGTGCTGCCCAGGTCGATATCAACTCTGTGAAACAGGGCCTGATGGTCCTGTATATGTCTCTGCAAAAGGGTGGCATAATCTCCCTTAACTGCGGTGAGAACCCGTTCACAGCGGGCTGCGGGATCCGCGCTTATATCCGCATAGTTTCTGTAGCTGGTGGCACCGGCCAGGATCAAGGTCACGGCCCGGGCGCCGTTGATACGCAGCGCATTCCCGTCCTTCACCACTTCGCCGTCGTGTTCGTAGACCTTCAGCCGGGATTCGAAACGGAGGATGCTCGTGCGGGGTGCGTTTTCCGGGCGACTTTTGTAGTCCGATACCCGCCCCCTAAGGGAGATGACGTCTTCCGAGGCCGTCACTCCCGCCTCCGCATGGGGCGTAGTCATGGACACAGTCATGTTCAACCGGGCCCGTGAATCCGACACCAGGCGTACCACCAGTACCTGATCCGTAAAGCTGGAAAAAACCGACCGCGTGTATGTGCCCCCGCCCTGTCCATACCGTACCGAGGCGACGGCGGTATCCAGATCCAGATCGCGCCGGTACTCGGTGATCTCTCCTCTGCCTCTGAACTCGATCCAGATATCTCCGAAAGGCTGATAGCGTTCCTGCCGCAGGGGGACGCTCATAAAATTCTGCATGGCCAGCCCCTCGGCCTCACGCGGCTTTCCCTCGAAGAGCAGACGCCGGATCTCCGGGAGGGATTCATAGGCCTCAGGATTGGAGTAATCCCTGGGGATGCCCGTCCAGAGAGTATCTTCGTTGAACTGGATGTGTTCCTTTTCCACTCCACCGAAAACCATCCCTCCCAGTCTCCCGTTCCCTACGGGCAGGGCCTCTGTCCACTCAATGGCCGGATTCGCGTACCATAGATGCAGATGCCGTGGATCAGGGGCCGGGTCTTCCGTTCCGGCCGCCAACGTACCGGGGCTCATGAGCAGTATGGCCAGAAGCATCGGGATCGGGTTGTACCTGAAGCGCAAGATCATGTCTGTTTTGCCTCCCAATTTTCGATCGTACGATTAACCTGGCTAACAACCTACCGGCTTCGGCCCTCCTGCCGTATGGTCTCGAGTTTTCCGGTCAGGCGTTCGGCGACCTCTGGGAACCTTTCGATCACATCCGTGGTTTCCGAGGGATCCGCCTCTAAGTCGAACAGAGAATAGGGTTTTTCGAAGGGTTTGCCCACAGGCTTCTGGCGGCCTCCGGAACCGCTGCCGAACACCATCTTCCATCTGCCCTCCCGGAGGGAAAAAGTCCCGTTGGCCGAGTGATGGATCACAGGGGCACGCGGTGTTTCCCATTCACCTCCTGACAGCAGGGGCAGAAGGCTGAAGCTGTCTTCCGCCGCTTCCTCCGGCAGAGTGAATCCGGCTAATTCAGCGCATGTGGCCATGAAATCCGTCAGGCAGATCGTCTGCGTGCTCCGGGCCTGAGCCTCGAGCCTTCCCGGCCAGCGGACGATGAAGGGCACACGGTGACCGCCCTCCCAGACATCAGCCTTGGTGCCGCGCCAGATCAGATTCGAATTGTGCTGTGAGGTGTGGAAGCCCTGCACACGCGTATCCTGGATATGATCGGGAGCGTCTTCCGGAATGCGGTACATGTAGGAGCCGTTGTCGCTGGTAAAAACGACCAGCGTGTCGTCCGCAGCTCCCGTCTCATCCAGGGCCTGCAGGATCCGTCCCACGGTCGAGTCGGTCTGGAGGATGAAATCCCCATACGGGCCCAGATCGGTTTTTCCGATGAAGCGCTCGGCGGGCCAGACCGGCTTGTGAGGCGCCGTCAACGGGAAATAGAGGAAGAACGGGCCGGGGGCGACAGCGCCCCTTTCGATGAAATCGACCGCCTCCTCGGTGAGGCGGTCCAGCACCTTTTCCGGATCGAAATCCACGGCCCGCGGTCCTTCGCGGATAAACCGGGGGAAGGCCAGTCCCTCCTGGGTCTCAGTCACGGCACCGCTGGGCCTTCGATTGTGGAAGAAGACATACGGGATCATGTCCAGAGATCCCGCGATGCCGAAGAATTCGTCGAAGCCGACATCCGTGGGCCCATACCGGAGGGGCAGGTTGAAATCGACCTCACCCCGCTCGTCACGGCCCCAGTCGATGCCGAGATGCCATTTTCCTATGCAGGCGGTCCGGTATCCACGCTGTTTGAGCATCCCCGCAACGGTGAGTCTGTCCGGTTCTATGAGCGGTTTATCATCCGGAGGCCAGAGCACGCCGCTTTTCATCCAGGTGCGCCAGCTGTAGCGCCCCGTCATCACGCCATACCGCGTGGGTGAACACACGCCCGATCCGGAATGGGCATCAGTGAAACGCATGCCTTCCTGGGCCAGGCGGTTGAGGTTAGGCGTGGGAATCCTCGAAACTGAGTTGAAGGCCTGTACATCACCATAACCCATGTCATCCGCCAGGATGAAGACGATGTTGGGCAGTTCCTGCGGCTGTCGAACAGTGGCTTTCTCTACAGCTCGCTCACATCCCACTATCCCAAAAACAATGTACAGCAAACCAAAGAGCCTGACACAATTGAGTCGGTTCATATTTGAAGTTCTCCGCGTACGTTTGTTCCATAAGGCCAAGGCGCACTGTCTTTTAATCAAATGCTAACGTATTCTAAATAAGTTTTCTGGAAAAATCGAATTAATAAAGAAATCCAGAAATCAGAACCGGGAGACTTTCCAAAAAAAACGCAGTCCGTATAATAGAGGCTGATTGAAAGGAAACGTAACATGCGGAAGAGAACGATGTTGAAACCGGCCTTGCTCTTAGCGCTTGCAGTCACCGGCGCAGTGTTTCTGGTCAGCTGCGCAGCAGGGCCCGCTGTCCAGCCAGAGCCTGAGGTAAAGCCCGCTCCACCCCCGCCACCCCCGAAATTTGATATCATGGACTTCCAGCGCCAGATGGGCGCGGAAATGCGGAAATCCTACCAAGAGGCAGACGAGATCCTCCTCTGCACATACACAGGCGGCCATATGGATGAGCTGTACGGTTTGACCTATTATTTTGACGACTTCATCAGTTTCGACAAGGCGACCCTGTCCTGGGGGCTCCCGATGCAGGTCATCGTCCAGGTCCTCCCCCATGAGCTCAAACCCGAACTCATAACACGCCAGGAATTCAAGAGCTTGTCAGAGCTGGACAAGACCGGCATCTGCTGGGATGATTTTGAGGAAGAGCGCTACTATTACCTCATCGAGGGAGAGAAGATGCTGATCTTCCTGCAGCAGGGTTTTGATGAGGCGAACACCCGCTCCTTCCGCAACCTGATCGACACCTACCCTGCCACAAAAGACTGCAATTCAAAATCGGTATTTGACCTCATGGTCCGCGAACTTGCTGGCAGGAAATAGAACTCAGCATGTCATTAAAAAACGGGAAAGCGTACAGTGTGACGGTTTTCGAGGACTATCAGTTCGCAAAACGCTACGGATTCACGATCGAAGAATACTAGTCTATTAGTTTACTAGAGTTTCCTTGACCAGGGGAACGGGTATATACAGCTTGAATACGGGGCATACCTGCTGTCCCCTCCCCCACTGCGTGGCCAACTGGCGGTCGAAGAAATTCCAGACCAGCAGCCCGTCGTCACTCTCCGGCTCCAGGAGATAGGCGGCCACGTTGGCCAGGGATTGGGCCATGGGGATAAAGAGTGTTCCCGCAGGAAACTCCCGCTCCTCCTCGAAATACTTCCCGGTCGCAGAATTGAGGCGGTGCCCCTGGTACGGCCGCGGCTGGGCCTTGAGTTCCGTTACCCGGAAGCCCTCGACCGTCAGGTTTGCCGGCCGGGAGAGCTTCTCCACCAGGATCCCGTGCTGAAGCAGCTTTTCAAGGGCCTCGGGGGCCGGATCCGGGATGAGATATCCGAACGGCAGCCTGACCGACCTCTTGGCAAAGAACTCCGCCATGAAGGGCATGGTGTATGTGCGCGTCTCATCCGTCCTGCGGGCACGCGTTCTGCCGCTCTCGGTCTGGTACTGTTCCATCACGTATCCCCTGACCTGGATCTTGTCCTTGATAGGACGCGCATCGTACTCGACCGCGAACTCATCCTTTTCGGTTGGGGCCAGCCCTCGGTTAATGGTTTCTTCGTCGGCCTTGCGCAAGAGATCCTTGATATCGTCCTTGTTGTCTGCGCAGAACTCCAACAGGGAATGAAAGAGACGGTAGGCACCGGTTACACGTGTCTTGAAGTCCGCATAGGGATAGTTTTCGTTGAGGATGCCCAGGCGGTTCCGGAGTCCGAAGTAGTTGCTGAGGTAGCGGGGCTGCGGTCCCAGGGGCCGCCAGCCCTTTTCCGGTTCCTTGATGCTCATGAAATCCCCATGCGGAATGCACAGTGTTTTGTATTTCTCCAGCAGGATCCGGTTGATCTCCGGACGGACAAAGTCACTCATGTAGCGTATCAGGGACGTGTCTCCGTTGGGATTCAACGCCCACACCCAGGTGACGTACTCCTCGTGATAGGAGCCGTTGTGTGTGTGGCTGTCCAGGAGCACGGCCGGGTCCCAGCGCAGCATGACGTTTTGTACCAGTCCCGTGACTTCGGGGCTTTCGAGCTTCATGCCATCCCGGTTCAGGTCCATGTTCAGGCCGTTGGGGCGCACTCCCACCCCCTGCTCCGGCCCGACCTGGCTGCGGCGGTTGTCCGGGCTGATCTTTTCGTTACCGTCCGGATTGAAGATCGGAGCGACCAGCAGCATGATATCCTTCAGGTAATCCGGTGACATCGCGAGT
>CBFDBC010000110.1:0-11947 GCA_965602945.1 uncultured bacterium | reverse complement strand
GTAAAGTACTCATCCTTAACATCCGGGCTGAACACGATCTTATCCACCTTGAGAATGGATTTCCGGTCGTTCTGGAGGTTTGTCATGACCATGTGTACGGGCCTGAACCTGTGCTGCACCGTGTCCACCTCCTGGATCTCCAGCACATCCAGCTCCTTGTGCAGCTCTCCGTCCAGGTCGTAGTAGACTGCATGGCGAAGCACAAAATCGTGTTTCCCGATGCATACAACACGCTTGGAAAAGCCATTCTCGTCCGCGACATCCTCGTTTGCCGGGATCATCTCGATCTCCCAGCAGGCAATCCCGCCCTGCTCCTTTTCAGCGAGCACCGAGTAGGTGAACTCCTCCAGTACCGGGGGCGTCATGTCGGCATAGGTGAACTCCGAACCCATGAAATTCTTGGCTTTCTCTGAACTCACTATACGCCGTGTTTTGCGCAGGGCCGGCATGAACAGCCACATGTCGTCGTCCTTGTCCTCATAATCAAAGGTCAGGAGGCCGGTTCCCTTGACATCCGCGGGCGCCAGGAATCGGATCATGCGCTTCTCGGTGGCGCCTCCGTCATAGAGCTTGGAGACCGAGGCGAGCTCCCGGACTCGCTCGCGTCCACGCCCGTCGATGATGGTCATGGTGGACAGCATCTCGGCGCCTGCCAGTTTGGTGACCTTAAAAGATCTGTCCACAATATCCCTGGCCTGCATCTGGTCCTGTTCCCCAACGGCAATCCCCGAGACCAGCAGTATCGCTGCCAACGTTCCTATTCTCGATCGATTCGACATCTTCTTCCTCCTAAGGTAAATTTCCTCCTCTTTCATGGTTCATGACGCCTTCGGTTCCAGGAATCTCGGGCGGAGCACCAGGCACAGGGCCGGGATAAGGATCAGGGCCCCGATCAGGCAGGACATGATGGACACCACGATCAGGAATCCGAAAAACCGCACGGGCATGAAACCCGAGCTCATGAGCACCGCAAATCCGATGACAACCGAGAGGGCATTGAAGATGATGCCCCGGCCGGTGGTAGCCAGCGTCGTCTTTACCGCCTCGGGGGGTTCATGTCCCTTCCACCGCTCTTCCCTGTAACGCCACAGGAAATGGATGGTATAGTCCACGCCCACGCCGATCATGATGGATGACAACATGGCCGTGGCCACATTGAGCTCGATCTTGAAGAACCCCATCAAGCCGAACAGGACAGCCATGGAAAGAGCCAGCGGAATCGCGGAAATGACACCGGCCGCCACCGAACGGAAGAGCAGCATGAGCAGCGCCCCCACCACCAGGATGGCCAGGATCAGAGACAGGATCTGGCCGTTGACCACGCCTACCGCCAGCTCATGCAGTATGGCTCCGAATCCCCCCACAAGTTTGACATCTGGGTCATCCCGGACCAGCTCATCCAGCTGTCCCAGTATGGAATCCAGTTTTTTGGTGCTCGAGGTCTTGAGGCGGGCGGTGACCATGGCATGCTCATAGGGAAAGTCCACCATCTTCTCGAAATCATCGGGATCGCCGCTCATGGAATACAGCTCGAAATATTGGGCCACGCCGTTCCTCTCCGCCGGGATCCGGTCATAGCCTTCCTCATCCGTATCGTGCAGGGCCCGGCTCATCTGGCGTATCACCCGGGCGATGGAGGACGTAATACCCACATCAGGCCAGCTCAAAAGCTCCCGCTCCATGGCATCGATCTTCTGCATGATCCTGGGATCTTTGATGTCCCCCTGATAGATCACAGATATGTTCTGGGCCCCGCCCAGCTTCCGGTTGACCAGGTCGGCGGATAGGGCCACCGGATGGTCTGCCGTGTAGTAGTTGACAGGGTCTGTGTCGATGACCAGGGAAAAGATCCCCACCGAAGTCCCGGCGGCCAGGATGAGAGAGACAACGATAATGGCCTTGGGAACGGAGGACACGAAACTACCCAGAGACCCCAGGATCCGCTCGAGGAACCGCTTCCTGTCTCCCGGTTCCGTCTCAGCCTTGAGGAGGGGCCGGGGCTTTGGCAGGAGCGACAGGACGGCAGGGATGAAGAGCAGGCTGGCCGTCAAGGCGAATAGAATGCCGACCGCTGCCAGGACGCTCAGCTCACGTGCCGGGATGATGATGTGACCCAGCAGACAGAGCATCCCGGCAGTGCTGGTCAATCCGGTCAGGACAACCGGGCGGCTGAGGGATCGGAACACGTTCTTGGCCAGGTCCTTGTTGGAGAGGGTGTTTCCCTCTGTGTTGTACTCCTGGTATTTGGCTATGAGATGGATCCCGTAGTCATTGGCGATGGCGATCAGCATGACCGGGAGCAGCACGGTGATGATCTGGATCTTCCAGCCCAGCAGGGAGATCAGCCCCATCGAGAACGCGATGGACATGACGACCACCAGGAACGGGAGGATAACTCCGCGGAGCTGACGAAAGCACAGAAAGAGGAAGATCAGCATGACCAGGAGCCCCAGGGGGAGCAGCCGACCCAGGTCGCGCTGGATGCTGCCCGCCACCTCGAAGCGTGTATAGGGGAGCCCACCCAGGAAGATATCCTCGGGGCCGGGATTCTTTTCCAGCAGCTGCCTCACTTCGGTGACGAGGAAGTCATCGGAGACATCGGTCCTCAGCAGCGCGATGATGGCGGTAAGCTGGAAGTCCTCGGACACCACGCTCCCGAACACGATGTCGTTGCCACGGATCTCCCGGCGCAGTTCCTCCTGCTCCTCGGGTGTCCGGGGGATGCGGTACACGGCAGGCTCCACGACCATGGCCCCCTCCCCCGATTTGATGTTCTTCAGCTCGGTGAGGGAAAGGACCTTGTCCACACCCTTGATCCGCTTCAGCTGGCGGGACAGATTTTTAACGCGCCCCAGGGTCTCCGGTGCGAGGACATCGTTGGCCTGCACCAGGATCATCAGCATCTCGGTCCCGCCGAATATCTCGTCGATGGTGTCTGTGTTGATACGCGATGCCATTCCAGGAGGGAGCTGAGACTTCATGTCGGATTCGATCTCGGCCTTGGGGATCTGGCGCCCAAAGAACAACGACAGGGCCAGGAAGCCAAGGATGATGATCCAGCGGAAGCGTATGATCCGATCTGCCATGTTGCTCATGGGGAAACCTCTCCTGTAGTGTTTTGGGCCGCGATCCCATGGATGCCGTCCAGGAACAGGGTGGCAGCGGTTTGCACGAAGCGCTCATAATAGGCATCGTCGAACCGCAATCCGAACACCACATGCTGTATGGAGCGGATGCGAAAATGCATCATGACCATGGAGAACAGCGTGGGGCCGACCACACCGATCTGGATCCCGTCTCGAGGGTCCAGCCCCAACCGGACGAGGATCCATGAGGCCTGCTTGAGCATCCGTTTGACCCACTGTAACTTTATCTCGGCGATCTCGGTGACTTCGAGGGGAAGCTCGTTGTAGGCCACAAGGGCCAGGTCGATGTTGTCCCTAATATATCGGACCATACGGCCTATGATCTCTCGCGCACAGTCTTCGGCGCTCTTGTGATCGGCTTCCGGGACATCGAAGACCTTTAGGTACCCCTCGAAAAACGATTCCATGATCGCCTTGAGGATCCCCACTTTCCCCTTGAAATAATAGGAGATCATGGATATGTTGACGCCGCTGGCGGCAGCGATCTCACGGACTCCGACAGCCGCATAGCCCTTCTGCGCAAAGAGCGGGATCGCTGCCTCCAGGATCCTGTCCCTGGGCTCGATCTCTTTTCCAGGCAAATTCTTGGTCATCTAATATCTCCTTGTCAGAATGAGAGCCTCAGCTCCCCGAAGAATGCGCTCAGATACGGATCCATCAGATCGAACAGCGTATCTGAGGGACCCTGGTACCATTCCCCGCCGGCGATCAGTTTTAGAGCGTCGGTGATGCGGTAGGTCAATTTGGGCCTGATAAAAAATTCCTCCGTGGTCAAGCTGACATAACCCATGAGCTCGAGGTCCAGCGTTTCGTACATGAGGCTCTGGGCGATCCTCAGGGTGAGGGCATGGCTGAGTTCACTCTGCTGGGACGCCAGGAGGCGGTTTTTTTCTACCAGCCGGAAAAGCGGGAGCTGGCTGGGATCCGTGGGCGGCTGCAGTTCCTCGAAATCGGTCACATAGCGCCCCAGATACTGAAATATCAGGTTGAGCCCGCTCGAAAACTCCCGGTCGATCCCCAGAACATAGTACAGATCGGGATTGATGACATGTACCGAGGCCTTGTAGTCCTCATGGGGCCACCGGTAGGCGGCCTCACCCCGCAGCCCAAAACTCCCCAGGGTGGTGGCGAAGTCGGCACCGATCGCCTGCATGCGGTAGCTCTTGAGGAAGGCGTTCACGATCGGAACAGGTATCTCGGGAGGCGACAGGGGCAGCAGCTCCGCGCTCATCCCGGGAGAGGGATTATGGCCGTTGAAATAGGACAGGGAGCCATCCAGGGAGGGAAGCTCCAGGTTGAGCCTGATAGCGAACGCGCTGTCTTCTAGTCTGGCCGACGGATAATCGTGTCCGCCATACAGTACGTTTTCCGGGAATGAAATGAACTCCGTGGGAATCCGTGAGGGCCGGTAGAAAGGGATCCAGATCCCTTCCAGGCGGACGTTAGGGGCATTGTAATAGGTGCGGATCAGGAAGTTGGCGAGCCTGCGGTCATCTTCATCCGGGGAGCGTGCCAGCATGTCTTTGGGAGTGATGTTGTCCGTGGGGTTGAGACCGTCGGCACGGCCCCAGACCACGATCTGGTGCCCTACCCGGAAATCGAAGCGGCCGGCATATGTGTCGACATAGGCTTCCCGGAGGGTAAACTGGGAGATCCTCTGGTCGAATTCCATGCCCTCCCGGAATCTTACTTCAGCGAAGGCGCCGCCATAATCCTCCACAGTCGTTCTGGCTTTCAGCGAAAATTCGCCATAGCCGCTCTTGATCTGCCCCGCATCCTGCGATGCGGCCCTCCCGGCATAGAGAGTGCTCCTCAGATATCCTCCCAGGTCGAGGGCCTCGAGGACTCCGTCTTTCTCCTGGGTGGCCTCTTCGAACAGGCCTTGGGCGCACAGCGAGCCGGAAAGAACCAGCAGCAGGCCCAATATTAAACCTGGGTATCGCATTTCAACCTCCAGAAGCCGCCTTAAACAAACGTTTGATCTCCATGTCCCCATTATAGGAATCCAACAAACGTTTGTCTAGTATTATGCAAATGATTCCGATTAGTTGACTAATATCCCTATCCTTTCTATAATCAGCACGCATTCTATTGAGAAGGGAGCAGCAGCATGATCGGAAAGGGTGAAGACAAAAAAAACAGCGTAACGGAGTCCCCTCTCTCTGCCTCCTCCTCACAGAGTTCTCTCTTGGCGCAAGGCATGTCCCTGGAAGGTGAAATCTCCGGCAGCGGGGACCTGGTCATCCAGGGGCGGGTCCAGGGGAAGATCAGCCTGGGGGGCCATGACGTCAACGTGGCCCGAACCGGCAGGATCAAGGGGGAGATCCATGCGGAGAACATCCTCGTCCACGGCACCGTGGAGGGTAGAATCCATGCCTCGGGCAAGGTCGCTCTCCACTCCGACTGCAGCATGACCGGTGACATCACGTCCGCACGCATATCCATCTCCGAAGGAGCCGTTTTTAAAGGAAGCCTGAAGATCCAGCCCTCCCGTTGATCCTGACCTTCGTGGGGTATGCAAACCTTCAAGCTCGTCGCCGACTACCAACCCCGCGGCGACCAGACAACCGCCATCTCGCAGCTGGTAGCAGGCCTCGAACAAAACCACGCGCATCAGGTCCTGATGGGAGTCACCGGCTCCGGCAAGACCTTCACGATGGCCAACGTCATCACGCAGGCCTCCACTCCCGTGCTGGTCATCTCGCATAACAAGACCCTGGCGGCCCAACTCTACCAGGAGTTCACGCGCTTCTTTCCTGATAATGCCGTGGAATACTTCGTCAGCTACTACGATTACTACCAGCCGGAAGCCTTTATTCCGGCTTCGAATACCTACATAGCCAAGGAGGCAACCATCAACGACGAGATCGACCGGCTGCGCCTGCGGGCGACCAACGCCCTGCTCCGCCGCCGGGACATCATCATCGTGGCCTCTGTCTCGTGCATTTACGGCATGGGCTCTCCAGAGACCTACCGGCGAATGAGCTTCAAGCTGAGCCGGGGGCAGACCGTGACGCGAAAGCAGCTGCTCTCCCGGTTCACAGAGCTGCAGTACGAGCGTGGCGAAGCCGGCTTCAAGCGGAATACATTCCGTGTGCGGGGGGATGTGGTCGAGCTCTTTCCCTCTTACGAAGACAGTGCCATACGCGTCCGCCTGGAGGGCGACCGGGTGGCCGGCCTGGATCTGATCGATCCACTCCTGGGCACGATCCGGGAGGAACCTGAGGAGCTGCTGGTCTATCCCAAGTCATTTTTCGCGACCCCCAGAGATATCCTCGATTCCGCCGTAGAAGGCATAGAGGAAGAGATGGATGAGCGCACCGCGCAGTTAAAACAAGAAGGCAAGATCATGGAAGCCATCCGCCTGGAGGAACGGACCCTGTTCGACCTCGAAATGCTGCGGGAATTCGGGTGGTGTCCGGGAATCGAGAACTATTCCCTCTACCTCAGCCAGCGCCGCCCGGGCCAGCCTCCCTATACCCTCCTGGACTACTTCCCAGAAGGGTTCTTGACCATCATAGACGAATCCCATGTCACGGTCCCCCAGATCGGCGGCATGTATCACGGGGACCGGTCGCGCAAACAGACCCTGGTTAACCACGGCTTCCGCCTTCCCTCAGCTCTGGACAACCGTCCCCTGAACTTCGCGGAGTTCGGGAAACGTGTGGAACGCGTGCTCTATGTCTCGGCCACGCCGGGCCGGCATGAGCTGGGGAGCGCGGGCCGTCAGGTCGCGGAACAGGTCATCCGGCCGACAGGTCTGACCGACCCGGAGATCTCAGTACGGCCGACCCGAGGCCAGATCGACGACCTCCAGTCAGAGATCGAAGCCAACGCCGCCCGGGGCCAGCGCACACTGGTGACCACACTGACCAAGCGCATGGCCGAGAACCTCAGCCGCCACTATCACGACCTGGGCCTGAGGGTCAGGTACCTCCACTCGGACATTGACACCCTGGACCGGGTCAAGATCCTGCGCGAGCTGCGGCTGGGCGTCTTCGACACACTGATCGGCATCAACCTCCTGAGAGAGGGGCTGGACCTTCCGGAGGTATCCCTGGTGGCCATCCTGGATGCGGACAAGGAAGGCTTCCTGCGATCTTCCACCTCACTCATCCAGACCTTCGGCCGGGCGGCCCGGCACGTGGCGGGCCGGGCTATCCTGTATGCCGATACCATCACGGATTCCATGCGCGCCGCTATGGATGAGACGGCTAGACGGAGGGGTATCCAGCAGCAGTACAACCGGGAGCACGACATTACGCCGATGTCTATCCAGAAAAACATCGAGGATGTCCTGAACAGCGTGTACGAGAGGGACTACTTCGACTACACGCGTGTGGCTGAAGACAAGGACATCTACCTCTCCCCCCAAAAGCGCAGGCAGCGCATAGAGGAGCTGCAGCGGCTGATGGATGAAGCCGCCGAGAAGCTGGAGTTCGAGAAGGCCGCCCGCTACCGCGATGAGCTCAAGGACCTGAAACAAAGAGAACTTCGGATCAGCGAGGACATGGCGAAGGGCTGAGGGGAAGGCTATGGCCCGCACTAAAACGAGTCTCAAAGACAGGGCCCGCAGCCTGCCCGACAAGCCCGGCATATATTTTTTCATGGGCGGGGAAAAGCGGGTGCTCTACATCGGGAAGGCCCGCTCGCTTCAGGACCGTGTCCGCAGCTACCTCCTTCCTACCTCAGACCCCAAGGTCCGCAATATCCTTGCCGAAGCCGAGGACATCGATTACATCCTTACCGGATCCGAGCGCGAAGCCGCTTTCCTGGAAAACAACTTCATCCAGCAGTATCAGCCCAAGTTCAACGAGCGGCTCAAGGACGACAAGAGCTTCCCCTACCTGAAACTGACCGTGCAGGAGCCCTTTCCGGGGATCTACCTGACACGCCGGGTGGAACCGGATGGGGCCCGCTATTTCGGCCCCTTCAATCCGGCCCTCCAGGCCCGCAAGACAATAAACCTCATCAACCGCTACTTCGGCATCAGGGACTGCCGGGAGGTCATCCCCAGCCAGCGCGGGAGGCCCTGCCTGCAGTACGACCTGAAGCTCTGCACGGCTCCCTGTACGGGATTTATCTCCGCGGAGGAGTATGCCGAGCGGGCGGAGAACGCCCTGCTGTTCCTGGAAGGCAGCGTCGATGATCTGCTCAGAGTACTGCGAGTCCGCATGAAGGAGGCTTCGGAACGGCTCGAATTCGAGCAGGCCGGGCACTGGCGCGACCTGATCTTCACCCTGGAACAGATCAAGGAAAAACCCAGCTTCATCTCGACCCGGACCGAGGACAAAGACATCGTCGGGTTCGCCAGGAAGGGAGGCAAGGCGGCCTTCTACGTCTTCATCATGCGGCGGGGGAAGGTCGTGCGGTCGGAAGGCCGGCTGGTCACTGCTCCCGGAGGCCTTCGGAATGAGGCCATCCTGGAGAGACAGATCGAGGCTTTCTACAGCGGCCGGGAGGACCTGCCGGGGACGCTCCTGCTGCCCGTTTCACTCGAGGATCCAAGCGGGCTGGAAGGATCCCTCGGGAAACTCGCCCGCCGGCGTGTACAGATCAAGGCCCCCCAGCGGGGAAAAAACCGCAAGCTGGTGGAACTGGCGGACCGCAACGCCGCTCTCCTCCTGGAGAAGCGGCCGCTGCCTGAATCCCCGATCCAGGAGATCCAGTCGGTCCTGGGCCTGAAAGCCGTTCCAACGAAAATCGAGGGTTACGACATCTCGAACACCGGAGGCGACGAATCAGTAGGCTCACGCATAGTCTTCCGGCACGGGATTCCCGATAAGCAGTCCTACCGCAAATACAGGATCCGGAGCGTACAGGGCCCGAACGATGTTGCCAGCCTGCAGGAGGTCCTGCACCGCCGTTTTTCCCGGATCGCCAGGAACAGCGAGGATTTCCCGGACCTGGTGCTGGTGGATGGAGGGAAGGGCCAGTTCAATGCGGCTCGAACCGTGCTGGAATCGTTGGGGTTGTCCGGCACTCCCCTGGTATCGCTCGCCAAGCGCGAAGAGATCGTATTCAGTGACCGCTTCCCCGAGGGCCTGCGCCTGGACCGCACCTCCCCTGCCCTGCGCCTCCTGCAGCACATCAGGGACGAGGCCCACCGGTTCGCCATCACATTTCACCGCCGGCGGCGTACCAAAAAAAGCTTCACCTCTCTCCTGGATGGGATCCCGGGTATCGGCCCCAAACGGAAACAACGTCTCCTGGCCCGATACAGGAGCGTGAACGCCATCCGCTCCGCGCCTCAGGATGAGCTCGCCTCGCTGGTCGGCCAGCCGGCCGCGGCCGCGCTCCGAAAAGCCTTGAAAGACTAGAAAAGGGGCCTGTCCCCTTTTTTCATCAGAAGGAGTTCTGCCAGTGAACCGCTTCCGGTGTTATTCATAAAGAATGCCGATATTCCCTTCATAGAAATAATAAAAACCGGCATTCTTTACCCTTCGGGCGGGCCAATCTTAGCACATCGACTTCGTCGTGGCCCAATCGATGTAGCACACTACACCTCATGAGCCACCTCCTCGCCTATGTACCAATCTTGACCCGTGAATAATTCAGGTCAGGAGTGGAAGAAGGTCTGCAAGTGAACCGCTTCCGGTGAACAGCTCATCCGGCACAGGATCGTCGCCGGAGCCTGGCCCCGGGAAAACCGGAGTTTCCGGCCCTGTAACGAAGTATACCGGGATGCCGGCGCGGGAAGCATATACCATGTCCCGCTGCCAGTCGTCTCCTACCATCAGGCATTCCTGCGGCTCCCTGCCCAGGGCCGAAAGAATCTCCCGGTAGTAGGCTGTCCCGGCTTTGGTGGCATGCATGTTCTCGATGGTCGTCACGAGGTCATACTTAAAATCGAGCACGGAGACTCCGGCCCAATCCAACCTCTGTTCAACGGCCGTGCGCGGGAAAACCGGATTGGTGGCAATGGCGACCTGCCGGCCACCGGCAAAGACGCGTTCGACCACGCCGCGCCCCCCGGGCATGGGACGTGTGATCGTCCTCAGTTTTGGAAACTCCTCGGCATAAAAACGCTCGAAGACAGGCCTCAGCGCCCCTAAATTCATTTCCAGGGCGGAATAAAAGGACGTCTCGAAGGCCTCCTCATTGGTCGGGCCGGAGCCCTCATTGGCATCCATGGCCTCTATGCCCCGCATCAGCTCGAGGAGCAGCCGATCCGAGGGAATCCGATCGGCAAAGGATTGGGTGAGAAGCTGGAAATAGGCCGGGATGAACGATGCCATGTTGTTGATGAGGAGGGTGTCGTCGAGGTCGAGGAGGACGGCTTTCGGCATATCAGAATCTGAGGAAAAGGCGGACTAAAAACGCGATCACTGTGGCCACAGAAGTGTTGAGGGCGACCGAGATCAGGGCCTCTCTCCGCCCGATCTCCTTCCAGAGTATGGCAACGGTCGAGAGGCAGGGGACGAAAAAATTCATGAACACGACGAACACCATCAGCTGTTCACGGGTTATGATGGTCATCAGGTTCGAGTAGGAAACCCCCAAGGCCTGGAGCATCATGATCAGAGACAGCTCCTTGCGCAGGAAACCGAATACCAGCGTGACACCCAGCTCCCGGGGAAGCCCCAACACCCCCTGTACAATGGGGGAAAGCACCAGGTTGACGACATGGTCGAACCTGAGGAACTGAAGCACTGCCAGCACCACGCTGCCGATGATCAGTATCGGCCAGGCGAACTGGACAAAATAGCGGAACTGGAAGAACGTGCGGCGGACTATGTTGGGGAACGAAGGGGCCTTCAGCGACGGGATCTCAAGGATCAGCCCAGGAGACGGATACTTGTAGATCCAGGACATGATCCGTCCCAGGATACCCAACACGAACATGTTGAACACATAGAATCCCAGCGCCCAGACCGGGCCCAGATAGAACCCTACCAGGGCCAGGATGATCATCGTGCGGGCCGAGCACGGGATAAACGGTATCAGCAGAGACGTGATCACCCGGTCACGCCGGGATTCGAGAACGCGGGTTGACACGATGGCCGGCACGTTGCACCCGAATCCGAGGATAAAGGAGGAGACCGATTTGCCGTGCAGGCCGATCTTGTGCATGAATGTGTCCATGAGGAATCCGGCGCGCTGGAGATACCGGATATCCTCGAGCAGGCCCATCATGAACAACAGGGGTACGAAATAGGGCAGCACGATGGCGAGCCCACCTCCGACTCCCTGAAGCAGCCCATCCACCAGATAGAATATGAGGCCATCCCCCAGTTTGGAGGGGAGCGAAGCACGCAGACTGTCCAGAGGCCTGAGAAAAAACTCCTCGACGGGGCTGGCGACCTTGAATATCACGAAAAAGAAGCCCAGAAACACCACCAGGAGGAAAAGATAGCCGAGGAAGGGGTGCATGATCACGGCATCCACCCGCTCTGTCCAGCTGAGCCGCGGCCCGCGTGTCACCGTACAGGATTCCTCGAACAGTTTGAGCGCCAGGTGATGCCTTTCCGCGGCGATGACCTCATAAGCGGGCACGCTGTGTCTGTCTTCCAGTTCGGCCCGTACCCGGTCGATGGTCTGCTTGAAGCCGGGATTCAGCTCTTCCAGCATGCGGTGGAAAAACTGCTTCTCGATCTCGACAGACTTGACGGCCATGAACCGGGTGTTGGCGACAATGTGGAAGTCTTCCGGTATGGCCGCCTCCACCTCGGCGATCTTTTCCTCCACATCCCTTGACCAGGGAAGGCGCTTCGGCACCCTTTTTTCTTTCAGGACTGCACGGGCGGCGTCCAGGAGTTCTTTGATGCCCCGGCCGCGTGTCGCGATGGTGGGCACTACCG
>CBFDBC010000109.1:0-11958 GCA_965602945.1 uncultured bacterium | reverse complement strand
CGGTGGCTGCTCAAGGCCATGGCCGCCGTTTGCACCGAGACGTTCACATCAACCAGTGCGCCCATCCAGAATGCAGCGGTGCGGGCGTTCCAGGAAGGTCCGGAGATCGAGGACTACCTCCAGAAATCCCGGCGGGTCCTGAAGGCTCTGGGAAACGCCGCCGCCCGCAGGCTCGATGAGGGCGGGGCCCGCGTCCGCTACCCCCAGGGGGGATTCTACCTGTTCCCGGATTTTTCCGCATTCAGGGGAAGACTCGAGGCGCGGGGGATCAAGACCAGCGCGGAAATGAGCCGGCGCCTGCTGGAAGACACCGGGGTGGCCTTCCTGCCCGGGAGTGAATTTGGCCGGTCTCCCGAGGAACTGACCGCGCGCCTGGCCTATGTGGACTTCAACGGCCGGGAGGCCCTGGAGGCCGCCGGATCAATACCCGGGGATCAACCACTCGATGAGAATTTTCTCAAGATTCACTGCGGGAATGTCATCGAGGCGATCGACCGCATCAACGAGTGGATGACCAGATAACGTGGGGGCAGCAGCCCTCTTCTTCCCTCCCGCCGGTAGGAGTCGAGGATCACTCATGCTTAAGGGAATCGACGGGATTGGCGGCGGCCGCGCGCAGGATGTTCGAACTGATCGTCAGCATCGTGATCAGCAACACGAGAGCGAGCGGCGCCAGAAAGAGGGGGATGCCCAGCGGTATGCGGAGCGCAAACTCCTTGAGCCACTGAAGGATGCCCAGGTACGTGAGCGGCCAGGCTATCAGCATGGCGGCAAAGATCATAACCAGGAAATCACGGAAAAGGAGTCTCAGTATGCCGGGAGTCGTGGCGCCCAGCACCTTGCGGATCCCGATCTCCCGGGTGCGCTGCAGGGTCATGAACGAGGACATGCCAAAGATCCCGAGCCCGGTCACGAAGACGGCCAGGAGAGCAAAGATCGCCATGACCTCGCCGAAGATCTCGTCGGCCCGGAACTGCTGGTTGTAATAATCGTCCAGGAAGAAGAATTCAAAGGGATTACCGGGGAAGAAATCCGCGTAGTGTTTTCCCACGGCTGTGATCGTGTCCTTGAGGTCCCTCGTGTCGACCTTGAGTGCGAACTGCCCCCGCTCCCCCCGGCCATAGGGGAGCAGCCGGTAGATGGTGGGTTCGAACGCGGCTTTGGGAGACTGCTGGTGGTAGTCTGAGAGGACGCCGACGATGGTAAAGATCACGTCCCAATAGTCCACCTGCCGGCCTACGGCCGCTTCGCTGGAGGGGAAACCCATCCACCGGACAGCGGTCTCATTGAGGATGAGGGCCATTTCGTCGGAGGAAAATTCCCGCGAGAAGTTGCGGCCGTGCAGGAGCTTGAGGCTGAAAAGGTCCAAAAAGTCGTAATCGACTCCCACGATCATGTAGTTTTTGCCTTTTCCCTGGTCCTCCCCGGCCCTGTGGATGGCGCCGGCATCCCAGAATATCTGCCTCCCCGGGACCTCGGTGACCACACACATCTGGCGGACCCCGGGTTCGCTGAGAAGCTCTTCCTTGAAGGACGTGAAGTTCTTGGCGAAGCTTTCATCCCTGACCCGGGGAGCTTTGGCCACCAGGATCTGCTCCATGTCGAATCCCGGATCGCGGCTCTTCATGAACAGGACCTGGCGGTAGACGGTAAAGGCCCCGGTCAGGAGGGCCAGGGCGATGACGAACTGGAAGACGACGAGCGCCTTCCGCAGAATGATGCCGCGGGGCGCATGGCCCAGGGCGCCGCGTATGACCCTTATGGGCTGGAACGCGGAGATGGCCGAGACCGGGTAAGACCCCGAGAGGAAAATGCCCACCAGCAAAAGGAGCAGGACAGCAGACCAGAACCAGGCGCGGTCCCAGATGATGAGGCCCTGAGGGATGCCCGCCAGGCGGCTGAAGCCAGGGAGGAGCGCCTGCACGAAAGAGATGGCGAGAACCAGGGCGATGAGGTTAATGGCGGCCGTCTCGATGAGGAGTTGGGTGCCGATCTGGACACGGGAAGCACCCACGACCTTGCGCAGGCCCACCTCGCGGGCACGGGCCAGGGCGCGGGCGGTGGAGAGATTCACGTAGTTGACCCAGGCCATGAGGACGATGAACAGGGCGGCCAGACCCAGGATATTGATGGAGTCGCGGCTGCCGTTTATCTCGTACTCCTGCATGAAGTGCGAGGTGAGGTGTATGTCGGTGAGCGGCTGGAGCTTGAGCTCGATCAGCACCTTATAGGTGTCCATGAGTTCGGCGCAGCTGTTCTCGACCAGGCTGATCATCTGCTTTTCGAAGGCCCCGGGATCGGTGCCGGGTTTGAACAGGAGGTAGGTGAAGAAAGTCGTGTGCCCCCAGGATCCCATGACATCGGGTCCGTAGAGCTGACGAAGGTTCTCGAAGGAGAGGATGATGTCGAACTTGAGGTGGGAGTTCTGGGGGATGTCTTCGAACAGGCCCGTAATTGTGTAGTCGGTGAGGCCGTCCACCGTGATGGTCCTGCCTATGGCGTCGGCATCTCCGAAGTATTTCCTGGCTGTGGAGCGGGAGATGAAGGCGGTGGAGGGGCTGCGGATCCCTTTGGGGGGATCGACGTCGGCGAAGGAAAAATCGAAGATCTCGAAGAATTCGGGTTCGGCGAAGTACATCCGGTCTTCCGTGAACTCCACGTCCAGGTCCTTGGGGGAAACGACGGCGCGGTGGCGGAAGATGCGGGCGATGTTTTCAACTTCCGGATAGGCGCCCCGGATGAAGTCAGCGGCCGGCGGGCAGCAGGAGGCGAACCGCACGGCCGTGCCGTCCTCGGCGGTCCGCTCGTAGCGCAGGCGGTAGATCCGGTCGCTGTTGGCGTGGAAGCGATCGTAGCTCTTTTCGAAGCTCACGTAGTGCAGGATGAGCAGGCACGCCGCCATCCCCACGGCCAGGCCCAGGATGTTCAGGAACGAAAACAGCTTGGTGCGGGCAAGGTTCCGTATGGTGGTTTTGAGATAGTGCGTTATCAGCATCGACGTTTCATTATACGCGACTTCTGCGCTTGGGTTAACAATTCGCGCCCCGACCTCCTTTCTCATTTGGGGTCGGACCTCGAAATCTACTGAAATAATTATAGTTAGCTACATATTTTCCTAATTATACGTGCTTAGAATGTGATTTTTCGGCCTAATACCTTGCCTCTAAGGATTTTCAACCCCAGCACATTTTCGGAATTTCTTAGAGGCCCATTTTTATATGTAAAATCGGGCCTCTAAGGCGAAATACCATGCAATCTACACACTTAACTATATACGTTACAACACTTTTCATGGTCCGTCCCCAAAATATATTTACAAAGAAATGAATGACTTCGAGTGGTCGGAACACATATAATAAAACCATGAATGAATTGTCGGTGCGGGCGCTGAAGAGGGTGATCCGGGAGACGGGGGCGAGGCCGAGCAGGGGGGCGGCCAGGGAGCTGGCCCGGTCGCTGGAGGATATCGCGTGGGATATCGCGGAGCGTAGCAGGCTGTTGGCCGAGCATGCGGGCCGCCGCACCGTCAAGGACAAGGACATCCGGCTCGCCGTCAAGGACTGGAAACGGGACTACTCGTAGCGCAGCGAGTCCACCGGATTCAGCAGGGCCGCCCTCACTGAGTGAAACAGGATTGTGATCACCGCCACCACCCGGCCGTGACACCGGAAAACACGAAGAGATCCCACCCGATGCCGATGCGGTAGGCGAAGTTTCCCAGCCACTTGTGCATGACATAATATGCCAGCGGCCAGGCCAGGACGTTCGCGAGCAGCACAAGCTTGGTGAATTCCATAGACAGCAGGGCGATGATGTTGTTGAGCTTGGCCCCCAGGACCTTGCGCACGCCGATCTCTTTGGTGCGCTGCTCCACCGTGAACGAGGCCAGGCCGAACAGCCCCAGGCAGGCGATGAATACGGCCAGGCAGCCGAATATGATGAAAATCTGGCGGACCTTTTCCTCCTCCCCGTACTTGCTGCGAAAGTCATCATCGACGAAGTGGTAATTGAAGTTGAATTCTCGATCGGGCCGGACGGCCAGGCTGACTTCCCCCAGCACGGTTTCCAGGAAGGCCAGGGTCTCGGGCACGTTCCGGGGATGGATCCTGACAGTGACAAAGGCGAAGAATCCGGGCTCCAGGCTCAGCGTGACGGGCCGGATGCTCAGCTTCAGGCTCCCGCTGTGGAAATCCTTCACGATCCCGACGATCCGTCCCAGCCGGTTGTCGCGGGGTACATTGTAGATCTGTTTGCCCAGGCTGTCCTTCCCCCACCCCAGAGCCTCAGCCATGCGTTCGTTGATGATGACCGCCTCCCCGGCGTCGGTCGAGAAGTCCCGGGAAAAATCACGGCCTTCCACGATCTCCATGCCGAAGGTTTTGACAAAATCAAAATCGACCCAATAGTTCCTGGCCCGCACGGCTTCTTCGTTGGTGTTGCCCTCGGGCAGGTAGGCGTCGTAGCCCAGCTCGGCACCGGGGATGTTGGCGGAGAAGCTGACCGCCTCCACGCCGGGATTCTGCAGGATGCGGGCCTTTAGGGATTCGTATCTCTGCGTGGATTCCTCGTCCCGCAGCCCCCCGAAGAATTCGACGGCCACCAGTTGATCGCGATCGAATCCGAGGTCCTTGTTCTTCATGAAGTCGAGCTGCCGGACCATGGTGAGGATCCCCACCAGCAGGAAGATCGAGATGGAGAACTGGACCACGACCAGGATCTTCCGCAGGGCGCTGTTCTTGGAGGCGGAGCTGAACCGTCCCTTGAGGACCATGATGGGGTTGAAGGCCGAAAGGATAAACGCAGGGAAGCTGCCTGCGATGAGCCCGGTGAGGACCACGATCCCCAGCAGGCCCAGGAGAACAGGCAGCCTGAGGAGCTGTCCGTAGCCGAACTGTTTCCCGGCCAGGTTGTTGAAAAGCGGCAGGATGGACATGACCAACGAGAGACCGAGGAACAGGCTTATGAGTGAGACGGCTATGGATTCGCTCAGGAACTGCCGGACGAGCTGGTGTTTCTGGGAGCCGAAGACCTTGCGGATACCCACCTCGCGGGCGCGGCCGGCCGAGCGGGCGGTCGAGAGGTTGATGAAGTTGAAGCAGGCGATCATGAGCACCAGCAGGGCGATCCCGGCAAACAGGTAGACGTTGTCGATATCGCCGGGAGTGCCGAGTTCGTATTCGTATTCCGAGTGGAGGTGGATGTCGTGCAGATGGATGAGGGGATACACGCGGGATGTGCCGCGCTGTTTGTACATCTCGCCCCAGCGGGATTCCACGGTGGAGGCGATCTTTTCGTCGAGGCCGGCGATGTCCGTGCCTTCCCTCAGCAGGGCGTAGGCATAGACCTCACAGAAATAGTCCGCCGTCAGGACCGGAGCGGGGCGCCCCTCACGGTCCCGCAGCCAGGAGGAGGGTATGAGGCCCTTGAACTGGAGGTGGGAATTCTTGGGAACCTCCCCGATGACCCCGGTAATGCGAAGCGCGCGCTCAGGGGGCAGGCTTATGACACGGCCCAGGGGATCTGCGTCACCGAACAGGCGCGCGGCCGTGTCCGCCGTGATCACGATGGAGTCGGGATCGGTGAAGGCCGATCCCGGGTCTCCCGCGACAAAGGGGAACGTGAAGATATCGAAGATCGTGTCGTCCACGAACCATACCTCGGGGATCCGGATAGGCTCGCCATCGAGGCGGGCCTCGAGCTCGAAGGTATCGAAGAACCGCACGGAGGTCTCGATCTCGGGAAGGGTTTCGGTCAGGACCGGGGCCAGGGCCGGAGGCGTGTGGGCATAGTGGCGGGAGGTGGCACCGATCGAGCTGATGGCATTGATGCGGAAGATCCGGTCGCCTTTCTCATGGAAGCGGTCGAAGCTCACCTCGTCCGTGACATAGAGCAGGATCAGGATGCAGCAGGCCATCCCGATGGCCAGGCCCGCGATATTGATGAATGAATAACCCTTGTGTTTTTTCAGGTTCCTTAGAGTGATGATCAGATAGTTCTTAAACATGGCCTTCTCCGTCGTGAAGAGTCGTGATCATGGTTTCTAGGTCTCGGCCCGAATAATTGCAAGAAGCGTACCAGATAAGCCCACCAGGGTACTCATGGGGAAGCGGGGGCGAAGCAGCCGCCAATATCCTTTACATCCGTACAATAACCGTCCGCATTCGGGCAGAAGGGATCTTTCCGGAGTGAATAACAAAATCTTGACATTTCCTTGACTGGAGCATGACAACCGTTCCCTCTGTATGGTTTATCTTCTGCTCAGAATTCAGAGCAAAGAGCCATGCAGATAATTTCAATCATCGAAGCAGGCCGGAACATCGGGCGGGCGGATCTGCATGTCTACACTCTCGGCTCCGGCTTCACCTAGCCGAGGATCAGTGCACATGATTTTGTCTCTACAAAAAACTATGCAAGGGAGGAAAAATGTTGAAAAAGCTTAGCTTTCTGGTTTTGATTGTCACATTGGTAGCCGTGGCCGCAGGGACGGCTCAGATCCGGCAAGAGCGAGAGGACCCGCAGGCATCGGCCGCCTGGTTCGGAGGAAAACTCACCGTGATGACACGCAACGTCTATGTAGGCGCCAATGTGGACCTGCTGATGGGAGGAGACCTGGGAGCCTTGGATCAGGTACTCAATGAGCTGTTTATCACGAGCTTTCCCGACAGGGCTCGTGGATTGGCCGAGGAGATTGCCGCCGCCAAGCCGCATCTTATCGGGCTGCAGGAGATCTCGATCATCCGGGGGAACCTGCCGGAGATGGGCGCGTTCGAGATGAATTATCTTGACATCCTGATGATGACTCTGGATGCATACGGGCTCAATTACAAGGTCGCCGGACAGATCGAAAATTTCGATGTCTCGATCCCGATAGTTCCCGGGACACCCTATTATGCACAGCTCATCGACTTTGATGTGGTCCTGGCCCGGGAGGATGTCGAGATTTCGGACACCGATACGGTGGCGGAGAGGTATCAGGCTTATCTGCCGCTGGACCTCCTGGGGGTGAATATTTACCGCGGCTACGTGGCGGTTACGGCCACGGTGGGGAAGAAAACCTATCGATTCGTCAGCACTCACCTGGAGGATGTACCGCCGGATCATCCCGAGATCGAGTACCTTCAACTGGCGCAGGCCCAGGAACTCCTGGGCAAACTTCAAGCCGAAGCGCTCCCGACCATCGTTGTAGGAGACCTGAATTCAGTGGCTACTACTGGTTTGAGCTATCAGGCCTTTGTCAATTTCGGATTCGTGGATGCCTGGAAACGCAATCTTCTCTTCTGGCACAATCGACAGGGCTACACCTACGGGCACGCATCGAACCTGAGGAACGAGACCGTCAATTTTTATAAGCGGATAGATTTTGTCATGGTCCGCAGCAACGTCGGATTCGGCAACTGGCAGGTCATAGGACCGGTGTTTGCCTGGGTCGTGGGAGACAACCTCGAGGACAGGGTATGGGTGGATGCCTTCCAGGAATACATCTGGCCCTCCGATCACGGGGGTGTGGTGGCCCGGCTCCGGATCCCCATGTTCTGATCGGCCGCATTTCTTCAATGTGGCGGATGAGCCGGGCCGGCTCCGGCCCGGCTCACAACTCAGTTGTCAGGGCGCTTTATCAACATGATGTTGCGGAAGGTGGGAATGGTGCCGCGGAAATCGAGGGCCTCTCCATTAAAAGTGAAGAACAACCCGGGTTCGAATTCGAAGCAGCGCATCCCGTTGCAGGACAAATATCCGTCCCGCACTCCGATCCGGAGCATGCTGCTCTGCATCCGCCCCCAGGCCAACTGGCGGTAGCGGCCAAGGTATCGCCTCCATTCCGGTTTATCCGGCCCGGGCCGGTCCTGCGCCTTCGGAGGTCTATGGAAATCATAGTACCTGCTGGTCCCGGACAGTCTGTTGAGATGGACCAGCGAACCGTGCTTCCCCCATAGCGGCGGCTTCAGCCGAAGCTCCGAGTAATTCCCGAATAGACCGACCAGTTCTCCCTCCACATCCAGGAAGAATTGCAGCGGGTAGAAATCCCGGCCGACGGCTATGCCGAATTCTTCCTGCCGAGGCCCGATGACGATATTCTGATCGTACCTGCCCAGGAGCTGCTGCACTCTCTCGTCCGTCAGGTTCACGGGCCGATCCTGCCCCACCGTAGGAAGTGCCGGATATGGTTCTGTTTCTCCGGACTCCTCTGCGATGATCCCGTTGATCACCTCCATGACCCTTCCTCCGGTAAGCCTGGTCTCGTGTGAGTTGCACAACGTCACCACACCCAGCTTGATCTCTGGATACATGACCATCGATGTGATGAATCCGTACCCTCCCCCGCCGTGCTGGAGGTTGTAGGTGGTACTTGTGAGGCTTCTGACCAGACAGAGGCCGTAGCCCGCCCTCTCATGTTCTTGCGGGAGGGAGGTGGCATGCATCTGGTCGATCAGCCCGCTTTCGAGGATCCGGCTGCCGTCTACGACGCCCTGATTGATTTGAAACTGCATGTATTTGGCCATGTCGAGTATGTTTGTGTACACCCCGCCGGCCGGGATCATGGGTATGAAAACCGGGATTCCACCTTCAACCTCAGACTTGGGCGAGACATGGCCGACGGCCCGGTTCGCACTCTCTTTGATCTTTTCCACATCCATGGTGCTGTGTTTCATCCCGATCGGGTCGAGGACCTTGCGCTGGATGTAGTCCCAGAAGGGCTCCCCGGCTTTTTCCTGAAGGATATAGCCGGCCAGATCTATGCCCAGATTGGAGTAACTGTAACGGTACCCCACGGGATAGCGGAGCCAGGACTCGGAGATGCTCATCACATGCTCGTCGAAGGAGTGGGGTCGGTCATCGAAATTGCCTCCCACCGGAGCCTCATGTGTGAATCCGGCTTTATGGGACAGCAGGAGGCGGAGGGTCATCCTGCGTTCGGGATGCTTCTCGTAGGGGCTGTTCACCGTAAAGCCGGGAACATATTCCGTTATCGGTGTGTCGAGGTCGAGCAGGCCGTCCTGGACCGCCATCAGCACCCCGAGGGCCGTGAAACTCTTGGACATGGACTGGATGCTGAACAGGGTTTCCTCCGTGATGGGAAGCCCCCCATCGCGGTGAGTCCTGCCGAAGGTCATCTGCCACAGGATCGACTTGTCGTCAACGATGGCGACCGCAGCTCCCGGCATAGCGCTTTCCTTTATCCATTTCGGGATTTCGATCTTCAGTTGTTCAACGGCCCGCTGGGTAATTCCGGACTCGTTAGCTTGAGCCTGCATCAAGGAGGCAGATGAGAACAGGATCCCAAAAAAAATCAGAATGTAGGCTGTCGTTTTTCTCATAATCTGGGTTATCCTCGCCTTAATTGCCCTAAACGGCTTATTTTCCTATCAAAATATACGCTTTAAGCACTTAAAAGTTGCCATTTAAGCACTTATCTGCTTTCTTTGCAGGGACATTTCATGGTCCGTCCCCGAAATTATGGTCCGTCCCCAAAATTAAAATAAATGAAAGAAGGATAGTGGAAATAGAGTCTATTATATATAATGATTCTTCCTATGTCTTATCCATGAATCAAATAATCCAAATCAGGAGGGAGAGGATGTCTCTGCATCTCAGGAAGGTGTTTCAGGCCGGACTCATACTCTGTTTAGTTCTAGGTGTTTCGCAGCCGTTCTATTCGCAGGATCAGAGTTCGAATGGGCACCTGATCAAAGACCTCAAGTGGCGCAACGTCGGCCCGGCCAACATGATCGGCCGGATCTCCGATTTCGAGGCGCTGGAGAGCGACTTCACGCAGGTGCTGGTGGCCAGCGCATCGGGCGGAGTCTGGAAGTCCGTGAACGCGGGCACGACCTGGGAGCCGATCTTCGACAATTACGGCTCGGCTTCCATCGGTGACGTGGCATTCTATCAGAAGGACCCCGACATCATCTGGGTCGGCACCGGCGAGGAGTGTCCCCGCAACAGCATCGCCTGGGGCGACGGGATCTACAAGTCCACGGACGGTGGAAAGACGTTCACACACATGGGCCTCAAGAGCACGCACAGTATCGCCAGGGTCCTCCCCCACCCCGACAGCCCTGACATCGTCTATGCGGCGGCTGCCGGACACACTTGGGGATACTCAGGCGAGCGCGGCCTGTTCAAGACCACGGACAGCGGCAAGACCTGGACGAAGCTCACCAACGGCCTGCCGGATGACGGCAAGACCGGCGCCATCGACCTGGTCATGCACCCCAAGGATCCGGACATCCTCTTCGTGGGATTCTGGCAGAGGATGCGCCAACCCTGGCGCTTCGACTCGGGCGGACCCAACAGCGGCATCTACAAATCCACGGACGCAGGCGCGTCCTGGACCAAGCTGACGCAGGGCCTACCGGAAGGCGACCTGGGCCGCATAGGCCTGGCTATTTCGCGCAGCAATCCCGAAGTGCTGATGGCCATGGTCGAACACAGCTACCAGCCCCAGCGCCAGATCAGAGAGGGCGGGGCCCAGAAGCCCAATCCGGAATACGACGACATGACCAAGCTCGGTACCGGCATGTACCGCTCCGAGAACGGAGGCGCTTCCTGGATGTACATGAACCGGGTCAACACCCGTCCCTTCTATTACAGCCACATCTACATCAATCCCTTCGACGACCAGCTGGTATATTACCTGGCAACCTCGATGCAGTATTCCGAGGACGGAGGTAAGACGCTCAAGACCATCCAGGGGCTCCATCCCGATTTCCACACCATGTGGCTCGATCCCACCAACAAGGACCGCTTCTACGTGGGACAGGACGGCGGCGCCTCCATCACGCACGACGGGGGCAAGACCTGGATCCTGTTCGACAACCTGTGTGCGGCGCAGTTTTACGCCGTGAGTGCCGACAGCCGCGACCCGTACCACGTGTACGGCGGGCTGCAGGACAACGGAACCTGGGCCGGCCCCAGCATGAGCCGGGAGGGGATGATCCTGACCGACCACTGGTTCAATTTCGCTGGGGGCGACGGATTCTACACCCAGAACGATCCTACAAACTGGCGCATCGTCTATGCAGAGAGCCAGGGAGGGAATATCTCACGGGTGAACATCGAGACACGGGAGTCGGCGCGTATCCGCCCCTCCCAGCAGAACACCTACAACTGGAAAGACCACGCCCCGCCGCCGCCCAAGAAGAAGGCGGATGCCCCGCCGCAGAAGGCCTCACCCTTCGGACGCCAGAGATCTCCCTTCCGCCACAACTGGAGCTCCCCCATCCTGCTCTCGCCGCACAACCCCAGCACCCTCTATTTCGGGGGCGACCGCGTGTTCAAATCCATAAACCGCGGCGACAACTGGACTATAATCAGCCCGGACCTGACCACCGACGATCCGGACAAACACAGCAAGCCCACGGGCGGAATCACGCTGGATCAGACAGGGGCGGAGACACACTGCACCATAACCTCCATCTCCGAGTCGCCCAGGACCCCGGGCCTGCTCTGGGTAGGCACCGACGACGGCAACGTCCAGGTCACCAGGGACGGAGGCATTCACTGGACCAACGTGCGCGCAAATGTACCGGGCGTTCCCCAGGGGATCTGGGTGAGCAGAGTCGAGGCGTCCCGCTTCGATGAGGGGACCTGCTACCTGACCTTCGAAGGCCACCGCAGCGACATCTTCGCTCCCTTCGTGTTCAAGACCACGGACTACGGCAAGACCTGGGCCAGCATCAGCGCCAACCTGCCTGATGACGGCCCTGTGTATGTGATCCGGGAAGACCTCAAGAACAAGAACCTGCTCTTCGTGGGTACCGAATTCGCCGCATTCTTCACGATCGACGGGGGTAAGAGCTGGGACAAGCTCAACCAGAACCTGCCGACCGTGGCCATCCACGACCTGGTCATCCATCCCAGGGACAACGACCTGATCGCCGGCACGCACGGCCGCGGCATCTGGATCATGGACGACATCTCCCCGCTCCAGCAGGCCACGGACAAGGTGCTGGGGGC
>CBFDBC010000108.1:0-12035 GCA_965602945.1 uncultured bacterium | reverse complement strand
GACCGTCTTCCACGGCCGCCAAACAGACCTTTTCCATGGACTCAGGCGCGTCTTCCCAGACGGTGCCATGATTGGAGAGTCCGGCGAACCGGACCTTCCCCCTGGCTTTCAGCTCCTTGATGGCCTTGTGAAAGAATTCGTTCTTTATCTGCTCTACGGAAAAGGGCATATGGATCATCAGGCAGTCCACATAGTCCGTCTTAAGTCTCTCCAAAGCCGCCAGCGCCTTGTTCACGATCTTCATCTTGCGGTCTGTATCCCGCAGGTGCATCTTCGTGGTTATGAAGAGCTTGTTCCGGTCCCGATTCTTGATTACCTCGCCTATGGTCCGCTCGGAGCCGCCCCCCCTGTATTCCTCCGCGGTATCGATGTAATTTATGCCCATATCCAGGGCCGTGGCCAACAAGGGCGGGGCCGTCAATTCGGGAGTGCCGAATCCTATATCCGAGACCTTGAACCCGGTTCGCCCCAGCGTCCGATATTCCTTGATCTTTAATCCCTCTCCCTGAGACGCCGGATCTGTGCCCGAGGGGCCGCGTTCTCCGGATACCCCCGTGGCCGCCAATGCGGCCAAAGAACCCGTGAGAAAGCTTCTCCGGCTTATGCCGCCGGATTTAGCGCCGGTGTGTGAGATCGGTTTTTTCATGCTGATTCCTAGTGGCCGCAGTCGTCATTCAGGCCCAAAAAAGTGTATCAAGTTTGTGAACCCCAAGTCAAGAACTCCCCTGGACTCGCTCCCGCGGAAACCCCTTGGCCGCTCTCGCCGGCCTATACACCCCGAGCGGAAGACCCCCCCCCCCTCCCCATGCTCTCGGACTGAACACGGCCGGCTCTCGTACTCCACTTCATGGTTCTGAATGGGCGTCAGCCGGGAGTGGTTCCCTTGATGCGGGAGATTCTGTATAATAACAACATGCACTCCCCCAAAAAAAACATGCTGGCCGCCCTCCTGGGAGGAGCGATGATAATCGGATGCCTGGGATTCTGTGGGAACGAGCTGGAACCCGAACCTCAACCCGCCTCCCCCCAGTCCCTGATGCCGGCCGTACCCTTCGCCGGAAAAATCGTATTCCAATCCAATCTGGACGGCGACAACGAGATCTATCTTCTCACGGAACAGGGCCTCCTCCAACTGACCCATAACACCTGGGACGACAGCTACCCGAAGTGGGCGCCGGATGGAGAACACATCGCCTTCACGGCCAATCCCCGGGGCAATCACGACATCTTTGTCATGAAAGCCGACGGAAGCGAGATCCGTCCCATCACCGACTCACCGGCGAACGAGATCGAGCCGAGCTGGTTTCCCGATGGCAGCCAGCTGGTATTTACACTGGAAACCAAACGGATGTTGAGAAAGACCTATGCCCTCTATGCGGTGAGGCTTCAAACCCGGAAACGAAGACGGCTCATCCCGGAGTTTGATAACTCACACGGTCTCGCCCATCTTTCTCCCGATTCCACCGGAGTCACTTTTACGGGTAAACGGATGATGGGATGGGATGTGGCCGTCTGCGACCTCCTCAGCCAACAGGTTCATTTCCTGGACGAAGGGGGTAAGAGCTGCCGGGCCCGCTTTTCCCCAGGGGGAGACAAACTGGCTTACGTCTCCAGCAAGGCGGACGGGAAGGGAGATATCTGGATGATGAATCCGGATGGGACTGAAAAGACCCGGCTCACAGAGCGGGATGAGACCTACGACTATTTCCCGTCCTGGTCGCCCGACGGACGCTTCGTTGTTTTCAATTCTTCGACACAGCACGACCATGACGGGGACTGGGCGCTGTATATTTTCGAGGTACAGACCGGCCGGACCTCCCTGCTGTTCGACAGCGGCGGGAGTGATGTTTTCCCGGACTGGCGCTCTGACTGAGCTTCAACCAAGGCCAACGCCCCTCTCGGAGCTTCGACATATACAAACGTCAAGTAATTTTGTACAATTTACCCGTATAGTTCACGTATTTCGCAAAAAACTGACATGAATAAAACCTCCCAGGGCATGGATCGGCGGCGATTCTTGAAGAACCTTTCTTGGGCCGCCGCGGGCATCGCAGGCTTCCCTTCCATTGTCCCGGCCGCGGCCCTGGGAAAGAACAATACCCCCGCGCCCAGCGACCGGATCGTCATGGCGGGGATCGGTTTCGGCAACATGGGACGGGGCAACCTGGATTCCTTCCTCAACAAGGATGACGTGCAGTGGGTCGCTGTATGTGACGTCGATGACAAAAATCGGGCCAGGGCACGCGATATCGTCAACACGTTCTACGGCAACACGGATTGTGTCGAATACGCCGATTTCCGTGAGCTCGGCCTTCGCCGGGACATCGACGCCGTTTCCATCGCGGTGCCGGATCATTGGCATGCGCTGGTATCCATCGCCTGCGCACGCGCCGGTCTCGATATCTACGGGGAAAAACCCCTGACGCACAGCCTCAGGGAAGGACGGGCTCTGTGTGATGCCGTAGAACGTTACGATCGCGTCTGGCAAACGGGGAGCTGGCAGAGATCGGAAGCCAACTTTCGCAGAGCCGCCGAGATCGTACATAACGGCCGCCTGGGGAAGGTGCAAAAAGTGGAGGTCGGCCTGCGCTCCGGGCATGAGGACTACGCCGACACCAAAGGCCAGGAAGCCATCGGACCGCCGCCTGAACATCTGGATTACGATCTCTGGCTCGGACCCGCGCCCTATGCCCCTTACTGTCCCGCCCGGGTGCACGCCAACTGGCGCTGGAACATGGATCTGGGGGGCGGGCAGCTGATGGACTGGGTGGGCCACCATGTGGATATAGCCCTCTGGAGCCTGGGCCTCGACCGGACCGGCCCCACGAAGGTCCAGGGCGTTGGGGAATTCCCTCGGGCCGGGGTGTGGAACAGCCCGACCCGCTATTATGTGAAGGCCGTTTTTGACGGCGGGCTGCCCATGGATATCGCCGGGGGATACGATGAGATCCTGGAAGGCGTCAAATGGATCGGGGAACGGGGCTGGATCCGGGTGGACCGGGGAGTTCTGGAGGCCCAGCCTTCCGAGCTGCTGTATGAGCGCATCGGACCCGCCGACAAGCGCCTGTACAGGAGCACGGACCACTATCAAAACTTCCTGGACTGTGTGAAAAACCGGCGGCCGACCATCGCCCCCTGTGAGGTTGCCCACCGGGCAGCCAGTGTCGGCCACCTGGGCGTGATTTCCATGGCATTGGGAAGACCGATCTTTTTCGACCCGGAGGCGGAGGCCATAAAAGATGATCCGGCCGCCGGCCGCCTGCTGGGACGAGCCTATCGCAGCCCCTGGCAGCTGGACATATGAACGAAACCCGCAAGTTCCAACCGGCCTGGATCTTCCTGTGTGGATTCACCCTGCTGCTGGCAGCTGTTCCCGCACATCTCGAATCATATTCTTCTCAGGAAGGTCTGGAGCAGCTCCTGACACAGCTCAGGAGCTATGAGCAGGGGAGCCCCGATGAGGTCATCGAGATCTTACGGAAGTATGTCGGTGAGCGCAGCCGGGACGGGCAGGCCGTCACAGAGCTGGAGCGGCATTTCATCACTTTTCTCGAGTCCGATGCCACTCCGGACGCAAAGAAGGAAGTGTGCCGGCACCTGGGGCTCATCGGGAGCGCAGAATCCGTACCGGCCCTGAAACGGCTGCTGTTTGACGAGGAAACCTCAGATATGGCACGTTACGCACTGGAGCGGATCCCTTCCCGGGATGTGGATGACGCCCTGATCGCGAGCCTTGGACAGAGCAGCGGAAAGATCCGGCTGGGGATCATCTCCTCTCTGGGCCATAGGAAAACAGCCGGCGCCGCTCCCGTCCTGGGTGAGCAGCTCGAGAGCCCGGACCCCGGGATCGTCTCTGCGGCGCTGACCGCACTGGGACACATCGCCAACCAGGAGGCGGCGGATCTCCTGGCCAAGACCCTGGAGGAGGCGGCAGATCCTCTCGCGGCCAGGGCAGCCGCCTCGCTCTTCAAATGCGCCGAGGAGTTCCGGCATCAAAACCGGCACCAGTCGGCCCACCTCTGGTACGGACAGATACTGCAAAACCGGACGGACCTCTCGCTGCGGCGAGCCGCCCTGAAAGGCAAGATCCTCACTTCCGGAGACAAGGCCGGAAAGGAGATCCTGGAGGTCCTGAGGGCCGGCGAGACGCCCCTCCATGCGACCGCGATCTCCCTGGTGCCCCAGGTCTACCGGGCGGATTCTCTCAAGGCGCTGTGCGGCCTCCTGCCGGAGCTCCCAATAGAAAGCCAGATCCAGCTCCTGGCCGCGCTTTCCTCCTTCGACAGCCCCGATGTCCTGGAAACGGCCTTGAATGTGATCGAAAGCCGGGAGGAGAGCCTGCGGATGGCAGCGCTGGCGGCACTGGAACGAGTGGGTGACGGTTCAACCGTGGCGGTGCTGGTGAAACACGCCTCTCTTACTAAGGGGGAAGAACAGAGGAGAGCCCGGTTCACGCTCTGGAACCTGCGGGGGAAAGACATCGATCCGGCTGTCCTCGAGGCTCTTGAGCAAAAGCCCGAACCGGATGCGGAACGGGAACTGATCCTGTCAGTCCGGGAGCGTTATCTGGTCACGGCCAAGGGCCTGCTTTTTGACCTGGCACAGGGGGCTCAAACCCTTGAAAACCGGCTCGAAGCCATCAGGGCTTTGGGAGAGATCGGGGCACCCCAAGACGTCGCACGGATGACCGATCGCCTCCTGGCCGCGGACGACGGAAAGATCCGGCAGCAATGGATCGAAGCGGCGGCTTCCGCAGCCAACAAGGCCGGACACAAAGACCACCGGGCACAACCGATACAGGAACGGCTCGCGCAGGCGGAGACCATACGGGAACGGAGGCTGCTTTACCGGGTTCTGGGGCTCATAGGAGACAACGGATCGCTTCCCGTTCTTCGCGAGGCGCTGGTCGACCCGAATAATGGCATCCAGGACACGGCGGTGAGGGCGCTGGCAAAATGGCCCGACCCCACTCCCATGGAAGACCTCCTCAAGATCGCCGAATCCACAGCGGACGCTGCGCAGCAGGTGCTGGCCCTCCGGGCTTATATCAGGATGGCCGGGATGACACCGGCCGGCTCACCGGAAATAGCGGCCGGGCACCTGGGACAGGCCCTGCAGGCGGCGGGGAGAGACCAGGAAAAGCTGTATGTTCTGAGCATGCTCTCCCGGTTCCCCTGCCAAGAGGCCCTGGAGATCGCAGAATCACTGACGGGAGATGCCGCCGTGCGGACCGAAGCCCTGATGGCGGTACAAAAGATCAAGTCGGGTATGCAGTAAATTCAGCGGTCGCTTATTTAATGTATCCCAGGGACTTCAACTGCTCGATCTCTTCCTTGGTGGGTCTTTTCCGGGGGCTGGAAGAGCTGTCCGCTTTGGGGTAGAGCTTCTCCCACTCATCCAGATATCTCTTGAGAGCCCGGGCCACATCCCCATGCTCGTCGATGGCGTCTGTTTTCATGCCGTTTTCTCTGACCGCCATACTCTGCAGTTCCTGCGGATTGACCCCGGGCCAATCGTCCCGGTTCTCGAAATACTTCCATTCATCGGAGTAGACGGCGATCTTTTCAACGATCTTCCAGCTGGTTTCGGTCACGAACTGTGTGGGAAGGGGAAGGGGCTTTCCTCTGACAAGGCCCTGCAGCGCCATCCCATCGATCTCATCGGGAGGAGGGATCCGCACATACTCCAACAGAGTCGGCATCAGGTCAAGCAGCCTGATCTTCTCGGCAACGCGTCGGTTCCGGAAGCCGGCGGGGGCATGTCCCGGATGATAGATGATCAAGGGAACTTCGACAACGGATCCATAGAGCATATTGCCGTGGGTCGTGGAGCCGGGGACATCGGGATGGTCGCTCAAGCCCTCCCCGTGATCGCTGGTGATGACGAACAGAGTGTTATCCCAGCCGGGGAGAGCCCGCAGACGCCGTACGAACCTGCCGACATCATGCGATATCTGTCTCACGGCCGAATGATAATCGGCATCGGCGATGTCTGCGAACGAACCTTTGAACTCATCCCTTGTCAGGGCCGGCGTGTGCACTTCCATGACAAGGATCTGAAGGTAGACGGGAAGGTCCGGACTGGACCCGGCCTTATTTATCGCGGCCTGGAAAAGGGCCTCGGATCTCAGCAGATTATCCAATTCTCGAGAGGCTTTTTTCTTCCCTGCCTCATTCTTCATCCAGGGAAAGATCACGGAACTGTCGCTGTAATCGTCAAATCCCTGATGGAAATTGAAGGTGCGGTTGATGTTGGGATTGGAGGTCAAGCCGATGGTGTGATAGCCGTTCTGCTGCAGAATCTCCGGCAGCGTGAGATATTCATCCGGCAGCACATCCCACTCTTCCTTGTAGATCCCGAGTGTGCGGGGATAGAGCGAAGTCAGCATCGATCCGACTGAGGGTCGGGTCCAGCTGGATTGGGTTATGACCTTCTCGAAAACCAGTCCCTCACGGGCCAGCTCATCGATCTCAGGAGAGGACTCCACCGGGGAGCCGTAGCTCCCCAGTTTATCTGCCCGCAGAGTGTCGATGATGATGAGCACGACGTTGGGCCTGGGCTTACCCTGAAACAGGCAGCTCCCGTTCAGGAGAACGCAGGCCACGCCCAGCAGGAGTAAAGCGGAGCTGGCCGCCCATTTTTTCATCGGCAATCTGTCACCTCGATTGAATCTTTACAGAACGGATCGCCGGCCGCAGCCGGCACTTTATTTTAGACTGAAACCCCCCACATTACAACCGAAACGGATCCCGGTGAATGTTCTCAGTTCCTCGTCAAGGATACCAGGGCGGAGTTCGAGAGCTGCCGTTTTCAATCCGAGCGCATGGGGAAGTGGGGGGGGCTTCCGCTCGGATTGAATCGGCAGGGAATGCCTCTAATACCGGTAGGCGGAACGGAGCATCCGGTTGATCACCCTCCGTTCTATATTCTGCCATGTCTGCTCGGAATGCGGTTTCTGACGCGGCTTCAGCCGCCTTTTGAAGAGGATAAGCGTGATTTCCTCGGTGACTTCATGGTCGTCCCGCTTGTAAAGGTCCCAGAATTCCCGGCTCTGGTAGATCTCACAATCGCTCAAGAATCGCGGCCCATCCGAACCCGTGGAGGAGCCGAGCTGGATGTAATCCGGACTGCGCGACAGGACATAGGCCCCATCCCCTTTTTCGATGCCCTTCCACAGCACGGGCACATCCTTCCGGCCGGCTATGACCTTGTCGTTGAGGCCCATCATATCCACAATGGGAAGCCGGGAGTAGTAGGCGATGGTGCCGGCCGTATTAGTAGCCAGCAATGCGCCCGGGGGGAGGTTTTCCCTCATCCATTTCCCCACCGCTATCCCCTCATGGACATAGCTCTCCTCCGCAGCCCTACGAACGTGGCTGTCATACAACGAGCCGCTCAGAGTCAGGAGGACACCGAACCCCAGCAGCGGGAGCGTCAAAAGAAACGGCTTGATCTTCCAGGCCCGGAGGCGCTCCTCCAGACTCATGAAGACAAAGGGCAGGAGCAGGCAGGAGATCGGGATCAGCGCATGGAACAGCCTGTATCCCAGCATCCAGTCGCCGCCCACAACCACGTTGAAGGCCAGAATAAAGCAGGAAAGCTGTATGAGGAACCGCTCCCAGGCTCCCGATTTTTTAATGAATACGAGGGCCAGCACTAACAAGAACAAGGGAAAGGGATACCCCAGGACAAACACCTTGAGATAGTGCAGCCCCCTGAGGACCTGTTCCCCGGACAGCCCGACCTTGGCATCGAGGGAATTGGGCCACAGGGAGCCGTAGTAGAGGTAGCCCGAGAGGACAAACCCGCCCACGAGCGGAACGAATCCCAGCAGGGGACGGCCGAGGATCCGGATGGGCGGGAAATCGAGACGCCGGTGTTCGCTGAGCAAATGAACACAAAGAAGGCCGAAAAAAAACAATCCTTCCGGGCGGGTCAAGGTCGAGACCGCCGCCAGTATCCCTATCCAGATCAACAGGTTCAACTTCCTGGAATCCAGGAAACGCCGGTAGAAAAAAAGTGTCAGCACCACCAGAAAAGTGAAAAAACTGGTTTCCAGGCCGCTCAAGCTCTGCAGCAGAAAAGCACCGTTGCTGATCAGCAGCAGCCCGGCCCCCAAGTCCCACATTCCGGCGCCGTCCCTGGCCTTGAGGCGGAACAGCACAACCAGGATCAGAGTGCCTGCATTGAATCCCACGCCCAGGAAACGGGAGACCAGGAGCGGGTCGATCCCCAATCCCACCCCGGGAGCCAGCAGTGCGATCCACAAGAAATTTGTGAATCCCCAGACCCTTTCTCCGAGGTTGTAGACCAGCCCATTGCCCCCCAGCAGGTTCTCCAGGTACCGGAAAGAGATGAATGCGTCATCGGTCACATACCTGCGAAAGACAAAAGTGTGCAGCAGGGACAGCCCGACTATGAATAGAATCAGAATCACCATCCGCGTGGTGTGGCGTCCTTTTCCGGAAAGGCCCTCGGTCATGCTATTTTTTATACCATCATATATACAATATTCCTACCCGGATTGTCAGCAATTCCTAAATCGCAGCGATTTTTAATCAACGGGTATGCCGATGAGGGATGCACTTTAGAAGGCAAGCGGACAGGTTTCTTCGATGAGAAGAGAGGACCGGGAACCGGTGTGATGTTGAAAGCCGCCTTTCCGAATGGTAAGATTGAGGCCGATGCGTACCAGGATCAGAACCACACATGCCGTCCTGCTGTGCCTTCTCTTGGGGATCGCGGCCCTGCTGTATATGACTCGATGGAACAGCTATACATTAAACAGAGCCGTCAGAGAGATCGCATTCAGGATGGTGCAGCTGGAAACGCTGTCCCGCACGACCAGGACGGATTACCGGATAAGGTTCGAAACAGACATCTACACGCTCTCCACCTGGGAAAAGGAGAGCGAAACCTGGCAGCCTTATCTGTCCGAAGGATATTATAAGGGGATGGAATGCGCTACTGTAGATTTCGATATCGTCTTTTCAGAGGGACGCTTCCATGAAATGCGATACAGGGCCGGTCAGAAGAAGCCGCCGAGATATCTGATCGTCGAGCTTCAATCCCCGAAGTCCCGGAAAACCAGGAGGATCATTTTCTACCGGGACAAAGACTGGCGTGTTTTGAATTGAGCCCGGATGATGAAGAAAGCCATCAATCTCCTGAGAGACTCATACCATGTGGTCCTTCTTCTCACAGTATCCATTGGAGTCAGGGTTTACATGTTCGCAAACATGCACCCGGTCGTCCACACCGACTCCATCACCTTTCTGTTCTTACGGGAGGTCGATATCGTCCGGACTCCAGGGTACCCGTTCTTCATAGAGCTGATCCTGTCTCTCAACGACATCCTCTCCCTATCTACAGACTACTTTCAGGTCATATGCTTCGGCCAGATGTTCATTCTGGGCGTGCTTAATGCCTGGCTTATCTACCGGCTCTCCGGACTCCTGACCTCGAGCCGGACATTCGCTCTCATCGTTGGTATTCTCTACAACTTCAATTTTTTTGTGGTGGGTTTCGAGCTCCAGATCATGACAGAAACCCTATCGATAACTCTGCTGCTGGCACTGCTCCTGCTCTCGTGCACGGTTTTTAAAGGGAAAATATATACCGCTTTCTTCGCGGGCCTGGTGAGCGTAGCTCTCATCCTGACACGCCCGACATACCTGCTGTTGTGGGTGGGACTGCTCGGATTGGGTCTCATCGTCTATCTACCCAAGAAAGCCGGCCGCCGGGATTTTTTTCATGCCTACGGCCCTGCCGCAGCGATAGTTTTGATGATCAATATCTGCGGTATTGGAGCCTGGGTTGTCCGCAACAAGATCAAATACGACTACCCCGGGATCTCAACGCTCATGCCCTACCAGCTCAGGTACTATACAGACCCGCTGTTCGAAAAATACCGTCCAAGCGGAGATCCAAGGCTTGACCGGGTCGCCCAGGTCTATGCCGAAGAGTTGCAGAAAACGGGGCGCTCGTCAGTATCGATCTACAATTTTCATGCCCGCCTGAGAGATGAGATGGGGCTCTCGGATGTAGAGATAACCAACGCCTTTCTGAAAGTCAATCTGAAACTCATCAGAGACTATCCGGGAGATTATCTAGGGCAGCTTCCCGATTCGATCCTGAGTTATTACATGCAGTATTCTTCTCAGTGGGCCGGAGGGAACACAAGAATATTTATAAATAAGGGGAATGGTATCCAGGTCGCCTTCAGGCTTATGTTCCAATTCTACCGAGCCCTTTTTCTAAATCCCTGGTTCCTTGTGTGCCTCATGATAATCGCGCCCGTGACCGTGCTGATTTTTGTCCTGCGAAGAAAAGAGAGCCTGCTCACCTGGCTGATACTGCAGGGAGCCATCCACTATACCTGTCTGATATCCGTGATCTCGACCAAGGCGGGCATCAACAACCTGCGATATCGGCAGCCAGTGGAACCCCTGATCCTGCTGCTGTTATACGCCGGTCTGTTTTATCTTGGGAAAAAGCTTTACACTCTTCTCAAGCAGAAAAACCGACCCCTCAAAAAAAATACTCCTTGAAAAAATGGAGTAAGAAGCTGAATCCCTGAAGCGTGCTCAGCTTTGAATACCCGGATTTTCTCTCATACTCATGGCTGGCGACTTCCAGGACCCTGAAATCATGCTTCAAACACCGGAGGACCATCTCCTGCTCGATGGTGAATCCCAGGGAATCCAGGCCGATCTGGTCGAAAACCTGCCGGCGTATGGCCCTGAAGCCGTTCTCGATATCGGAAAGTGTGGACTTCCATTTTCTATTGACCAGTACGGCCAGAAAATTCGTGCCTGTGTTGCGGATGAACTTATTGAAGGTCCCATGCAGCTCATCGCTCCCTCCCAGGATCCTGGAGCCCACCACCAGGTCCGCTTGACCAGCCTTTATGGGAGCCACGAGCCGGGGGATATCCGCGATCTCATGCGATCCATCCGCATCCATAAAGACCACGATCTCCTGCGAAGTGTTCCTGACACCGGCCGTCAAGGCGTCTCCTTTGCCTTTGCCGTTATCATACACATAGGACACGCCCCGTTTCTCGACCTCGGAAATGGTCCCGTCGTCGGATCGGCCGTCCACAACCAGGATGTTGTCCGTGTACCGCTTGACTTCCTCCAGGATCGCCCCAATGGTGCCCCTCTCGTTCTTGGTGGGGATGACAACACAGAAGTCCATGTCGGTTTCTTTATCGCTCTGAGGGCCGTGATCTTTTGCCGCCTGCATGAGCGCTAAATATATCGACAAATCCCCACACTGTCAATCAGGTGCCTCCTTCGACAACGAATCGAAGGATTCACCGCGGCCTCTGGGTCAGAGTAAAAATAAGTCAAGCGATGATTCCCCGATGCAATTGACAAATACGGGGTTTTTGATTATAAAGGGGTGTTTATAACGGAATCCGCTCTGAAACGTGTGGATCATTCTTTAGGAGGAGAACTTGGCGAAGCACAAAACATATTTGACGATCACTTTGATCCTGATGCTGCTGTCCCTGGGCACTGCTGTTCAATCCCAAGATGTACCGCAGTTAAGCAACATCCATGTCGACAAGTCCCAGAACCAGCTTGAAATCCGACTGGAGATCACCGGCGCCATCAATTACGAGAGTTTCACGTTGTTCAATCCCAACCGGCTGGTGATCGACCTGTTGCAGGTACGCGAGTACAAAAACACTGCCGAGATCGAAGTCAATGACTTCGGCGTCTCCCGGATCCGCACCGCCAAGAACCAGCCCGATGTGGTCAGGGTGGTCTTCGACCTGGACGACACCGTGCCCTCATATTCCATCGAGGACAGGCAGGGGGCCGTGTACATCTACTTCCGGGGGGAGCGAACCACCGCCCGCCAGCCGGAACCCAAACCGGTCCGGACGGAACCTGAGAGAGAGGCCGCACCCCAGGTTACGCAGCCCAGGGAGACCCCTCAGCAGGTCCAGGAAACGGCGGCCGGACCAGTCACCAGAGGAAAGGCTCTCTCCATCAACCTGGGAGGAGGCATGTATCTGCCTCAGA
>CBFDBC010000107.1:0-12036 GCA_965602945.1 uncultured bacterium | reverse complement strand
ACACTCCCGGCGCGTGATCTCGGCGCCAAAGACCTTTTTCTCTGTATCCTTACGGAGGAGGGGGCGGATACTCCGGAAAAGCTCGACCGCGGCAAGCCCACATTCTATCTGGTGGCAGCCAAACACGGGAACGAGCAGTCGGCCAAGGAGGCGGCCCTGCGCCTGGTCCGCGACTTGTCGGTCGGGGAGCTCAAGCCCCTGCTCCGTGAAGTGAATGTGCTGGTGATGCCGACAGCCAATCCCTACGGGAACTTCTTCGACCAGCGCCGCAACGAGCAGGACCTGGACCTCAATCGGGACCAGGTAAAGCTGGAATCACCCGAGACGGAGGCCATAAACCGGGTTTTTCGCGCCTGGATGCCCGAGGTAACCCTGGACGTGCACGAGAAAGGGGACGACTACTACCGGGTCTCCACCGGATGCGTGTCCAACGCCAACATCCACGCGCGCCTTCAGGATTTCGAGCGAGGCGTGATGCTGGCCGAGACGGCCCGGGCCCTGTCTGAAAAGAACATCACCTTCCATGAATACCTGATCACACAGGCCATGGGGATCGACTCCTCGGCCGGAGTCCGATACGGGCAGGAAACCATGGCGGGCCGTCAGCAGATGAAACGTTATTCCACCACAGACCTCAACGACGGACGCAACAGCCCGGGAATCTATGAAACGCTCTCCTTCATCCAGGAAGGCGCGTCGCGGCACGACCTCCCCACGCTCGAGGAACGCACAGCGTACCAGTATTACGGGATCCGGTTCCTACTGGAGAGTGCGGCCCGGCACGGAGAGGAGATCAAGACTCTGGTACGCGGACTTCGCAGGGAGCTGGCTGAAACGTCGGCCGTCTTTGCGGAAGACGATCTCGTCCACCTGCGCATGCGTTATGCCCGCGACCCCGAAGACCCCACCCTTACAATAAAGCAGTTCAGGCGCAGCCGTTCTCCTATCCGGGGGATCCTTAAGGTAGATAAGAAGGCAGGCGAGGCACTGACCTCAGCTGACATCGAACCCAATCCGCCGGGTACGGAATACCAGGTCATCGAACAGGTAGTAGAGAACTGGTTTCCCCTGGTGTTGCCCACCGTGAGTGTGGCCCGGCCCCTGGGCTATATCGTGCCGGCTGGTCACCCGGAAGTGATCGAAACTCTAGTAAAGCACGGCCTCGAGCTCAGCGTGTTCACCGCAGACTTCCCCCTGGAGACAGAGGTCTACCAGATCACGGATATCGTTCCGGGCGAATATGACTACCTGCCTCCGGAAAGGATCGAGGTGGAAAAAAAGGGAATGAAAAACGTGGCCAGACGGGGTGACATCTATGTCCCCTGTGCCCAGCCAGCCGCCAACCTGATCCCGTGCCTGCTCGAGCCTCAGTCCCAGTACGGCCTCATCCGCTACTGGGCATACAAGCTGGTGCCGGAGAAGGGCGATGTGTTTCCGTTCCTGCGTGTCACGGATAGGGGAGACATGCCGCTCGTTACTTACCGCGGGTGGCATTGATCAGAATTTCCGGCTCCATCTCATCTGGTATCGTTTGGCCACCCGAAAACCATCCGGATTCTCCACGATGGTGTAGAGGAACCCCTTCTTCAGGACCATGAGCGGAACCTTCAGGCTGATCTTGGCTGCATAGCGGCCGTCGGCGTCGAAGACATCATAGGTATCCAGGCCTTCCTGTCCGGCACTCTCATGGGTTTTGACGAAGAGGCGCCCTTCGTCATCATGGCAGGTCCCGGAGAAGGGAGGAAACCGCTCCGGGAACCGGATGTCCCACTGCGGGGGCACGGGATTATCGCCGAACATCTTCTTGAGGAGGCCGGCTTTGTCGGCTTCACCGATGCGCGCGCCTACATATTCCCTGGTGATGGTGCGGACGTGTTTACCGGACCGGTCATGGATATAGAGAGTATATTCAGGATTCAGGAAATCTCCCCAGACGATCTCGTTCCCGTAGTCCAGGTTCCACCTCAGGCCGGTCATGCTGTTGCTCGCAAAGTAATTCAAGACGGGAGGCGGTTCCACCGACAGTGTGACCAGGGTCTCGACTGGCTCGAGCTCAGGATCGAAAATCTTCAGTACGGCGGACGGTTTTTCTGCGGGGACCAGGTGGCTCCCCACCATCCGACCATCCGGGAGGATCTTCGGCCCGGTGAACTGGAACTTGTCCGCGATGGAGATCTGGCGGAGATAGTTGCCCTGAAGATCGAGGAACTTGATGGCCCGCTGACCCATGTCGTGCACAAGGATCTCCTCTGCGGGAGTGATGAGGAGCATGATGGGGAATCCGAATTCCCCCGGCCCCTGCCCTTTCTGTCCCATGGTCCGGAGAAACCTTCCGTCCGGGCTGAAGAGCTTGATGTTGCCCGCAAGTTCGTCCAGGACATAGATGCGGCCCTCTGCATCCACATCCAGGGTCACGATGTTCTGCAGGATCTGCTGGTCGTCCTCCTCACTGCCTGCGATGGTCAGGTCATCTTCGAGCTCGAGGACCGCATCCGGGTAGAGGGGGACCTCGGGGTTCATCACGACGCTCACTCCGTCGCGGTCTTCGACGCGGCCCTGCCACCCTGGTTCGCCCGGGCCGCAGGCCGCAAACAGGAACAGGGAGGGCAGCAGCAATAAACACCAGGTCAGTCTTCTTATTGCGGGTGCAGCCATCATCGTCTCCTCATCCGTGGGGTTCGTTTGAATGAGGTTATCACCCCGGGCGTTCCGGTGTCAACGCTTGGCCGTCAGCAGGCCACGGACATAGGCCCGGCCCCAGATGAATGAGATGAGAGCGCCTGTCGAATTTCCAACTACGATCCCCCACCAGAGACCGTCGAGCTGCATGCCCAGCGTGACAGCCATGATGTAGGCCAGGGGTGTGGTGAGGATTATGCTCCGAGTGATGGTCAACACCAGAGAGTAGGTCCCTTTTCCCGTACCCTGGAACATGGCCGAGGACAGCATGCCGGGAGAGACGGCGGGATAGAAGATGCACATGATGCGCAGGAAATTGATGAGATCGGCCCGGATGCGGATCGACTCCTGGGTCATGGTGAAGAGCCAGGCGATGTGCGGCGCCAGAATGTAGGTGATGGAAGCCATGACCAGCTCGATGACCACGCCGATCCGGATGGCGTACATGTAGCTGCTGTCCAGCTTCGCGTAGGCCTTTCCACCGAATGCGGCCCCTGTCACGGAGACAACGGCCGTTGCGATCCCCATCAGCGGAAGGGAGGCGAACATGACCACGCGCCATCCGGTCGTGAAGATCGCAACTCCGTCGGTCCCTCCGACCTTGACCGCGATCAGGTTGAGGATGAGCATGGCAATGGCCATGGTCAGCTGCTGCATCGAGGCCGGGATCCCGACCTTCAGGATGTCCGAGAGGATGACCTTCCGGAAACGGAAGCCGTGGAATTTGATAGCGACATAGGTGTCCCGCTTTATGAAAAAGACGTAGAAGAGGTAACCGCTCGATATGCAGATGGAGATCAGTGTCGCCCAGGCTGCTCCCGGAACGCCGAGCTTCAGCAAATAGATGAATACCGGATCGAGGAGGATGTTCAGCCCTGAGCTAATCATCATGACGACCATGGCCCGTTTGACATCCCCTTCGCCCCGCAGAAGGGCGGCGGCCACCTGTCCGAAGAAGATGACCAGGGTCCCCCCGAAAATGATGCGGGCGTATTCACCCGCCATGCCGGCGACCGGGCCGGCGCCCAGGCGGGCAAATATAGCAGGGGCGAAGATGAAGAAGGGGAGGGCGATGACCATGGAAGTGAGCAGCATCAGCACCATGGTGTGGGTGGCGACAGCGTCGGCGCCGCTTTTGTCCTTCCCCCCGATCATGCGGGACACAGCCGAGCTCCCCCCTACACCGAGTCCTGCCGACAGGGCCATGAGCATGAAGAAGAAGGGGAAGGTGAAACCGACGGCGGACAGGGCATCCGGTCCCAGTCCCGCGACCCAGAGGCCGTCCACAAAACTGTAGAGCGTGTGCACGGACATGGCCACGATCATGGGGATGGAGAGTTTGATGATGGCCTTCTTCGGGTTTCCCAAAAGTGTTTGCACACCCTTGGTAACCGGTGCGGGGGCTTGGTCGTGGATCTCAGATTCTGGCATGAAGCGCCTATTATACCCTGACTGCACAGTTAGTCAACGGAACGGATAAACACAAAAGCTTAAAACTCTGAGGATAATTATCCGTATTTGAAATAGCAGGTTTCAAGGAGGCCAATCAATGCAAGGATCAAACATTTCTCGCCGTAAGTTTGTGGGATCGGCCGCATTGGGGGCAGGAGTCTTGGCCCTCACCCCGTCCGCCAGCATCTTTGCGGCACAATCAATGCCGTCCGCCGTAACCCTGAAGGGAGTCTGGAAACAGTCAAAGGAGTATATGCTTGAGTTTGCCCAGGCGATGCCTGAGGACAAGTATGTATTCAAGCCGACGGAAGAGGTTTTTTCTTATGCCGAACAGCTGCTGCACCTGGCCGGCGCGAACTACTGGTTTTTCTCGACCCTCAAGGGTGTGAAGCCGCCCATGTCCGAGGACGCCTTAAAAGCGGAAGGCAAATCCGGCGCTGAGGTCAAGAAGCTGCTGGAAGACTCGTTCACGTATGGGGATGAAGTCGTTAATGGAATGGACGACGCATCAGCGGCTGCGGAGGTCACCATGGGGAAGAACAAGCTCGCTGCCTGGAAGCTGTTATTGTTCTGCGCGGATCACATCACGCATCACCGCGGCCAGACCGTGGTTTATCTCCGGCTGAATGGGATCAAGCCTCCTCAGTACCGTTCCGGATATTTTGGCTAGAAAGCATCACTCTCGGCTTATGATCTCGAGGGCCTTCTCGATGAACTCATCCCGCTTGAAAAGGGAGTCTTCCAGTCCGGTGTTGATCTTAATCTCGGTGAAGGTGATGTTCTGGGCTTCGGCGCCTCCCTGGAAGGTGATGATGGCGTGGGCAATATTCATCCCGCCGACCTCTTTGAAGTCGGACATGCGCCCCTCGAAATCCACTTCGACTTCAAGATTATTGGGACTCCAGGATTTGGTGATCGAAGGCAGGTCCCCTCCCTTCCACCAATCCTGATTCGGGACCTGAGGACCACGCCGCACTTGCTGCAGAAACAGGAGTCTCAAGAGTTGTCAACCTAACATTTGGAGCACTTCACGTCCCGGGTTCCCTTCGCTGAGTATAAGATAAGTATTCCCTGAGGAAGTGTCAATTTGAATTCGCTAAAAAACTGGGATAAAGTAAACATGATTACACTGAGAAGGAGCACCTAATGAGAAATTTTTTTGTGCTTTTTCTGATTCTGGCCTGTTTGATGGTGAATTCATGCAGCCAGAAGAATGAAACTGCTCTTAATAACAAGTATTTAAATCTCGGTTTCGAAGATTTTACGCCCAATGGAACTCCCAAGTTTTGGATGGCTGGTGGACAGGGGTATAAAGGTGTTGTGGACAAGGAGGTCGTCTTCGAGGGTGAGGCCAGTCTGCGGCTGGAAAAGACCGGTACAGTCCAGGGATTCGGTGTGGCCACCTCGATGTTTCCTTTGGATGAGGCCCGGGGGAAACGAGTGCGCTTTTCTGGATATATTAAAACTGAAGAAGTGGCAGACGGTTACGCCGGCCTGTGGTGGCGAGTCGACGGCCCCGGAAGAAAGATGCTCGCGTTCGATAACATGGCGGGTCGTGGTGTGACCGGCACGACGGATTGGCAGGAATATGTCATTGAGCTCGATGTCGCTGTTGAAGTGATAAACATCAATTTCGGGGCGATCCTTCCTGGTTCAGGAAAGGCCTGGTTTGATGAGCTCAGGATTGAGCTGGACGGAGAGCCCTATCTCCAGACCCGGCCGGAGCCAGCCGTTCCCAAGCGTGCGGATCTGTCCTGGATCCGGAACCAGGCTGTGCCTATCGCCACTGTGGATCCGGCTCAGGCGCACGATGATCTGTCGCCGCTCAAGGACATGATAGGAGACCGCCGCATTGTGGCGCTGGGAGAGGGGACACACGGTACGAGCGAATTCTTCAGGATGAAACACCGGATCGTACGCTTCCTGGTCGAGGAGATGGGCTTTACGGTGTTCGCCATTGAAGCCAACATGCCCGAAGCACGCGCGGTGAATCGCTATGTTCTGAACGGGGAAGGGGATGCGCGTGAGGCCCTGGCCGGGCTATATTTCTGGACGTGGAACACACAGGAAGTCCTTGATATGATCGAGTGGATGCGCACGTACAACAGCTCCGGAGCAGGCCGTGTGGAGTTCCTGGGTTTCGACATGCAGTTCCCCGAAGTCGCCATGGAGAACGTGACGGAGTTCGCGAGGAAAGCAGATCCCAAATATCTGCCCGAGCTGGAGGAACTGTATGCGCAGGTGCGGGATATCTGGAAAGCTTCGCGCATCCAGCGCGACCGCAGCCAGATCGACTTCAACACCTGGCATGCTGCCGCTTTGGCCGTGTATGAACATCTGAAGGAAAACGAACCGGCATATGCCGAAGATGAGGGGACGATGGAGGCGGCCTGGGTTGTCCAGGATGCCAATGTCGTGGTGCAGGCAGCCGAGGCCGGCATGCGCGGCAAACGAGGCCGCGATGAGAGCATGGCGGAGAATCTTGCCTGGATCCTGGACCATCATCCAGCTGGAACCCGGATCGTCACCTGGGCACACAACGGCCATGTGGGTAAGGGTTCGCGATTCTATGCTTCGATGGGACACTTCCTTGATAAAAGATATGGGGATGAGCATTTGGTTTTCGGCTTCGCCTTTCATGAAGGCGAGTACACGGCCATAGGGGACAAGGGACTGAATGTGTACAGCACCACGGCATCAGAGCCGGGTTCGGTAGAGTGGTTTCTCAAAGAGAGTGGAATGTCGAATTTTTTTTTGGACCTTAGAAAGGCCTCATCTCATGAAAAAGGTTCTGGCTGGCTGCTTAAGGAGATGGACTTCCGCTCAATCGGCGCCATGGCGATTGAATACGCCTTCGCTGCGAGAAAAGTCAGGGAAGACTTCGATATCCTGGTCTATTTCGATAAGACTACACCTTCAAACTGTTTCGGTTTAACCGGACGCTGATCCGGTTATTCTTTGCGCGCTGCCTCAGCCTGGATCTCGGTGTAGATGATCTCGACTAAGCTGGGCCTCGGAGTTCTTCCGGGCGACACCGGGCTGTCTTCCACCTTGAAGATCGCCTTGACCTCCTCCAGGCTTTTATCTTCCTCGATCAGGGATCTGATCGTGTTCTGTTTGTCTTCCAGTGTTGTGATGAACTCCTGGATGTCCTCCCGGCCGGCTGGGGCACCGTGTCCATGCAGGAATATCTCAGCATCCAGCTCCAGCACCGATTTCAGCACCTTGACCAGGCCGAGCGAGCTTCCGTTCTTGTGCTTGTGTATGAGGGGATCCCGCCCTATAAAAATGAGATCGCCCAGGAAAGCGATCTTTTCCTCGGGAATGAAAACCACGGCATCGCCTTCGGTGTGGGCCGGGCCGAAGTGCAGGAGGCGAACCAGCGGCGTCCCGCTGTGGATGGCCAACGCTTTGGCGAAGGTCTGAACCTTACGCATGGGTGTGCCGGCCTCGGGCTCGAGCACCTCTCCCATGTATTTGAGGCTGTTGCCGTGGGCGATGATGCCGATTTCCCGAGGAAAACCGGGGATCCCGTTGACATGGTCGCCGTCACTGTGGGTTATCAGGAGACTGGAAACGGGTTTGTCCGTGATCTCACGGATGGCGGCCAGCATGTCCCGGGCCGATTCAGCGCTCATCTTGGCGTCCACCGCCAGGACCTCCGTATCCGTGATGATGAAGCCGGCATTGGCCCCGCTCCCGCCCCGGACCTCGTACACACTTTCGGTGATCTTGTGTGCGGCGAGCTGCGCCGGTTCCTGCCGGTACTGATTCGGCCGGTCCTGCGGCTGCCCCGCGAAAAGCAGGACCACGAGAAGCAAAATTCCGATCCCTGACTGCAATCCGTGTTTCTTTGCTCTTTGCATACTCCACTCCCTCATGACATTGTATTCAATATACGTACATCATAAAGGGAAGGGGAGGGGTAAGTAAACACGAAAAAGGGGATCGTCAGGTATGGGGTCCTTGATGCGGAGGCCGGGGCTTCAAACCGGGAAGGATCTGAAAGAACTTGACCTCCGACAGCTTGGTCAGGATGAAGACCATCTGCCAGGCTTTGAGGGGCGTTGTGACCAGTTCGACCTTGCCCTGCTTCACGGCATTGATTATGGAGTCCACATCCCTGTCCGCCTCCACGATCGAGTATGTGGTGCCGAATTCCCAGAGTTGGTGACTGTCTGAAGTCCCTACCAGGGGCAGTGAGTGGGCCTTTGCCGTTTTCACGGCTTTTTTGTTGAAGTTTATGCACCTGGTGTAGAAGTGGGAAAATTCCATGGCATGAAGGAAGGACACATATTCCACACACCGCTCCCCCAGAGATTTAAGGTGTGGGAAATAGGGGTGAGGGGCGAAGACGAGGCTGTCCTCCGCCACGAGTTTCGGCAGCTGATCCAGGGTGCGCTCCGGGAAGTTGTCCTTGAACGCGGGTTTGAGGATGACCACGTGTTTGCCCGAAAGGGTGGCCTCCATACCCGGTATGATAAGGACATCCCGGTCCTTTGCATAGGCCAGGATGTGCTCATCATCGGTCACCCTGTCGTGGTTGGTGATGGCGATGGCGTCGTAGCCGAGACGGGCGGCCTTGTCGATCAACCTGAGCGCGTTGTAGTGTACGACATCCCGGGGATCGTCACCCGTGTGTGTGTGGAGATCGACTTTGAGTTTCGGCATACAGTGAGACCCCTGCCGCTTCTAACAATAATTATGATGCCAGGGCTTCTTTGATCTTGATCCCCATCTCGGCAGGGGACTGACAGACCAGGACTCCTGCCGCTTCCAGGGCGGCCATCTTTTCCTTGGCCGTGCCTTTCCCCCCCGCGATTATAGCGCCGGCATGTCCCATGCGGCGGCCCGGAGGGGCTGTTTGCCCGGCGATGAAGCTGACCACGGGTTTGGGGAAGCTGTCTTTGATGTAGGCGGCCGCCTCCTCCTCCGCGGATCCGCCGATCTCTCCGATCAGGACCACGGCTTCCGTGTCCGGGTCGTTCTTGAACAGCTCCAGCAGCTCGATGTACTTGAGCCCCACGATGGGGTCGCCGCCGATCCCAATGGCCGTGGACTGGCCGTATCCCTGCAGCGAGACCTGCTGCACCGCTTCGTAGGTCAGGGTGCCGGAACGGGAGATGATCCCGATGGAGCCCTGTGTGTGGATATGCCCCGGCATGATCCCGATCTTGCACTTCCCGGGCGATATGATGCCCGGGGTGTTGGGGCCGATCATGTTGGTCCCCATGGACTTCAAGAGCTGCTTGACCTTGATCATGTCGAAGGTGGGGATCCCTTCCGTGATGCAGACGACCAGGTCAACCCCGGCATCCGTTGCCTCCATGATGGCGTCTCCCGCGAAGTAGGGCGGCACGAATATGGCGGAGGCATTGGCGCCTTCCTTTTGGACCGCTTCTTCCACGGTGTTGTAGACCGGAACATTCAGGTGCGCCTGCCCCCCTTTCCCGGGTGTCACGCCGGCGACGACTCTGGTGCCGTACTCCAGCATCCTCTCGGTGTGGAAGGTGCCCTCTCCGCCGGTGATACCCTGAACGACCACGCGCGTGTTTTCATCTATCAGTATGCTCATCTGTGACTCCTTATTGGGAGGCCAGCGGGACGACTTTTTCCGCGGCTTCCTTCATGCTCGAGGCGGGGTGGAAGGCCAGTCCGGAACTTTCCAGGATCTGTTTGCCCTGTTCCACATTGGTGCCTTCCAGCCTGACCACGATGGGGATGTCCAGCTCCAGTTCCCTGGCGGCCTTGACGATGCCGTTGGCGACCAAGTCACACCGCACGATGCCGCCGAAAATGTTGATCAGGGCAGCCTTGACGTCCTGGTCGGAAACCAGGATCTTGAAGGCGTTCTTGACGGCTTCCTCGGATACTCCGCCGCCCACGTCCAAGAAGTTGGCGGGCATGCCGCCGGAATGCATGATGATGTCCATGGTGGCCATGGCCAGACCGGCCCCGTTGACCATGCAGCCCACATTGCCGTCCAGTTTGATGTAGTTGAGGTCGAACTTCGATGCCTCGACCTCAAGGGGTTCTTCCTCGTCCAGGTCGCGCATCTCGGCGATGTCGGGATGCCGTTTCAGCGCGTTGTCGTCGAAATTCATCTTGGCATCCAGCGCCAGGACGTCTCCCTGTTTGGTCACGAGCAGGGGATTGATCTCCGCCAGCGAGGCATCCGAGCCTTCGAAGGCCTTGTACAGCGCCAGCAGGAACTTGACCGCCTGCTTGAAGGACTCTCCCCCGAGTTCGAGTTTAAAGGCCAGTTTCCGGGCCTGAAAGGCGCCGAATCCGGAAGCGGGATGAATGAACTCCTTGAAGATCAGCTCAGGGGTTTCAGCTGCCACTTTTTCGATCTCCATGCCTCCCTGGGAGGAGGCCATGACCACGGGAGCTTCCGTGGCCCGGTCGATGACGATCCCGATGTAGAGTTCCCGATCGATGTCCAGGGCCTCTTCCACCAGTACGCGCTTGACAAGTTTCCCCTCGGGCCCGGTCTGGTGAGTGACCAGGGTCATGCCCAGTATCTCTCCGGCGAGCTTCTCCGCCTCTTCCAGCGAGGCAGCCAGCTTGACCCCTCCGCCCTTTCCGCGGCCGCCGGCGTGGATCTGTGCTTTCACCACCACACGGGGCCCGATCCTTTCGGCGATCTCCCGGGCGTGTGTGGGTGTCTCGGCGACCTCTCCGCGCGGGATGCGCACACCGAACTTACTGAGGATTTGTTTGGCTTGGAACTCGTGTATCTTCATGTCGTCAATCCTTTTAAATTAGAATAAGGGGAGAGCCGGCCGAAAATATAACATAGGGAGGGGCAGAAATCGGGCGATTCCGGCCCCTCCCTAGTTCCGGCTACTCTTTTATCTGGTACTTCGCTTTGCCCTCTTCGTAAAGGTCTCCGCCGTACATGTCGTTGATGACGATGCAGGGGAAGTTCTCTACCTTGACGCGCCGGATGGCTTCCGGACCCAGCTCGGGATACGCGATCACCTCCGCTTCCACGATGCTCTGGGAGATCAGGGCTCCGGCTCCGCCCACGGCGGCCAGGTACACACCCTTGTAGGTCTTGAGGGATTCCTTGACCTCTTCGCTGCGCTTTCCCTTGCCGATCGTGCCTTTGAGGCCGAGCCCGTGCAGAGTGGGCGCGTAGGAGTCCATTCGGTAGCTGGTGGTAGGACCTGCCGACCCGATGACCTTCCCCGGCCGGGCAGGCGTGGGGCCGACATAATAGATGAGCTGGCCCTTTACGTCCATGGGAAGCTCCTGCCCCTGATCCACCAGATCGATCAGCTTTTTATGAGCGGAGTCGCGGCCTGTATAAAGATAGCCTGTGATGTAAACCGAGTCACCGGCCTTGAGCTCCGCGATGACCTCATCCGAAACCGGTGTTGTAATATGATGTTCAGCCATTTTTGATCAACTCTCGGTCAGCCTTGATAAGGCCTGGCCGGTCAGACGTTGCACTCGTTGACGGTAGCCCGGACCTTTTCCTGGGTGACCTGGAGCTGAGATTTCTCATCATCAGTGAGGGTGATCTGGAGGATCTTCTCCATGCCCTTGGCGCCGATCATGCAGGGCACGCCGATGAAGAGGCCGTTGACATCATACTCGCCTTCACAAAGAGCCGCGCAGGGAAGAACCCGCTTCTTGTCCTTGAGATAAGACTCCGCGATCACGATGGCGCTCCAGGCGGGGGAGAAAAAGGCCGATCCCTTGCCGAAGAGCTGGACGATCTCTGTTCCCGCCTTCCGCGTGCGGTCGACCACGCGGTCGATCAGGTCCTGATCCGCGATGTCGGTCAGTGGGACGCCTCCCACGGTGGTCAAACGGGGCAGCGGCACCATGGTGGGGCCGTGGCCGCCCAGCACCGTGCCGTGGGTGGCGGCAATCAGCGGCTTGGAGGCGACCTCG
>CBFDBC010000106.1:0-12045 GCA_965602945.1 uncultured bacterium | reverse complement strand
AAATGCGGCCGTGTTCCTGGCCCGGACCGCCCCGCGGACGCTCTCGCGGAGGTAGAACACGTCGAGACCGAAGGGGAGGAGCCGGTCTCCGCAGGCCCGGCTGCTCTGGTCCACGATGATCACCTCGAAATCAGGGAAATTCTGCTTGGTGAGATGATCCATCAGCCGGATCAGTTTCGCGGGACGCTCGTACGTGGGCACCAGGATCGAAAAGCGGGGCTTCTTCGGAATGAGCCGGCTCCTGTGCCGGTGGAGGAGCCGGCCCAGTTTCCCCGAAAGCGCCTCCCAGGAGTAGTGGGTCTCAGCGAGCCGCCTGGCTTGGGCGGAGAGCCGGCGCCGTTCCACGGGTGAATCCGACAACGCGCGCAGCTGGACTGCCATCTCGCCTCTTGGACACACCCGGAAGGGTTCGTCGCTGCCCGGCGTGATGCCCCGAGCCCCCGCAGGGGTTGTGACGATGGGAAGCCCGGCCGCCATGAACTCGAACATCTTGATGCTGCTCCCGGATCCCTTTTCCACGGGATTGATGGCCATATCGGCCGCTCCCAGGTATGTGCGCTTTTCCTGCGGACTGAAGCTGCCCGGGACGCAAACGTTTTCCGGGACTGCGGCCCGCCCGGATTCGGCCAGCCAGCGCGCCCCGACCCCTCCAGCGATCAGGAACCTGACCTTGGGGACCTGGGCTGCGAGGCTCTGGGTAATGAACCGGACCGCCTCGAGGTTGGGCTCGTAGTCGCTCCCCAGGAACAGCGCCGTCGTGCCCCGATCGAGGCCCAGCCTCGACCGGGCTTCCTGCTTCTCATCCGGAGATAAGAGGCAGATATCCTGCACAAAAGCCCCGTTGGGAACGGCTCGGATCTTTTCGAAGGGGAGGCCATACAGCCGGTGGAAGAGATGCGCGTCCTCCTCGGAGCAGGCCAGGACGAGATGGGCCGCTCGAACAAGAGATGCTTCCTGAGCCACCACCTCCTTCACGATCCGAGTCCCGGGGCCTCCGTCGTCATCGAGCAGTGTGAAGCGCAGGTATCCTTCCACATTTTGCGCGTCATACACGATGAGCTGATTCTGCTCGTCGAGACGATCTTTTACCACGGGATAGATCCAGGGATGCGAGAAGACGACGATATCAGCTTTGTCTACGGCCTCGGCTGCGGCCGTGACAAACCGCGGGGATAAGCGTGCAAACCGGGCAAATGTCGTGTCGATCACCGTCCGGCCCCGGACTCCCTGGAGGGCCTGTGCGCCGGCCTTGAAATGCCGTTCTCCCAGGGGGACATCGATCTCTTCAAGGGTGGGGCCCAATCGGATCTCCCGGAATGGCTCTCCGGGCCAGTCATAGCTCCCGATGTAGCTCGTGGGCAGGCCCAGGCCATGATAGAGTCCGAGCAGGCGCATCCTTCCACCGCCCAGCGGAGGGTCGATCGGCTGCATGTCAAGCACCGCGACCCGATACTCCGGATCGAGCCTCATAACCCTGCCTCCAGGGCCATGAGCAGGCGCCGTCCCACCTCGGCCCATGTGGTTGGACTTGCCGTCGCCCGGGCATATTCCCCCAGGGAGCGAGCCTTGTCGGGCGAGGCGGCAAGCTTCTCGATGGCCTGGGCGAGGCTCTCGGGCTCCGGGGCACACACATATCCGGTCTGCCCATCCCGGACAAGCCTGGCCGGCTCTCCGGAATCCGTACAGGTGACGACAGGTTTGGCGCTGGCAAAGGCCTCGGTGGTGACGAACCCAAAATCCTCCCTCAGTGGGGTGAAGATCACACCCAGCGCATTTGCATACAGGCGCAGGAGACGCTTTCGACTCACCCATCCCAGGAACCGGATGCGGCTGTCCCCGCGGGCCAGGTCGCGGAAGCGGGCGGCATCCTCGCCGGCGCCTGTGATCTTCACCTTGAGTTTTCCGTTCACGTGACGCATGGCTTTGATGGCCAAGTCGATCCGTTTCCAGCGGTGGAGCCGGGAAGGAACAAGCAGATAACGGTATTCCCCGGTATGGAACGGGCCCGACGGCAGGGCCGGCCTCAGGACCTCGGCTTCCAGGCCGTTCCATGCCTTCAACCGCTCCGCCACCTCTTCGCCGATTGTAAATAATTTTCGTGCACGTGGGGGAGACAAGGCGCCGGAATCCAGCGTGTGGAGGAGCTCCCGCTGGCGCTGGAGGGAGGAGCTGTGCCTATCGAATTCCTGATCGAACATGTCATAGTAGGACCGTATAGTGTGCAGGAGATAGCACACATGGTTGGGATGCCGCACCAGGTAGGAAGGGGCCTTGGTGGAAATCACACCGTCGTAGGACGCGACATCCAGGTCGTAGAAAGTCAGGTAGGTCCTCTGTATGGACGTAAAGCTAGATTCATCGCTCACACACCGGATCTGGTCCGTCTGCACTCCATTCTGCCGTAGCCCCTGGATGAGCCCTTGATAGAGAAGCTCCGCCCCGCCCTTTTCCCCAGTGGGGCTGAATGGTGTGACGACCGCGACCTTCATCTCTGAGCGGGTGGCTTCGGCGGGCTTTGGCGCGTGCGATGCTGGTGCTCCCCTTTTTCCCGCTTCTGGCGCCGACCGTGATCGAACGAGGCGACACGTTTCTCAAGTTCGGCGGCGCGCCGCAATAATGATGTCACACCCTCCTGGAGCGAGGTTAGTTTCTCCTGTTCGGTCGCCTCAGCCCGGAGCTCTCGCTCGAGCCGCGCGACGGTCATGGAGAGCCGCGGCAGGCGGATGAGGCTCCAACACCATCTCAGCATCCATCCGAAAACCGGTATCCTGAGTGCGGCCTTCCAGATCCTGTAGAGGAGATAACGCGGCTTCAGTCCGCGGATGGGGACGCCGTGCACCTGGCCTTCGCGTGAGGAGCGGATGCTCCAGAGGATGTCGACCTTGCTCCATCCCAGCCGGCGCAGCTTGTGCAGCCAGAATTCCAGGCCCTCCGGTTCGGGCATCCGGTGCAGCAGAGACCGGTATGCCTGCTGCAGGAACGCCTCATCCTCGAAGCGGAGGAGCTCTCTGCAGCGGATGGGTCTGGCCTGCAGCGGCGTGTCTTGAAGCCGGGTGTCCTTACTTCCCTGTTCCTGAACCCGTACCTCTACCCGGATCCGTTCCATGATCCTGTCGATGTCAATGGGAAGGCGGCGAGAGAGGTTTCCAGGCATGGGCTCGTCTTCGGATATGGGAAAGATTATATACCATGAAAACGCGAATGCATAAAGGATCTTTTCAATTTCTGCCAGGTCAAGATGTTGCACCCGCTCGGCATTTTGTATAAAGTGCAGGAACAGAGGAGGCGTCCATGAAAAAAGGAACGCGGCTTTCCCTGCTCCTGGGAGCGATCCCGTTCATCACCCTGGTCTTCGCTCTGCCCCTGGTCAACCGGATCAGGCCCACGGTTCTCGGCCTCCCCTTCCTCCTGTTCTGGATCCTGCTGTGGGTTCTTTTGACACCGCTGATCCTGTTCCTGGCTTACCGGGCCGAGCAGCGCTTCAACCCGCCTGACGAGGGAGAGGAGCCGTGAGTGTGGCCCTTGTCATCATCCTGGCCGTAATCCTGATCTCGGCCGCCGTTGGGATCTATGCCGGCCGAAACCTCAAGATGAACCTCGAGAACTGGACGGTCGGCGGCCGCCGCTTCGGGGTCATCCTGATCTGGCTGCTCATGGCGGGAGAGATCTATACCACCTTCACCTTCCTGGGAGCCAGCGGGTGGGCCTATTCCAAGGGGGCGCCGGCCTTCTACATCCTGGTCTACGGAGCCCTTGCCTACACCCTGTCGTTCTTCATCCTGCCCGTGATCTGGAGGATCGGCAAGCGTTACGGCCTCCACACCCAGCCGGATTTCTTCATCAAGATCTACGACAGCCGCGGGCTGGGAGTCCTGGTCGCGCTCATCGGCGTGTTCTCCATCATCCCCTATCTCCAGCTCCAGCTGGCCGGCATGGGTTTCATCGTGGAGGTAGCCTCGAACGGCGCCATCAAGTCCGGCACGGCCATCATAGTCGCCTTTGTGCTCACCTGCGCCTTCGTGTACACGTCCGGCATCAAGGGCGCTGCCTGGGTGGCGATCATCAAGGACGTGCTGATGATCGCGGCCGTGTTCATTGTGGGATTGGGAGTGCCGGCCATCTATTACGGGGGAATCGGCAAGATGATGGACGAGTTGATAACCAAGATGCCGGGGCACCTGGTCTTTCCCGGGACCACCACCAACATGGATGTGCTCTGGGTCATGTCTACGATCCTGGTGACGGCCATGGGATTCTACATGTGGCCGCACGTGTTCGGGTCGGCCTTTTCCGCCAGGAGCGACAGGGTTCTCAAGCGCAACGCCATAATCATGCCTCTATATCAGATCCCGATACTGCTCATCTTTTTCGTGGGATTCACGGCCCTCCTGGCCATCCCGGGGCTTGCGAACGGGGACCTGGCGTTCCTGGAGCTGGTCAAGCAGACCTATCCCCCGTGGTTTTTAGGTTTCGTGGGTGCGGCCGGGGCGGTGACGGCCATGGTGCCGGCCGCCATCCTGGTCCTGTTCGCCGCCACCCTGGTGGCCAAGAACATCTACCAGACCGGGTTCCGGCCCCAGGCTCCGGAAGAGCGGGTGATGCGGCTGTCCCGGATCATGGTGATCGTGATCATGATGGTGAGCCTGTTTTTCGCGCTCAAGTTTCCCAACGAGCTGGTGCCCCTGCTCATATTGGGATACGACGGGGTGTCACAGCTCTTCCCGGGAGTTGTGTTCGGGCTCTTCTGGAGGAGGGTCACGAAGACCGGGGTCATGTGCGGCATACTCACCGGCGTGGCCGTTGTCGCGGCCCTCATCCTTACCAAAAACGATCCGTTCCTGGGGATCAACGCGGGATTCGTGGGCCTGGTCATAAACACCGGAGTGACCGTCGCGGTCAGCCTGGTGACACACAGAATAACGCCGTCCGATATGGGGTCATAGATCTGGTCCTGGACAGAGTTCAGGATCGAACCATTGTGTATTAGCGACCCAAGTTAAGGGAGGATTCATGAAGGCTGTCATACGATTCGTATTATTAGGGATGTGTTTGTGCCTGGTGTTTGGGTTGACGGGAGGGACACAAGGGGACGCCCCCGCCCGGAGTGACGACGCCGACGACCACTGCACGGACATCATCGTGGGCAAGCTGGCCTCTGTGGACGGCTCGGCCATCGTCTCTCACACCGGCTGCGGCCCGGAATGCCGGGTAAACATCATCCCGGCCCAGACCTTCCCCAAAGGAGCCAAGGTGCCCGTGTTTTACGGCATACAGGATGTGAGGAAGCCCCTGGAGGACCACGGCGAGGTCCTGGGCTACATCCCGCAGGTGGAGAAGACGTACGCCTACTTCCACTCGGCATACCCGCAGATGAACGAGCACGGGCTGTCCATCGGGGAGAGCACGCTCAGCCAGCGTGCCGAGCTACAGATCGATGTCGCCATGGGTGTGAAGCAGATCATGACCATCGAACAGGCCCAGGTGTTCGCCCTGCAGCGATGCACCAAGGCCAGGGAGGCCGTCGAACTCATCGGCGGGCTGATGGAGAAATACGGCTTCCTGCCGTCCTGCGGCCCGGAGTCGGAGGGCATCTGCATCACTGACGGGAACGAGGCCTGGGTGATGGAGGTCTTCAGCGTAGGGCCCTTCTGGGAGCCGGACAGCGGAAAACCGGGAGCCATCTGGGCGGCCCAGCGTGTTCCCGACGACCACGTGGCCGTCATCCCCAACTGGAGCATCATCAAGCGGATCGATCTCTCGCAGCCGGACTGGTTCATGGCCTCGCCCAACTACATGCAGGAGGCCGTGGACCGCGGCTGGTACGATCCCATGACAGACGGGCCCTTCATCTGGCAGGAGGTCTATTCGCCGGAGCCCCGGGAGTGGGCCGTGAGCCGCTTCTGGCTGTTCTTTGCCACCTTCGCCCCCAGCCACAGGGCGTGGCCGGACAAGCGGCTGCGCAATCCCTACGGCGGATATGACGCCTATCACCAGTTCCTCGAACCCCTCTCGCTGTATCCCTTTTCCGTGAAGCCGGACAGGAAGGTCTCTGTCCAGGATGTGATCGCCTTCCAGCGCTCTGTGTTCGAGGGCACGATCTACGACATGACGGCGGATGTGGACTGGCTGGTACCGGACGGAAAGGGGGGCATGAAAAAAAGCCCGCTCACGACTCCCTTTCCCACCCGGGACATGCGGGAGCTTCTGGATATCACCTGGAGGCGCCAGGTCTCCCGCGGGGGCTACGGTATGGTCGCCCAGGTCAGGCCCTGGCTGCCGGCGCCCCTGCGCGGGGTCTACTGGTTCTATCTCGACAACCAGCATGTCTCGACCTATGTCCCGATCTACTCGGGCGCCATCGAGATCAACCCGCTCTACAAGACCTACAATCCCGACGCCTTCAGCGAAGACTCGGCCCGCTGGGCCATCGATTTCATCGACAACCTCCTCTACCTGCGCTGGCAGGAGGCCGTAAAAGACCTGCGCCAGGTGAGGGATCCGCTGGAGGCCTCGTTTTTCGCACAGCAGGAGGACATCGACCGCCGGGCTCTGGAAATGTTGAAAAAGGACCCGGAGGAGGCACGCAGGTTCCTGAACCAATACACCTGGGACAGCATGGACAAGGTCGTAAAGATGTACCGGGACCTGCGCAAGCTTCTGATCACCAAATACACCAACAACAAATTAGGGCTGTAAAAAGGGATGTGAACATGATGGATGAATTGAAGAAGCGGATCTCAGAGATCGAAGACGACCTTGTTGCCTGGCGCAGGGATTTCCACCGCCACCCCGAGGTCGCCTTCCATGAGGAGCGGACCTCAAGTGTCATAAAAGGGCATCTCGAAGGCCTGGGCCTACCGGTGATGACCCTGGCCGGCACCGGGCTAAGGGCCGACCTCATGGGCGAGGGAGAGGGGCCCACGGTCGCCCTGCGGGCCGACATCGACGCCCTGCCCATCCAGGAGCAGGGAGACAAGGACTACATCTCCCAGAACCCCGGGGCGGCTCACTGCTGCGCCCATGACGGCCACATGGCCGTGGTATTGGGTGCCGCCAAGGTCTTGAGCGGCATGAAAGACTCCCTCAAAGGGAATGTGGTCTTCCTGTTCCAGCCGGCCGAGGAACTCCCTCCCGGCGGCGCCATCGGCATGGTGGAGGAGGGAGCGCTGGAGGGTGTGGACGGCATCTTCGGGCTGCACTTCTGGCAGCCGCTGCCCACCGGGAAGGTCGGGGCCGTGAAAGGCCCGATGATGGCTGCGGCGGACAACTTCCGCATCTCGGTAAAGGGCCGGGCCGGGCATGGGTCCATGCCCCACCAGACCGTGGACTCCATCCTGACGGCGGCCCAGCTGGTGGTCAACCTGCAGAGCATCATAAGCCGCAACCTGGATCCTCTCAAGCCGGGGGTCGTGTCCTTCGGGACCATTCAGGGGGGGACGGTCTACAACATCATTCCCGAAGAGGTGAAGCTGACCGGCACTGTGAGGAGCTTCGACACCGAAGTCCAGACACTGGCCAGGGACAGGCTGCGGGAGATAACGCAGAAGACCTGCGAGGCATTCGGGGCTCAGGGGGAGATGGAGTATGAGCCCGGATATCCTCCCTTGGTCAACCCGCCGGAGATGGTGGATTTTGCACTGGATGTGGCGGCCAGGACCCTGGGAGACGACCGCATCGTCGAGATCGATCCGGTCATGGGCGGTGAGGACTTTGCCTACTTCCTCCAGAAGATCCCTGGGGCCTTTTTATTCTTCGGCATGGGGGACGGCCAGTCTTTCCCCCACCATCACCCCGGATTCGACATGGATGAGAAGGCCCTCCCTCAGGCCGCCCTGCTGCTCACGGCACTGGCCCTCGAGTTCCTGGGGAAAAAGATACAGACGTGAGCCTCGCCGCCGTTCTCGGGATCGCCCTGGCCATGGCCATGGATGCCTTTGCCGTCACTTTGGGCATCGGCGCCGCCTTGAAACGGCTGACACCGGCGCAAACCCTCCGGCTGGCCTTCGCCTTCGGGCTGTTCCAATTCGGGATGCCGTTCTTGGGGTGGGCCGCAGGCCGGTCAGTCCTGCCCCTTATCGAGGCCGTGGACCACTGGGCGGCGGCGGGTCTGCTCTTTATTGTCGGTGGACGCATGGTCTATGATTCCTTCCGTACGCGGGAAACAGGCAGGCGGGGATCCCAGGATCCAACCCGGGGCCTTAACCTGCTGATCCTGGCCGTGGCCACCAGCATCGACGCCCTGGCCGTGGGACTGAGCCTTGCCATGTTGAGTGTTCCCATCCTTTATCCCGCCCTGGTCATCGGATCCGTGGCATTTGCCGTGACCCTTTTGGGAGCCCGCCTGGGACCGGTGCTCGGCCGGCTGGCCGGGAAGCGGGCCGAACTGGCCGGCGCGCTCGTGCTCTTCGCCATCGCCGTCAATATCCTCATTGATCACATGAGATAGTGGTTCAATCAAGTGACCGGAATCAGAAGACCAGGTATTTCCCCTCTTCCAGGATGATCTCGCCCTGGCCGCCTTCGTAGAGCAGTACCAGGGACTTGACAATGATGCGGGGCTGGGTGGCCGGGATGTAGATGCGGTCCAGATGAATGACCTCCGAGGGGGAGGAAAAATCATCCGGGCCGACGGCCCCTCCGAAGTGCTCGCTGCGGCCGAAGGCGATGTGGAATCCCAGTTTCTCGTCCAGGAGGATCTTCCCCACCGGTTGTATGCCGAAGTCGGCCAGCACGCCGAATCCCAGCTCCGCCATGTTGCCGTAGGCAGGCTCCCTCTCCAGGTGTTCTTTTTCCGTCTGGGTGGCGGGATCCCGACCCTCGATGCCCTCGGCCACGTTCTGCTTGACGTGGAAATACACCACATCGTCGTCGATCTGGACAGGGAGGATTCCCTCCGTACGGCTGATTTCTCCTGTCTCCCCTTCATAGGGAACGATGTAGGCCTCGCCGCTGGGCAGGTTTCCTGCCGTGCCCATGTCCGGGAAGCGGCCCGTGCTGGCGTGGGCCGTACGGAAGCGCAGGTCGAAATACATCTGGAGGCTGTCCCCCGTGTCCACCTGGAATGTGACATCCGCCCCCCGGGCCCGGTCCAGCCTTTCCTTGAGCAGCAGCACACGGCGGTTGACCTCCTCGTAATCCAGCCTCAGGGTCGGTATCATGCGGCTCGAAAAACCCGGCATGGTGGCGGCCCGGAAACCGAACTTGGCGGCGGCCACCTTCAGGGGCGCCGTGGTGGAATACTGGGTGGGGGCGAGGAAGATCTGGGTGTTGCGGAAGATGTCATGGAACGAGCGAGCCTCCCCGGCCTTGGACAGGCTTTCGGCGGAAGAGGGCAGTTCCTCCTTTGTGATCGTACCGAACTCCGGGAGGTCCGCGTTGTTGGAACCCACGTCCGGATAGGCGATGAGGACGATGTCCTCCAGAGGCAGGGAGGAACGGATCCTCTTCAGTGTGCGGTACCACTCGACAGCCAGGTTCCGGCGCTCCTCCCAGTCCGGGGAGTCATGGGCGGGATCTCGGGGAATGTCCACCAGGATGCCCAGGCGGCGGTCGTCCGGATGCGGGGGGAACACGGAGTGTATGAGCTGCATCATCTCGTTGTCTTTGATCGTTTCCATGCCGGCACCTCGGCCCTATTCTAGCCCATGTCCCACCGCTGCGGCAAGGCGAGTTCCCATCCGTCTGAGCCGCATGAGGGGGGGTGGTTGGGTCTTCGGCGAGGAGGGATGGGAGCTCGGATTTGGCAATGCGCCCAGGTGATGTTTGTATTCGACCCGTTTTTGAGGCAAGATGTCGAGGAAGACAGACTGGGAAGAACCGTGAATGTCCTGATCTTAGAGCCCTATTTCACGGGCTCGCATGCCTCCTGGGCCGAGGGGTATGCCCGTCACAGCGCCCATGAGGTGAATATTCTGCACCTCGAGGGCCAGTTCTGGAAGTGGCGCATGCACGGCGGGGCCGTGACCCTCGCGAGGCGTTTCCTGGAAGAGGCGCATGAGCCGGAGGTGATCCTGGCCACGGACATGCTGGATCTGACCACGTTCATGGCTCTGACCCGTGATCGGACGGCGCGGATACCGTCTGCCGTTTATTTCCACGAGAACCAGATCACCTATCCCTGGTCGCCCGGGGACCGGGACGTGGCCCACAAGCGGGACGTGCACTATGGCTTCATCAACTTCGCCTCGGCCCTGGCCGCGGATGCCGTCTTCTTCAATTCGGACTATCACCGCCGGGCTTTTCTGGAGGAACTCCCGCGCCTCCTCAAACACTTTCCCGACCACAGGGAGCTGGCCAGCGTGGAACTGATCGCAGCCAAGAGCCGTGTGCTTCCCCTGGGTTTCGACTTCGTGCGCCTGGAGGACAACAAACCGGGAGAGGCGGCGCACGGCACCCAGGCCGGCCGCCCTCCCCTGGTCCTCTGGAACCACCGCTGGGAGTACGACAAGAACCCGGAGGACTTCTTCCAGGCCCTGTATGCCCTGGCCGACCAGGGCCTCGAGTTCGAAGTGGCGGTCCTGGGGGAGAACTTCAGCCAGTCTCCAGAGGTATTCCAGCAGGCCCGTGTCCGGCTGGGGGACCGGGTCGTACAGTTCGGATACGCCGGCTCTTTTGCCGACTATGCCCGCTGGCTGTGGGAGGCCGATATCCTGCCCGTCACATCCAAACATGACTTCTTCGGAATGAGCGTGGTGGAGGCGGTCTACTGCGGCTGTTATCCTCTCCTGCCCCGGCGCCTCAGCTACCCGGAGATCTTTCCGCCCGAAATTTACGAGGATTTATATTACGATGATGCTGATGAGCTGATTACAAAAATGGCCAAGGCGTTTCAGGGAACTGATCACATACAACAAGCCGATCTGAAGCAAAGAGTAGAAGTGTTCTCCTGGAAGACTATGGTGTGCCGCTACGATAAGGCACTCAACGCTTTAGTGTAGACCGGAGGACTGTTCCGGGGCTATGAATGCCCAGTCCAATGTCTTCTGCAAATCCGGATACAGCTCATCCCTTATTCGTTCCAGTTCCAGCGTCCCCTGCCGTAACCCGTGCGGGGCCATCTGCCCAATCCGGCGCCGCAGGGGCCCCTTCCGTATCTGTATCGAGGATCAACGCGGTAAGCGGTAGGGCCGGACATACGGCCGGCACCAGGCCTGAAATTTCCTCGATTCATTCCGAAGCCTCTCAAAGTGCCTCTTCCATAACCATAATATCCACTGCCCATCCTGTTGGCGCCTCTCCCCAAATAGTTGCTCCTCATCCGGGGATTGTAACCAGAGCGTCCGGATGCATAATTCCCACCTCTTGGTGCTCTGTAGCCGCGTCCAAGATATCCTCTGTCATTCGGGACAGGGCCATAGCCGTAGTAGGAATCAAATACAACTTTTTGATCATTACTTAACAAATCCCTGATCTTGTCTTCATGGGCGATCTCTCGATTTTGAATGTCCTCTTCCAGTGCATAAATTGTGTCCCAAATTTTGGCAAGTTTGGCCGGATCAGGGCTCCTCTGTGCCTCAAGTTCATCCAGTTCAGCATAACTAGACCTGAGCCTGGAAAGCAGGGGAGAGAGCTCTTTCTCGAGTTCAAGTTCAAGTTTATCGATCTTCTCTACCTGCTCCTGGGTTAAATTCAGGCCATAATAGTCCTCTTCGATTCCCGGATTATCTCGGGAAGTTCCTTGTGCATAAAGACCATGAGAAATAAAAAGAATAGAAACAAATAACATTGTGGACATAAGAGCCATTTTTTTCATGATTTTTCCTCCTTTTCTCCGACACTCTCCCATCACGTCTTCTTGTAATGGCTATGGTATTGAATTAGCTAATTTTGTTTAGACGCATTTTGATTTGATTCATCCAGCCTAGATCTCATCAGCGTTCTTTTTTGGGTAAGCTTCTTATCCAACCAATTTCCCAGAAGCAAGGAAGCGAAGGCGAAAACCAGCCGATCCAGTCGTGATCTCATGCCTGACGAGGGAGACGACCCGACCGGCGCGGAACGGCATACTGCGCCGGCGCGCATTCACCGGCACACGCTTATCGAAAT
>CBFDBC010000105.1:0-12051 GCA_965602945.1 uncultured bacterium | reverse complement strand
ATCACGTAGAATCCGATGAGGATCAGGAAGAAGGGCCAGAGGTCCCCGATATCATAGGGAATGACAGATAAATTGTGCAGCAGGAACAAGAGCCCGATCAGGATCAGGATTAGCCCTCCCAGGGGTTGCCGGAATTCGCTGGGCCGAGTGATCAGGCTCAGCCCGATCAGGATCAGGACGACCGGCCAGAAATCCCAGACGTCGATCTCGGTGAGATAGCCCATGTTCTGGAGCAGGAAGAGCAGCCCGACACAGATGATGGCCAGCCCGATGATCAGCTTGGTGTCGAACACCACTCTGACTTTTTTGTTTTCCATTGTTCTCTCCTTGGAAAAGATTTCGCGATCTCTCGATCACGACCTCATGATAAGCCGGCCATAGCCAAGATGATAGAGCTTTTCGGTGAACGCCATCCCCAAGTCGGTGAATGGCGGAAAAGTATTAAAGTGGTCGGAGCACGGAAGAGAGGGCGGCTTCGAAGATCTCGATGCCTTTGAGGGCCAGGTCCTGTGTCAGCACCAGCGGAGGCAGGAAGCGGACCACATTGTCGTAGTGCCCGCCGATCTCGACCAGCAGGCCGTGGCGGTGGCACTCCGCCCGCACCTTTCCGGCCAGTTCCGGCGCCGGCTCCTTCGTGGCCCGGTCTTTTACCAGTTCGGCGCCCAACATGAGCCCTTTTCCCCTCACGTCGCCAAGGATCCGGCTCTCTTTTTGAAAATCCTGCAGCCAGCCCAGCATCGTTTCCCCCAACTCGCGGGCATGATCCGCCAGGTGATGCTTCACCATGAAATCCAGGGCCGCGGCTCCTGCGGCATAGGCGACCGTGTTCCCTCGAAAAGTCCCGATATGCTTTCCGGGGGGCCACGTGTCGAGCGCCTCACTGTAGGCGATCCCCGAGATCGGCAGCCCGATCCCGCCCAGCGCCTTGCTCATGGTCAGGATGTCCGGGATCACTCCCGCGTGTTCGAAGGAAAACATTTTACCGGTCCGGCAGAAACCGGCCTGTATCTCGTCCAGGATGAGCAGGACCTCGTGCCGCCTGCAGATCTCCCTGATCTCAGGGAGGTATCCATCCGGAGGCACGACCGAGCCTCCCTCCCCCTGGATGGCCTCGATGATGACAGCAGCCGGCTTACCCACTCCGGAGTGCGGGTCCTCCAGCACATGGTCCAGGTACCGGGCGCACTCCAGATCACAGCTCCCCGGTTCCCGCTGGAAAGCACACCGGTAGCAGTATGCATACGGAATAAAATGAACCTCGGGGATGAGCGGCAGGAAATCTTCCTTGAAACTCAGGCCGCTGGTCAGCGCCAACGCGCCCGAACTCATGCCGTGGTAACTGCCCTCGAAGGCGATAAGCGGAACACGGCCGCTGTTGGACTTGGCCAGCTTCACGGCTGCCTCCACGGCATCCGATCCTGTTGGCCCCCCGAAAAACACCCGGTTCAGGTCCGCCGGCAGGACCATCATGAGCTTCTCGACCAGCCTCCTGCGCGCCGGCGTCGGTATGTCGAGCGCATGGGTCAGTTCTCCCAACTGGTGGCGGGCCGCATCCACCACCTCCGGATTACCGTGACCGACATTCATCACGGCCGCTCCACCGAAAAAATCGATGTACAGGTTTCCGTCCACATCCTCGACGGTCGCCCCCCGGCCTTTCTTCAAGGCCATGGGCAGCCCCCTCGAATACGAGACGGCCGACCCCTCATGCGTCCTCTGGAAATCCAGGAATTCCTGAGACCCGGGGCCCGGAGGCGGCACTTTGATCAGGGGGGCATCTTGAAAAGACAGCTCTGAGAAGTCCATCCGATTCTCCTTGGAGGTATTCTATTATCAAACCTCGTCCTGAATCAAATACCTTATACGTCAAACAAACATTTCCGAAACCGCATGCCTCATCGAAATCGTTCCAGCGTGGAACGACATCCCTCCGGCCGATACTGTCCTCTAAAGAGGTCAGACCCTGCCGAGCTCCCTGGGGAAAACATGTGGCATGCTTCTTGCAGAATAAGCCCTGACACACTTGAACACGCAAAGGAGATCAAAATGAAGAAAACAGCACATGCCGGTATACTGGCTATCCTGTTGATCCTGGGGACCGTGATCCCGGCCTCGGGACACATTCACAGATTTCAGCCGGCCAAGAATTACCTGACCTTTTCCTTTGTGATCAATCCCTCCCAGATCGGCTACAAGCATCACCTGGGGAAAAACCTGTACGCGACCGGAGACCTGCTGTACCAACACGAGCACAGCGACCTTTTATTCCGGATGGGAGGGGCCTATTACATACCCGTAAAGGTACTTTTCTTCCGGTTCTACGGAGCCGGAGGCTACCAGTTCGCACGAAACAGCGACAACGAGTATCCCTATGTGGCGGTCGGGACCCATTTCTGGTTCCTCTACACGGAGATCCTCCACCCCATCGAGAGCCGGGCCACACCGGAGTACCGCCTGGGCTTTCAGGTGAGGTTTTAGTCGTCCTGAGGGGACAAACTTACTAGTCCATGTGCCTGTGAATCTCTTCGAGCAGCGTCGGAGCCATCCATTTCAGGCATCATGATATCCAGAATGATGAGGTCGGGCCTCCAGTTTTTAGCAAGGAAAACGGCGTCTTTGCCGTTCGCCGCCTGAGCCAGGGCGAAACCATAACGCAACAGGCATTTTTCCAGCATCTTCAGCGTTATCGTGTCGTCATCTACCATGAGTATCTTCATCTTCATAGCGTCATGACTCCCTACATTGGCAACCGGTTTGCCAAAGCGGCCTCGTGTAAAGCGGGGATCAGCTCATTCACCATGTTCCTTTTGATGATATAGCCGAATGCGCCGCTGGCCAGGGCCACCTCCTTGTATTCTTCGATGTCATACAGGGAAAGCACAATGACCTTGATCTCCGGCAGCTCCTCACTGAGCATCCGCGTGGATTCCAGCCCGTCCTGCCGGGGCATCCTTACATCCATGAGCACCACATCAGGCCGCAGCATCCTGGCCAGTTCCAAGGCCTGCCGCCCGTCTTCCGCTTCTCCCAGGATCTCGATATCCGGCAGGGTCCTCAAGAGTCTTTTCAACACATGGCGAAACTCCGGACTGTTGTCCACGATCAAAACCGTAAGTTTCTGCATGTATCCCCCAAGTTCGTTTCCTTGTGGAAGAATTCTTTACATCCCTCAAGATAAGGCAGGATGCCTTGTTCATCAATCAGGAAAATTCCTGAATTGTCAGGCAAAAAGCCCCTATTTTCGGCACAATGGGTGGAAAGAGAGGAACAGCCCTGAGAAAACCGCTAACGTTCGGGGTCCACGATCCCCATACGGATGGCGTATCGGGTGAGGTCAGCCGTACCGTGGAGGTCTAGTTTTTCCATCAGGTTAGAGCGGTGCGTCTCCACGGTCTTGGTGCTGATGAACAGCCTCCCGGCGATCCCCCGGGTGGAATTCCCCTCGGCAATGAGCTGCAGAACCTCTCTTTCCCGGTCCGTGAGCAGCTCGAAGGCGCCCCGTCTTTTCGCCTCACCGGCCCGCTGCAGATACTCATCGATCACTTTTTTCGAGATGGCGGGGCTGAGAAAGGATTCCCCCCGCTTAACGGCGCGCAGGGCCGAGACCAGCTCCGTGGGTGCTGCTTTTTTTATGATATACCCGGACGCCCCTGCCCGCAGGATCTCGAACACGTACTCCTCGTTGGTATGCATGGTCAGGATCAACACCTTTGTCTCCGGGAACTTCTTCCTGATCCTGCGCGTGGCTTCCAGCCCGTTGAGCTCCGGCATGCCGATATCCATCACGACGATGTCCGGCTTCTTCTGCTCCACCAGAGTGATGGCTTCCTTCCCGTCTCCAGCTTCACCGATGACCTCAATATCCTCTTCACCCTCGAGCAGTGAGCGAAGCCCTTTGCGGACGATGGTGTGATCCTCTGCGAGAATGACTCTGATTGCGTTCATCCTTCCCCTCTCCAAGGGAGCCGCAGAGTGATCCGCGTACCCCTATCCGTACCCGACTGAATCTCGGACGTCCCTCCCAGGAGCATTATCCGTTCCCGAATGCCCAACAGCCCCGCCCCGCTGTTCTCCGGAGTTTTTTGGCCCACGGCCTCCGGATCGAACCCTTTTCCGTCATCCTCGATGGTGACAGAGACCAGAGCCTCTCCCTGTTCGAGAGAGAGCCGGACCTTTCGGGCATCGGCGTGTTTGGCCACATTTGTCAGCGCCTCCTGGACAATGCGGTAGATCACGGTTTCCAGCTCCGGATCGAGCCTCTGCTTCAGTCCGGGCGGTGCGAACTCGACCCGGATGTTCATCCGCTGTGCGAACCTCTTGACATACCAGTTCAAGGTTGGGACCAGGCCCAGATCATCCAGGATCGAGGGTCTGAGATCCAGGCTTATCTGGTGGATCTGATCCAGTATGTTATCGGTCAGAGTGTCCGTCTCCGCCAGGCACTCCTGGGTGACCGGGGTCGAATCCTTCGGGATCTCCCTTTTCAGGGTCTCCAGGTTGATCTTGATAGCGGTCAACGCCTGGCCGATCTCGTCGTGCAGCTCCCGTGAGAGCCGGCCGCGTTCCGCTTCCTGGGTGTTGATGAGCTGGCTCGAAAGCCGCTGCAGGTTGCTCTCATGGGTCTTGAGCTCCGCTTCGCTCTCCTTGCGTTGGGTGATGTCCCGAAAAACCAGCACGACTCCGGAAAATTCCTGATTATCGCCTAAAATGGGTGCAAACGTGTACTCGATGGGTGTCCGGTCACCGCCCCTGATCGCCAGCACACCCTGGCCCGAATGCTCCCCATGCACTTCTTCGATCATATCCGCGATCTCATACGCGATTTTTTCACCGGAGGCTTCGTCCACCAGGATGAACACATCACGCAGAGAGCGCCGAAGCACATCCCCCTGGTCCCACCCCGTAAGTGCCTCGGCCAGGGGATTCATGAAGGTGATGGCCGCCGTCCCGTCTGTGGCGATCACTGCATCTCCAATGCTTCGCAGCAGCGTGGACAGCCACTGCTCCCTCTCTCTCAGCTTCGACTCCATCGTGTACTTGTAGAGGCCCGTCTCGATAGAGGTCTTGAGCTCCCGTTCGTTGAACGGCTTCAGGATGTACCCGAAGGCACCTGTCCGGATAGCTTCCTCGAGGGTGTTCTTTTCCGCGTATGCCGTCAGGTATATCACCGGAATGCTGAAACGCTGATAGATCCGCTCGGCGGCCTGTATCCCGGTCATCTCACCCGAGAGCATGATGTCCATCAGGACCAGTGACGGACGCAGTTCTTCGGCTTTTTTTACAGCCTCTTCCCCGGAAAACACCGATCCGGCCACCTGGTAACCCAGCGCTTCCAGCATGTTCCTGATATCGAGAGCCACGATGGGCTCGTCCTCGACGACAAGAATCCTCGCTTCGCTTTTTGTCTCCGAAATATTATGCCCCACTGACACCCTCGTCTCGCGCAACAATATGACCCAGAGCCGCTTTTTTGTCAAATGCATCCGGCTGTCGTTCATTTGACAGGGAATGGATGGGGACGGGTCCCCTGGAATCAAGCTGTGAGTCTTACAAAAGCGAATATTAATAATTCAGGGATTTCTCTCTTCAAAATAGGAGTTTTCCCGATTTTGTCACCCATGGAACCATTGGTATACATATAAGAGCTAAACAAGGCTGAATCTGAAAAGACCGGCACTCCGGTCAAGATACCGGGCTTCGAAACCCTGAAGGACACGATCCATGGAAACACATACAGTACACGAAGACAAATGGCAGGGAACACCGGAAAACATCGCCGAGCTGGAAAAGATCATCCTGCAGTATTGGCCTCAGATCAACTTCCGCGTAAAGAAGTCCATCGGATTCCTCAACTCAGATTGGGAGGATGTAGCCAGCGATGTCCTGATGGATGTGCTGAAGGCGGTGAAGATGGGGAGATTTCGCGGCGACAGCTCCCTGGGCACCTTCATCTACACCATCACCAGCCGCAGGATCATCGACTACATACGGAAGAAGAGCCGGGTTCTGAAACACGCGCCGGAGGCCGTAAACCTGGCCGACCCGGAGGAGGAGTGTGAGCGGAACGAGCGGAGCGAGATCCTGTTCCTTGCGCTTCGCAGGCTGAAGCCCCGGTATGCCGACATGCTGTACATGTCCTACTTCCTGGACCTGTCCCGCAAGGAGATCGCTCAGACTTTCGGGCTTTCTTACCACCGGACAGGAGAAGTCCTCAAAGAAGCCGAGAAATCTCTCAGGCGGATCATTCGCTCGGGGAATGGGAACAACTCAGTCAGCTGACCCGCGGCTGACCTCGAATTTTGCCCGACAATCATCCGTCTATTCTGTCTTTTTGGAATTCAAGACCCTTACATTTCACTTTAGGAATTGGTCGAGGTATGGTATATTTGGTGCCCTGAGAAAAAATATGAAACGATATCTCTGCCTGGTTTTGGCCCTTGGATGGCTGGCGGTGCCCGCCTCGGCCGTGCAGGCCGGACCGGACTCGGATCTGCAGACCAAGGTGCGGCAGTACAGGCAAGCGCACGAGCATGCCATAATCACGGAGTTCGTGGAGCTCCTCTCCATCCCCAACGTTTCCTCCGACCAGGTGAACATCCGCAGGAACGCGGAGTTCATCAAAGGGATGATGGAGAAGCGCGGCATCCCAACCCGCATCCTGGAGACACGGGGCAATCCCATCGTGTTCGGCGAGCTCAAGACTCCGGGCGCCACGCGGACCCTGATGTTCTATGTCCACTATGACGGACAGCCCGTGGATCCTTCGAGCTGGACCGGGACCCATCCCTTCGAGCCCTCCCTGCGGCCGGGCAAACTGATGGCAGGGACCGCAGATCCCAGACCCATCCCGTTCCCCGAAAGAGGAACCCGGTACGACGAAGACTGGCGCATCTATGCCCGGGGATCCAGCGATGACCGCGCTCCCGTGATCGGGCTGCTGACGGCCATCGACGCCCTGCGCAGCGCCGGCATGTCCATGCGCAGCAACATCAAGTTCATCATGGAGGGAGAGGAAGAGGCCGGCTCCACCAACCTTTTCCCTTTCCTGAGGGAAAACACGGATCTCCTGAGCTGCGATGTGCTGTTCATGTGCGACGGACCCACGTACTATTCCGGAGACCCCACCCTTTTCTTCGGAGTCAGGGGGATCACGAGCTGCGAGATCGAGGTCTACGGCCCCAACACCAGCCTGCACAGCGGACACTACGGCAACTGGGCACCCAATCCGGCCGTGCGTCTGGCCCATCTCCTGGCTTCCATGCGGGGTATGGACGGCCGGGTGAAGATCAAGGGGTGGTACGATACGGCGGTACCGCTGACCACGAGCGAGATCGAGGCCCTCAAGGCCGTCCCCTCCTTCGAAGAGCTCATAAAAGAAAACTACGGATTTTCGGGCACGGAAGACAACTGGCAGAGCCTGATGGAGGCAATCCAGAATCCGGCCCTGAACTGCAACGGCCTTCGAAGCGGTTGGGTGGGTGACCAGAAGCGAACGATCATTCCTCCCACGGCCACAGCCGCCCTGGACATCCGATTGGTCAAGGGTAACGATCCGGCGCACATGGTGAAGCTGGTCGTCGAGCACGTCAAGGCCCAGGGTTATCACGTCGTCGACCGGGACCCGGATCAGGCGACCCGCATGCGATATCCTCTTATCGCCAGGATCAAGCGCACCGAAGGGGGATATCCGGCTTTCCGCACGCCCATGGACCTGCCGGTAGCACGCGCGGCCATGGCGGCACTGGAGCAGTACAGCGACCGGCCGGCCGTGATCCTGCCCTCCCTGGGGGGGTCGCTCCCCATCTACATGTTCGGAGACCTTCTCAAGGTCCCCATCATAGGGCTCCCCATCGCCAACCACGACAACAACCAGCACCAGCCGGATGAGAATCTCCGCATCGGAAACCTCTGGACCGGCATAGAAACCTATGCCGCCATTCTCATGCTGGGGCAGGAACGTTAAAGGACACAGATATGGCCCCAAAAAAAGACCTCAAGAACAGCAGCTTCAGCGTGGATGAAGTCACTCTGGCCGATTTCGCGAACTACGAGAGCGAAGGCCTCTTCGATGTGGCAGACATATTTTGGGAGTACCTGGGCGATGCCAGCCGCAAGGGGTATATGGTCTATGCCCAGCCCATGATGTCCGGCCCCAGGACAGAATTCCAGGTCTACGACCACAACACGCAATCGGTACGCGAGTTTCTCAACTTCTGTTCCTACAATTACCTGGGGTATTCCTACCACCCAGAGGTCATGCAGGCCGTCAAAGACGGTATAGATGTATTTGGAACCGGCGCGGTGTCGGCGCCGCTGCTCAGCGGGTACTCGCAGCCCATTCAGGAGTTGGAGGAAGCAGTGGCTGAACTCAAGGGCAAGGAAGCGGCCGTGGTCTTCTCCACCGGCTACGGCACCAACCTGGGAGTCCTCTCCGCACTGCTGCATCCCGGGGACATCGCGGTCCTGGATATCCTCTCCCATGCCTCCATCTACGACGGCGTCCGGCTTGGGGGAGCCGGCATCAAGGTCTTTGCCCACAACAATCCCCAGCACCTGGAGAAAGTCCTCAAAGGACTGGATGGGAAACGGGTCATGGTGTGCGTCGAGGGTGTCTACAGCATGGACGGCGACACGGCCAACCTTCCGGAGATCATACCGATCTGCAAGAAATACGGGGCCAAGATCCTGGTGGATGAGGCTCATGCCTCTCTGATCTTCGGGGAAAAGGGCGGGGGCGTGGCCGAGCATTTCGGCCTGGAGGACCAGGTCGATATCGCCATCGGAACGTTCAGCAAATCCTTCGGCGCCATCGGTGGTTTCGCGGCCGGCAGCGAAAAACTCATGACCTATCTTCGCATGTACGCCAACTCCTATGTGTTCTCCTGCGCCATGGCCCCGCATACAGCAGCCGGCATACTCAAGGCGATGGAGCTCTTCAAGAGGGAGGGGTCGGAGCGGGAACGGTTATGGGAAAACACTCATTACATGCATGCCCGCCTCAAGGAAGCCGGCCTCGACATCGCAGAGACCAAGTCCCAGGTGGTCCCGGTCATGGCAGGGAGCGACCTGAGGCTCCGCGAGATCAGCAAACGCATCCAGGCAAAAGGGCTGTCCACGGGAGTAGTCGCCTACCCGGCCGTCTCCAAAAACAAGACCCGCCTGAGGCTCTCCGTGTCCTCCAAGCACACGAAAGAGCAGTTGGACCGCTGTGTCTCCATCATCAAAGAGGTCTTCGACAGCATGGAAGGCTGGGAGCCGGGTCAGTCCGGGGAATAGGGGAATGCCGGAGCCCCCGGTCCGCTTCAAAAGGGTAGTGACGGCTCCCTACTGCACCAACGCCTACATTATCTTCCACTCCTCGGGGAAAGAAAGCCTGCTTGTGGACGCGCCCGGAGAGGCCGGCCGCATCCTGGAAGAACTGGACGGAACCCGGCTTCAGACCATCCTGCTCACTCACGGCCATTTCGACCACACCGGGGCCCTCAGGGAACTGGCCGACAGGTTCGGAGTCCCGGTGGCGGCCCATATGGAAGATGCCGGCCGCCTTCCCGTCGAGCCGGACACCCTCCTGAAGGACGGAGATCACATCTCCCTGGGGAAGCGGTCCATGACCGTACTCCACACGCCGGGCCACACGCCGGGAAGCTTATGCTTCCTGACGGACGGCATTCTTTTCTCGGGAGACACACTGTTCCCCGGCGGACCGGGCCGCACCGGTACACAGGACGCATTCCGGAAGATCTTAGACTCACTGAAGCACAAGATATTCACGCTTCCCGACGAAACCCGGGTTCTCCCGGGCCATGGTGAACCCACGGTGCTCAAGATAGAAAAGGACGAATTCGCCGTATTTGCCGGGCGGGAGCATTCACCGCGGCTGAGCGGCGATGTGCTCTGGCTCTCGTCCTGAGCTGCCGTGGGTCTGGCTTCCCGTTTTCCCAAACCCTTGCTTTTCTCACCCTGCACAGGTATATTCCTACTATACCCATACATTAAGGAGGATATAATGATGCTGAAGAAACGAATTTCAAGATTCATGATTTTTGGTCTTCTGGGCCTAGCCCTGGTCAGCCGATCCCTGATGCTGGCGGAGGTCCCTCCGGTACAGGGCGATCTTGAAGCACCCTCGAAGCTCATGGTCCTCTGGACCAGCGGCGATCGGGAGGTGGCGCTGAAGATGGTGTTCATGTACACCTTCAATGCCAAGAAACGGGGCTGGTGGGACGAGATCCGCTTCGTGGTCTGGGGCCCGTCGTCCAAGCTTCTGTCCGAAGATGAAGAACTGCAGAAGGGGATCAAGGAAATGATGGAAGCCGGCGTGGAAGTTCAGGCCTGCAAGGCCTGCGCCGACATGTACGGCGTATCGGACAAGCTGGCGGCCCTGGGCATCGATGTCAAGTACATGGGCGTCCCTCTCACCGACATGCTCAAGGGCGGCTGGACCAACCTGACATTCTAGCCGGCTCTTCCGCTCGGACTGAATCGGCAGCCGTATTGAAACCCTCAGGCACATGTACTACAATCCCTCTCTGAATCACATCCCAGGATGACCGAGTGACTCTTCAGACAAAGGAGAAACCATGGACTCAATGAGAAAACATATCATCTGGGCTACGCTCCTGATCTTCATCCTGGCCGGTGCGGCGCCCCGGCTCGGGGCTCAGGAGAAGCGCCCATTCACCATCGACGATTACGCGCAGTGGCAGAGCATCGTGTCCACATCCATCTCGCCCGACGGCCTCTGGGTATCGTTCGCCTACCGAAAGACAAAGGCAGATGATGAGTTCACTATAAAAAGCCTGGCTTCAGACACGGAACACAAGATCAAGGGAGCCTCCGATCCCAAGTTCTCCGACGATTCCCAGTGGGCGGCCTACATCCTGAACCTGCCCTGGAAAGAACAGGAGGAGCTGCGCAAGGCAAAAAAGCCGGTTCCCAGGAAGGTCCAGCTTCTTGACCTTAACTTGGGTGAAAAGACCACCTTCGAGAACGCATCCTCTTTCCTATTCTCCGAAGACGGCGGTTTCCTGGCCGTGAAAAAGACGAAGGCCGATCCCAAAGCCGAACACAGCGGCTCCGACCTCATCCTCCAGAACCTCAGGACGGGTACCACCCTGAACCTGGGAAACGTGGGAGATTTCAAGTTCAACAAGCCGGGGACGTTCCTGGCCTATTCCGTGGACGCCGCCGACAAGGCCGGCAACGGCCTCTTCCTGAAGGACCTCAAGCAGGGAATCCTGGCGGCCCTCGACAGCGGAGAGGCCGAATATGCGCACCCCACCTGGGACGAAAAAGGCACGGCCCTGGCGGTGCTCAAGGGCACGAAGCAGAAAGACTTCAAGGAAAAGGACAACATCCTGCTGGCATTCACCGGTATCGGATCGGAAAACCTGGGGGTGCACACATATGATCCTGCGCAGGACGCGGAGTTTCCCGAGGGGATGGTGATCTCGGAACGCTCCTCCTCCACAGGAAGCCGCTTCCGCCAGTCCGCTTCTCCGGCCCGGGGAAGCCTGTTCTGGAGCGAGGATGCCTCTCTGGTCTTCTGTGGGATCAAAGAGCAGGAGAAGGTCCCGGAAAAACCCGAAGAGGACGCGGACCCGCCCGCTGATGTGGAGGTCTGGCACTGGAAGGACGAATACCTCCAGTCCGTACAGAAGGTCCGCGTCAACCGGGACCGGAGCTTCACCTACCGCTCGGTCTACAACCTGGAGGATGAACGGTTCATCCGGCTCTGCGACGAGCGGATGCGCACGGCCAGCGTCACCCGTGACGGCCGCTGGGCCATCGGGCGCGACGACAAGGACTACATCTCCGACTGGAGGGAGGCGCGAGCCGACTACTACCGCTTGAACACGGAGACGGGGGAGAAGACCCTCATGTTCAAGGAACAGAAGCAGACCCTGGGCCTTTCGCCGGATTCCAGGCATTTCCTGTTCTGGAAGGACGGACACGTCTGGGACTTCGAGATCGCGATCGGCAAGACCGTCAACCTGACCGCGAAGGCGCCGGTCAGCTTTGTGAACGCGGAGTACGATCACCCTGGCACGA
>CBFDBC010000104.1:0-12276 GCA_965602945.1 uncultured bacterium | reverse complement strand
GGAACGTCCTCAATCCCAACCTCCACGACTATCTGATCATGACGATCAAGGATGCACCGGATATCTTCTCGGGGATCGTCGACTCCTACGAACCGGAAGGACCCTATGGGGCCAAGGAGGTAGGAGAAGGGGCGACACTGCCCGTCCTGGCCGCCGTGGCCCACGCGATCGCCCAGGCAACAGGAGTCTGGGTCAGGGAGCTTCCCATCACGCCCGAAAAAATCCTGAAAGCTTTGCAGGAAAAAAGACGATCCTGAGAGCTCAACCCCGCCCGAACTTATCACGCAGAAGGAATTTGCTGACCTTGGCCGAGCCGGTCTTCGGTAGGGAGTCGGTCCGGATGACTCTTTTGGGGACCTTGAAAGGCGCCAGGCGCTGCCTGCAGAAGCGGATCACTTCCTCGTCTTCAAACGCCTCGCCCTCCCCGGCCACGATCACGGCGGTGACACTTTCGCCCCAGATGCTGTCCAACAGCCCGATGACAGCCGCCTCCAGGATACCGGGAAAAGCGTAGAGGACATCCTCGACCTCGACGGTATAGACGTTTTCGCCGCCGGTGATGACGACGTCGTCTTTGCGGTCCACGATCGTCACATACCCCTCGCTATCGACCCGGGCCAGATCCCTAGTAAACAGCCAGCCGTCCACGATGCGCTGCGAGGTCTCTTCCGGCATGCGCCAGTAGCCGGGTGTAACTGTCTCGCTTTTTACGATGATCTCTCCCACATCCTTCCCGTCGGGAACGACTTCCGAGCCGTCATCCTTCACCACCTTGAGCTGGACACCCTTGAAGGGCCGGCCGGTGGTCACCAGGAATGCGAGCCTTTCCTCGAACGGCAGTGTGCGCATCTCCTCCTTGAGCAGGGACATGGTCAGGAAGGGGGCGGTCTCAGTCATCCCGTAGGTCTGCACGTAGTCACAGCCGCAGGTCTCGATCACCCTCCTGACGACTTCCCCGGCGATCGGCGCTCCGCCGCTGAGGACAAGCCGGAGGGAAGAAAAATCGGCCTCCTCCGCACCGGGAAAATTGACCAGGACATTGAGCATGGTGGGAATGAAGTTGCTCAGGGTGACACGATGCTCTGCGATCGCCCCCAGTACCGGCCCGGGTTCGAAGCCGGGTATCAGCACATGGATACCCGCCGCCATGGTGATGGCCCAGACGGCCCACGCATCGGCCAGATGAAACATGGGCGAGACATGCAGCCAGCGATCGCTGGACAAAAGACCGAGTTCCTCGATGGACCGGGCCGCATGCTCCCGGTTGTTCCCGTGCGTGAGGATCACTCCCTTGGGCCGGCCTGTCGTGCCGCTCGTGTAATAGACCTGGGCAATGTCCCTGTCTTTGCAGGCAGCGCCCAATTGTACGGTAAGATCCGCAGCCTGGATCAGCGACTCATAATCCAGACGGTCTTGTGAGAGCCCCGCAGTCTCCCCCGGTTCGGTGAAGATCAGGGTTTTGAGGATGGGGGGAAGAGGATCCCTGGTTGACCGGGGCGGCAGGAGCGAGGGCTGCGCGATGAGGATTTTCGCTCCGCTGTTATTCAGGATGTGAGTAAAATTTCTGGAACTCAGCCTGATGTTCATGGGCACCAGGACGGCCCTTATCCGGGCCGCGGCAAAGTAGGTCTCCAAATACCGGTGGCAGTTCCTGTGGAGGATGGCGACCCTGTCGCCTTTCTCAACTCCGAGCGACCCCAGAGCCGAGGCCAGCCTGTCCACCCTGTCTATAAAATGCGCATAATCGTACCGGACATCGCCACAGATAACCGCCGGTTTTTCCGGGTGTGCTCGACTCGTTTTCAGAAGGATGTCGTAAAGCATTTTAGGCCAGCCCCAGTATGCGGGCGGCGTTTCCGTAGAGGATCTTGGTAATCGATTCCTGGCTCAAAGGGAGCTTTCGAATGGGCTCGATATTGGAGGAGATCGTCTGGATCCCCGGCCAGTCCGATCCGTATACGATCTTATCGATGTTTTTTTCCAGATCCGGAAAATACTTCAGGAGATTCCGGGGAGGCAGCCCGGATATCTCGAGATAGAGATTGGGATGCAGCCGGGAGAGGAAAAATGCCTGATCATACCAGAGGCCCCGGCCGCCGTGAGCCATGAGCAGGGTTAGCTCAGGGAAATCCGATGCCACGTCGTCCAGATGGAGGGGATCGGCGTATTTGATCTTCGATCCCCGGAAAATGGAAGACCCGGTGTGGAAAAGAACCGGCAGCCCCTGCTCCTGGGCCAGGGCATAGAGAGGATACAGCCTGCGCTCGTTGGGGTAGAAATGGTTGTAGGAGGGATAGAGCTTGAGTCCCCTGGCCCCCATGCGGACAAGTTTCTTGAATTCCCGGCCCGGCTTGGAGACCAGGGCGGGGTTGACGGTGCAGAAGGGGATGAAGACGTCTCTTCCTTCGCAGAATTCGAGGACGTACTCGTTGGGGACCACGCCGGTCGTGAGCGGGCTGATCTCGGGCAGGATCACGGCCCTGGCGATGGCGTGGTTTTCGAGATGGAGGGCGAATTTATCGGGATCAGTCAGCTCGTCGTACCGTTCATAGAGCTCAGAGCGGGCCGATTTCTGGTAAGCATGAACCCAATCGTGCCAGTGTTCCTTGAGGCCGATATGGACGTGGAAGTCGATGATCTTCAACGACAAATATGATTCCTCACATCGTGACGATGGCCCGGATCAGCGATTCTTCGCCCGCCCTCAAGAGGGCGAAGGCATCGTTGATCTGATCCAGGGGGAACTTGTGGGTGACCAGCTCGTTGACCTTGATCTTTCCCATGGCCACGAGATCCAGGAGCCTCGGATAGAGGTAGGGAGGGCAGCCGAGGGTACCCGCCACTTCCATCTCCCGGAACATGATCCTGCCGGCGTTGAACGACACGTTCTCGTGGGAAAAGCCCATGATCAGAAGCTTGCCTCCCGTTCTCAGTGACGAGAAGGCGGTCTGCATGATCGCAGGGCTGCCGACCGCATCGACGGACAGATGGGCGCCGCCCCCGGTCAGCTTCCTGATCTTCTTGGCGATGTCGTCGCTGGGGGTCAGAACCTCGTCGGCGCCGAACGCCTTGGCGTATTCCAGCTTCTTCTCCACCTTGTCCACGCCGATGGTGAACGCACCGAGCGCCTTGGCGATCTGGACCGCATTGATTCCCAGTCCTCCGCATCCGAATATGACGACCTTGTCTCCGGGTTTGACCTTACCCCTGTTCAGGAGGGCATGGAAGGGAGTCGAGACCGCGTCCGAGATGATGCTCCCATTCTCCAGGTCTATTGCATCGGGCATGGGGATGACGTCTTTTGCCGGAGCGACCACATATTCGGCATAGGCGCCGTTTATGTTATTCCCGAGCATAATCATGTTGACACAGACGTTTTCTCTCCCGGTCCGGCACATCTCACACTCGCCGCACGTAAAGACAGGCGGGACCAACACCCTGTCCCCTTTTTCGAACCGGGTTTCACCTTCTCCCAGCTCCTCGATGGTGCCCGAAACCTCGTGCCCCAGTATGACCGGAGGCTTCTTGAAAGTCGGGACGCCGTGGTCCAGATAATGCAGGTCGGTGTGGCATACCCCACAGGCGCAGACCTTGACCAGGACTTCTCTTCTACCCGGAGAGGGAACCTCCACATCCTCGAGCTTCAAGGGCTGGTTGGGTCCATAAAAAAGTGCTGCTTTCATTTTGTCTCCTATTTGTTTTTCCAGACGGGCCTTCTCTTTTCCAGGAAAGAATTCAGCCCTTCCAAAGCATCTTCCGTTCTCATCAGTTCCTCAAGATAGATCCTGTTGACCTCAGCGAGGCTTTCCTTCATGTGGGAAATGGGCACCTGCGAGGCCTTTTTCGTGCACCTGAGCGCCGCGAGGCTCAACCGTGTGTACTTCTTGAGAAACTCGTGGGAATCCTCGAACAGTGTGTCACCGTCGAACGTCTTGTTCACGATCCCCAGGTTTTCCAGCACCTCGGCCTGCACGCCCTGTCCGGAATACATCATGTGATTGACGGCCTTCGAGGGAAAAAGCAGAGGATACAGCGCACAGGCGGCAGGGGGGAAGACCCCGATCTTGATCTCCGGCTGGGAAAATTCAATTCCCTTAGCGGCCAGCAGCAGATCGGAGCAGAAGGCCACCTCACATCCTCCGCCCAATGCACCGCCCTGGACGATGGATGCCACGATCCCCGGAAATTCTACAAGCTTCAGGATGAGGTCAGAGAACAACTGGATCATCTCGTCGACTTTTTCAGGGAGATGGTCCTTCACATCCAGTCCTGCACAGAAGAGCTTTCCGCTCCCCTTCAATGCGACTACATGGGTATCTGTTTCGCCGGCCAGGATCTCTATGATTTCCCGTATCAGCCCGGAATCGAGGATGTTTACAGGGGGGGCGTTGAAGTCGACATACAGGATCCCGTCCCGCTTTTCTTTTGTAACACTCAAATGTCATCTCCTTCCCGAATACTCAAGAATATCCGGTGTGAAAATTACCGCTGCTTTGTTTCTCATCATATCTTTAAATCGCTTCCCCAATCAAGTTTTTTGGGCCGCCGGCTCCTTGATCGGCCTCCTGTCGAAAACTGCGACCAGGAAAAAAGTCACAAGGCTCACCAGCCAGCAGAAATATATGGGATGCGGCAGATTCATGCCTTGAAAGAGTGCCCGGATCTGTGGGAAGACGAACCACAGGGCGAGGGCCGCCATCGCCATGAGCAGGGTCCAGGTCGCATGGGAGCGGCGGCAAACCTGGGGCCAGAACAGGGTCATCAGAGTGACCAGTGTGTAAGCCGTTGTGAGCGTCAGGCCGATGAGCATGGTTTCCAGTATCCCTCCCACCGAAACCGCCAGGAAGTAGGTAAACACACTCAAGACCAGGACCGAGATCCGGGACGCCGTCCTTTCCTGCTTCTCCGTGAGCTCAGGGGCGACGAACCTCTTGATCAGGTCTCCCACGACCAGGGTGGCGCTCCCCACCAGGAGTGCGGAGGCGGTTGAGACATCGGCCGCCCACAGGCCCGCCAGGACTAGGCCTGCGATCACCGGGCTCAGGCTCAGCACCGTGCGCGGCAGGGCTTCGGTGGGAATGATGCTGGGGTGGAGGACGGTCGCGGCCAGCCCTATGACGGCGCTTATGAAACCCACCGGTAGGATGATCAACCCTCCCAGGATGAAGCCTTTCCGGGCCGCGGCCGCATTCTTGGCCGCGAAGCTGATCTGAACCACGGACTGTACTGAGAATGTCATGGTGCACATCACCATGAACCAGGCCAGGATCAAGCCCCAGCCTACTCCTCCCAGATCGAGACCGGGATTGTCTGCGGGCAGCCTGGAGACGAGCTCGCCCAAGCCCCCCACCTCCCTGAGAGCCAGCACCGCTCCCAGCATCACACCGGCATAGATCAAGATCACATTAATGATATTGGTCAGACCCGCGGCCCAGAATCCGCCGATCAAGGTGATCCCTACAAATACCACGGCGGTGACGAACATGCCCGTCTGGAAGCTGAAGACATCGGGAAGAAGCGAAGACAGGATCGCCCCCCCGGCCACATACTGGAGCGACGTGATGACGATCTGAAGGAGCAGCTGCCCGAGGACACCGATGACCCTCCCCGAGGTGTTGTAATGCCTCTCGAAAAGCTCGGGAAGTGTGCTGACTTCCAAACGCCGGTAACGGCTCGCCGCCACCAGACCGACCAGGACAGCTCCCAGGGCCCAGGCCGCGTTATACCAGCCCGCCGACAGTCCGGAGCCGTAAGCCCTCTCCGCGACCCCGATGGTGGAGGCTCCCCCCACCGCCAGCCCCGTGAGCAGCGGGGCCACCACCCAGAAGGGCAGCCCGCGGCCCGCAAGCAGATACCCGATCATCCCGCCCCGGCTGAGGCGGCGTGAATACCAGGTGATCACAAAAAGGAGCAGAATGTAGAGGCAGACGATGCTGAGCGGGATCCAGTTCATTCTTCCGAGGTACCGCGGCTCCTATAATTTAAGGCGGGCATCGACGACCACTGCGCCCTTCCCCTTTTCAAAAGCCAGTACCGGATTCAGATCCATTTCATCGATCTCAGGGAAGTCAGAGGCCAGCTGGGACAACCGGGCCAGGACCTCTTCCAGCTTTTCCTCATCCACGGCCGGCTCGCCCCGGGTCCCCTCCAGCACCGGATATCCCTGGATAGACCGGATCATGTCCCGGGCCTCCTCCAATGCCAGGGGAGCGAGGCGGAATTGGACGTCCTTCATGACTTCGACCAGGACTCCTCCCAGGCCGAACATGATGGTCGGCGCCAGGCCTTCGTTCCCCTTGACTCCCAAAATCACTTCTTTACCGCCCTCCAGGAATTCCTGGAGGATAAAGCCGGGCTTTACCTTAGCGAACCTGGCGGCCATTTCTTTAAAAAGAGTCAAAAGAGTTTCCTCGTTTTCTATATCGAGGGCCACGCCGCCCACATCCGACTTGTGGACGATATCTTCCGCATCCACCTTGAGAACGACCGGAAACTGCATCGAGGAGGCGGCGCTTTTCAGGTCCTCCTCGGTTCGGACCTGGACCGTCCGGGCCGTGGGGATGCCGTAGCAGCGCAGCAGCTCGTAGACATCACCCTGGGGCAGGAAGCGATCCTTCCCACGGTGGCGGCCGATGATCTCTTCGGCCCGGGCCTTGTCGACGGCAAGGGGCGTGAATTCGGGTGTCCCGCTCCGCACGATCTTGCCGTATTCCGTCATCGAGGCGAGCACCTTCGAGGCCGTCTCGGGGTAATCATAGACCGGGATCCCGCTCTCCCTGATCAGGCGGATGACCTCGTCCCACTTCTCTATGGTCATCACGACACACACGACGGGCTTCTCGGCCGTTTTCCCGATCTCACCGAGCCGGCGTGCCACTCCCTCGCAGTCAACGAAGGGCGGTGTGACAAAATTGAGCAGGAGGGAGTCCATGTTCGCGTCCTTGAGGAGGGCCTCCACCGTGCCTCCGTACTGATCCGGGCCGGCCGTGGCCACCACATCCACGGGATTCGAGATAATGGCTTCCGTAAACAGGATCTGACTCAGGGCTTCTTTGGTCTGAGGACTCAACTCGGCCAGTTTCAAACCGGCGGAGACGCATTCATCCACGGCGATGATGGCCGGGCCTCCCGTGTTGGTGACGATGACCACCCGCTCCCCCGTGGGGACGGGCTGTGTGGAGAACGCCATGGCGGCATGGATCATTTCCTCCTGGGAGTGGAAGCGCAGCACGCCGCTTTTCTGGAAGATCACGTCGGACAATGTATCCTGATCGATCAGAGAGCCCGTGTGCGAGGCCACGGCGACAACACCCTCCGAAGTCTTCCCCGTCTTCAATGCCAAAATGGGCTTTTTGGGGGTAATGCGGCGGGCCACTTCCAGGAATCCAGCCGGATCCTTGAGTGTCTCGATATGGGCCATAATGACTTTGGTATCCACATCCTGGCCGTAATATTCGATGATCTCATTCATGCTCACATCGGCTTCATTGCCAAAGCTGGAGTACATCCGGAGCCCCATGCCGGCTTTGTAGAGATGCAGTTTCAGCGTCTCCCCCACTCCCCCGCTCTGGGCGACGATGGAGATGTTCCCGGGGCTCATCGGGACAAACGTAAAATTGGCGTACACAGAGACCGAGGGGTCCGAGTTCTGTATCCCCTGAGAGTTCGGCCCATAGATGCGCATGCCGTATTTGTGGGCGATCTCTACGATGTGCCTTTCCAGCTTGAGCCCCTCCTCACCCACTTCCTTGAATCCGGCCGTGTGGACGATGGCGAACTTGACCCCCTTTTTGCCGCACTCCTCGATGATATGAGGGACAATCGTATTCTTGATGGAGATGTTGACCAGATCCACCTCATCGGGGATATCACCGATGGAAGGATAGGCCTTGAAGCTCTTGATGGACGGAGATTTGGGATTTATGGGGTAAATGGGACCATTGAAACCATGGTCCAGCAGATTCTGCATGACGATATGACCGATGCTCAGCGGATTGTTGGAAGCGCCGACTATAGCGACCGATCTTGGTTTGAATAACGCATCAAGCATTCGAGCCTCCTTTGGTTTCTAACGCGAAGAGAGCCGCTCCCAGGGCTCCCGTCAATTGGGGAAGGGGCGGTACAAAGACCTTCTTACCCAGCTTTTCCTCGAACATCGTGACCATAAAGGGGTTGTGCGCCACCACTCCCCCGCTCATCACCAGGTCTTTGTCCAGGGGATCCATTTCCAGGGCTCTCTTGATCACGGAATCGAAGATGCCCTTGACAAGATCCGTGACCTCAACCCCCTCCCTGATCTTGGACAGGATCTCCGTGGCCGTGAACACGGTGCAGTAGCTCCCCAGCTGCACGTTCTTTTCCGACCGTTCGGCGAGGCCGTTCAGTTTCTCCAGCGGGATCTTGAGGCGGGAGGATATTTCCTCCAGGAATGCCCCCGTCCCCGCCGCGCATTTCCGGTTCATCTTGAAGCCGGTCCTGTTTCCGGACGCACCGATCCTTATGACCTTGCTGTCCTGGCCTCCGATGTCGATCAGGGTGTGGGCCCGGGGAAAATGAAAGAAACTCCCCTTAGCATGACAGCTTATCTCGGTCTTGGATGTCTGGGAGAAAGGGACATTCCGCCGCCCGTACCCCGTGCTCGCCACGACATAACCGTCGGGCCCGGCTCCCTTTATGCCGGCGCGGGATTCTTCGAATACCCTCTCGGCCGCCCCCCCAAAATCCGCACCGGAATCCACGACGTCATAACCCAGGACATTCTTGTCTCCATCAAGGATGAGGGCCTTGGTGGTGGAGGCGCCGACATCGATTCCCACAAAAAGTGTCATGGACGGTCCGATTGCGGTCTTCCTTATGTGGCGTCCAGCTGCTCGATGAAGGCCTCGATGTTGGTCTTGGCCTGTTCTTCCGAATAACAGCGCAGGTCATTCAGATCGCCGTTTATGGTCAGGGTAGGAATACCCAGCTTCTCCTCCAGCCTCTCCGGCATCCCATAGCGGTTGTTGGAATTGTTGGGGCAGGTCTTGGAATCATGGAAAAGAATGCCGTCGACTTTGTATTTATCGACCATGTCCTGGATGTAGGCTTGTTTGAAGTCCTCATCCCTGACGATGAATATCTCCGTATACGCCTTGGCCATGCTCATGAAGGGATCCGCGGGATCGAAGCTGTCGAAGATCCAGCTGTTGCAGTAGGTCGAAAAGATCACCGCCGTATTGAGCTCGATGAAAAATTCCGCCAGGTCGCGCAGCTTCCCCCAGATCGGCATGCCTTCCCAGTAGAGGCGGTGCTTTTCCTCGGATACGGCCCCCTCATTCTGTTCGATCCTGTCTTCCAGCTCGCGGAGCAGCACCCGGTAATATTCCAGTGCCGTCTCCGATCCCCTCAGCACAACGGCCGGAGCCATGTGTATGGTCTCGTCAAAGAAGCTTATCGGGGCCGGGACCGCGGTGTTGGTCTCCAGTATCTTCTTCCACAGCTGCGTACACTCATAGGAAAGAGACAGGGTCTGCCTGAATTTGTCTATGTCGAACGAGTTGCCCGATATTTCTTCCAGAGTGGGTATCAAGGCCTTGATCTGCCTTTCGATGCTGGTCAGCGTGTCCTGCGTAATCTGGCCGATGTTGCGGTACGTCGATATCCCCAGCGCGGGAACCTTCAATTCCCTTGAATACCAGGAAAACCAGTCCTGGACATCGCGGCACTGATTGGTGTTGTAGACCAGGATGTCCGGCTTGGGTACGCCTTCGATCCCCTCATAGGCCCGCGAAAGGGGCGTCTCATTCTTTAAAAAGGCCCCGATATCACTGGTCAGGTACGAGCAGATATCCGGGGAATATCCTATGGCGTTGGCCGCCGGGATGTACTGGCTGGCACCCCGTGTGGCGCCCAGCATGGCCCCATGATTTTCCGGATAATAGACCAGGAATCCCAGGCTCAGCAGCAGTTCCGCGGGGCCCACACTGTTACACCAAGCGACCTTGGGTGTCCCCGCTTTCGAAGCCCGGTCCAATTCGTAGAAGTAATCGGCCATGATCTTTCGCATAAGGCCCGTGGCTTGGATCTTCTTGATGGAGGCCTTCTTTTCCTCGCTCATGCTCCCTCCTCGGTCTTTACGTCCTTGATCACTTTCTGCTCCATCCCCTTTATCACGGCTGTTATCATTCTGTTGTAGGAAACAGGGACATCCAGCTTTTCCCCGTATTCCACGATCCTCCCGTTCAGGAAGTCTATCTCTGTCCTCTCTTTTTTCTCGACATCCAGAAGCATTGAGGGTTTGTGATATCCACCTTTTTTGAGATAGGACATGGCCTTTTCAAAGAAATCGTCCGCGAATTGAACTCCGGCCCTCTTCCCCACCTGGATGCCCTCCTGGAAGAGGTTTTCCACCATCACTCGCAGCGGAGAATAATCCATTACATCCTTCATGGTGAGGCCTGTAGCGGCTGAGATCGGGGCCAGGCTCGCGTTCAGGATCGCCTTTTCCCACTCGGACTTCTTGATGTCCTCGCTGAATTTTGTCTCAAGCCCCGCCGCTGACAGGAGCTCCGCCAGTTCCTCCGCCTGAGCCCGTTTCCCGCCCTGCATGACTCCGATGTAATTGGGGCGGTTGAAGAACGTGACCTCGGCTTCATTATCCGAATTCATCATGCCCGCATAGTTGTTGACATTCCTGAACACATTTTCAGTTCCAAATACCCTGGCTAAGTGGTCCTGATTATCGAGTCCGTTCTGGTAGATGACGAGCTTGCAGGGCGGGGAGACCCGCTCGCGGATCGCGGATGCCACCTGCATGAGGCTGTAAGTTTTGGTGGCGATAAAGATCGCATCCAATTCTTCGGGAATCTCGCCGGCTGAGAAAAGAAATTTCTCGGGATGGACCGTGAACTCGCCGATGATCTGGTTTCTTGGATCCTTGACCGTGAGTCCCTGCTCTTGTATGGAATTGAGGCGGCTTCTCAGAAGATCCACGAGTATGACGTCCGCTCCCGCTTTGATAAGATGGGCACTCAGGATACTCCCCATAGGCCCGATCCCGATAACGGCTATTTTCGCCATGGTTCCTCCTGCATTTTCGGTAAGGTATGCATACGCGCCGCGGATTCTTATTAGTTTACAAAAAACGGATTTTGTCAAGGTCAATCTGGGGAGGCCACATGATTTTTGCACAAGAGTGTGATACATATGGCTCAGGTAACATATGCCACAGGGAGGATCGAAATGACGAAGCTGCTTTCCAGAAACGACGTGATGCAGGTCCTGGATATGAAGGACCAGATCGAAATACTCAACCAGGCGTTCGAAGACCTGGCCGAGGACCGGGCGGTCATGCCCCAGCGCACGCCCATCACATCTCCCGAATATGGCGGGCTGGCCCTCTTCATGCCCGCGTACCTCAAGGGGATGGGGGCCCTGGGCGCCAAGGTCGTCACGGTCTACAAGGACAACCCGGCCAAATACAACATGCCCACCGTGCTCGGTACCATCATCCTGCTCGATCAGAAGACCGGTGCTCCGATCGCCCTGATGGACGGCGGCTACCTGACCGCCATGCGTACCGGCGGCGTGGCAGGCCTGGCGACCAGGGTGCTGGCACGGGAGGATGCGAAGGTGCATGCCCTGTTCGGGACAGGCGGGATGGCCCGCACCCATGCCTGGGCGGTCGACTGCGCACGAGACATCGAGAGGCTCATCCTTTTTTCTCTCGATCCCGCAGAGAAGCAGGAAGCCTTTCGGGATTCGCTCAAGGAGATCATCGGCTGCGAGATCGCGATCTCAGACGATCCCGCCCAGGCTGCGGGCGAGGCGGACATCGTCACTCTGATCACGAGCGCCAAGGAACCCATCGTGCAGGGAGCCTGGTTCCGGCCCGGCACGCACATAAACGGCGTGGGGTCCCATGCACCGGCCATGCGCGAGCTCGATGCCGCGACCGTGGCCAAATCCAAGGTGGTGTGCGACCTGGTCAATGCCTGCCGGGCAGAGGCCGGGGACTTCATCATCCCGGTGAATGAGGGCGAGTGGAGCTGGGACAGGGTTCATGGATCCCTGGGGGATGTGATCGCAGGAAAGATCCCCGCGCGCGAGAACGACCAGGAGATCACCCTGTTCAAGAGTGTGGGGCTCGCCATCCAGGACATCTCCACGGCCTATCATGTGTACAACAAGGCCGAAGAACTCGGGGTCGGCACGGACTTCAACTTCTGATCGGCACGACCGTCTGACTACGAATCAGAAGGTCGGCAGTTCGAATCTGTCCGGGCGTACTTTCCCATC
>CBFDBC010000103.1:0-12325 GCA_965602945.1 uncultured bacterium | reverse complement strand
GTTACAGAAGTTGCACTTTGCTGCGCTGCTGTAATCCTGTCTGAAATCGTCGTTCATGTTAAGTATTCCTGGATCCCACCGCGGGTGAACGGATCAGGATTTTGTTCTCCGGCGCGCAGCGATCACCTCGTCGATGATGCCGTAGGCCTTGGCCTGATCGGGAGTCATGATGAAATCCCTCTCGATATCCTCTTGAATGCGTTTCAGGGGCTGCAGGGTGTGATGTTTCAGTATCTGGTTGATCCTTTCCCTGATCCTCAGGATCTCCTTGGCCTGGATGGCGATATCCGTGGCCTGGCCCTTGAATCCACCCATCGGTTGATGGATGATTATCCGTGCATTCGGCAGACAGAACCGCTTCCCGGGTGTTCCCGCGGAGAGCAGGATGGCGGCCATGCTGGCCGCCTGCCCCACGCACATGGTGGAAATATCGGATCCGATGTACTGCATGGTGTCGTAGATCCCCAATCCCGAAGTGATGTTCCCCCCGGGTGAGTTGATGTAAAGCGATATCCCTGTGTCAGGGCGCTCCGCTTCCAGATACAGCAGCTGCGCTATGACCGAGTTCGCCACCTCATCCGTGATCTCGGTACCGATGAAAATGATATTGTCTTTTAGAAGGCGGGAGTAGATGTCATAGGCACGCTCGCTCTTGCCTTCTTGATCGACTATAAAGGGGATTAAAGTCATTGGGATGGTCGCTAATCTATTGTAGCATTTTCCACCAAAAAATCAATGGTCTTCCGGAGGAGAAGGTTCTGTTTAACCTCCTCTTTCCTGTTCTCGCGATTCATGGCATCGACCACCTGTGCCAGCGGCACGTTGTTGGCCTGTGCCAGGGATTGAAATTCCTCCGTCATGTCCTCTTCAGACACCTCCAGTTTTTCCGTCTCGGCAATCCTCATCAGAACCAGGTGATTCTTGACGACCTGCCGGGCCTTGTGCCGGGCTTGCTCTTCCCACTGCGCTCGGTCCTCTTCTTTAGTCGGAGTCTGTCCCGCCGATTGGATAATACGGCGAAGCTGGACCAGAGCCTCCTGCTGGAGCAGGGATTCGGGAAGTTCCGGGTCGACACTGTCCGTGACTTTTTGAACGACTTCCTCCGAGAGATCACGCTTCCGGCCCTGTTCCCGGGATTCTTCGAGCTGCTTCCGGATCTCAGCCTTGAGTTCCTCCAGGTTCTCGAATTTGCCCAGATCCTTGGCAAAGCCGTCATCGACGTCGGGCAGGCTTTTCTCCTTGATGGAGAGCGCGGTCAGGTGATAATCGATCGTCTTGCCCGCCACTTTTTTTTTCGAGTGATCCTGGGGGTAATCCACCTGAAAATTCTTCTCTTCGCTCACCTGCATACCCAGGACGTTCTCGTTCAGCGCCTGCTCATTATCCGGATGACCGGCCAGCACGAAGACCTTTTCCGCAGGGAGGAGGCGGCCGGTTTTGACATCCTTACCCTGGATTCGGATCATGACATAATCATCCTGCAGAATGCCCCGACCCTCAACCGGTGTGTATTGCGCAGACCGTTCTTTCAATTCCTCCAGAGATTTCTCTACATCCTCGTCCGTGACCCGTTCCTGTTTTTGTTTAACCCTGATCTTTTTGTACTCAGGCAGCTTGAACTCCGGCCACACCTCGAACTCGGCCTTCAGTTTCAAGGCCTCCCCCTCTTCCCATGACAGGTCCGTTACCACCGGAGTGCTCACTGGGGAAGCCTGATGGGCAGCGAGCTCCCGACCTACTGCCCGGGGGGCGATGGCATCGAACATGGCCTCACGTATTTCCGCCTCGTACATGCCTTTCACCACATCAATGGGAGCCTTGCCCTGCCTGAAACCTTTGACTTTCGCCCTCATTGTGTACTGCACCAGGGCGGCTTCATATTCTTTGCTTGCTTCTTCCGCGGGAATCTCCAGTTCCAGTTCCCGCTTGGATGAACTTATCTCTTTGATTTCGCTTTTCGGTTCTGCCATCGCTATTCCTTTTCTGTGAGATATCATGGAGTGGGCAGAGCGGGACTCGAACCCGCACTCCTTTTAACAGGAACTAGGTCCTAAGCCTAGCGCGTATGCCAATTTCGCCACCTGCCCAGGATAAAATTCTTATCCTTTCACTTCTCTCGCTTTAGGATTTGGAAAATTAGAGGCTTGCAACTAGATGATTAATCTAGCATACAACCCCATAAATGTCAATCGAGATACTCACTCCATCGCCGTGCTATCCGGGCCACCGCATCCAGAGACGTTTCGACCTCTCCCTCGCTGTGGGCATGGGAAATCGTCCCGTAGCCATGGAATATATGGAAGCCCTCCAGCAGCATGGCCAGCTTGAAGACGTTTTCCCGGAGGTCGTGGTCGCTGACATCTGGATTCCAGACTTCCTCGGGGGAAACAATACGGTCGATATCCCTCCGCAGGAAGTGGACACCGATAACCGAAGATTGGGACGTGATGCTCTCATCCCCGCCGGTGCACCGCACATTGAATCCCTGGCGATTGAATATTTTCTCGATGCCGTCCCTGACTATCCGGCCCAGCCGACCGAGCCTCGGATAGATCTGTTCTTCATTCTCGATCAGGTGTTTCAGGAACATAAGCCCCGCCAGCATGCACGCGGGATGAGCGGAAAACGTCCCGCCCTCGAACTTGACCCGTTTGTCCGGCGCGGTTCCGGGATCGCAGAGATCCATGATCTCGCTCCGCCCGGCCAGAGCGCTGACGGGCATTCCCCCGCCAATCGCTTTTCCGAAGACAGTCAGATCGGCCTGTATCCCATAGAGACTCTGGAGAGGCCCGGCATGGAATCGGAAGCCCGATACCACCTCATCGAATATCAGGACAGCACCATATTCCTCAGTAAGTGTCCTGGCGCGCGAAATATAGTCCCGTTCTCCGAAGATAAATCCTCCGGCTCCGATAAACGGCTCCATGATCAGGCATGCGACCCTGTCTCCGAAGCGGGCGAATTTATCCTCCAGATCGGAGATGTTGTTGAATTCGCTCATGACCAGGTTGGTGTTCAGTTCCGCCGGAAGACCGGCTGACTCGACCTGAGTGAGTCCTCCTTTGAATACGGTTATCCCCTTGAGCGCATAGGGCTGCGCCCCGTGCCATCCACCCCCGATCTTGAGGACCAGGTCCCGGCCCGTGGAAGACTTGGCCAGCATTATGGCATACATGGTGGCCAGGGCCCCGCTGGTGGTGAAGCGGATCTTACCGCCGCCCATACGTCCCAGGATCAGCCTTGCCAGCTCACCCTGGTGAATTCCCGGGAACCCGGTGGCCAATCCCTGTCCTGTCCGGAAGTGCTCTGCCAGGCCTTCCACCACCACAGGAGGGTTGTGTCCCAGGATGTTCCCGAAATGTCCCTGCCAGAAATCGATGTATGTGTGGCCATCGATGTCTGTGACCCTGGAGCCCTCAGCCCGGGCATCGTAAAACGGGAAGGGAGAGAAAAGCCTCAGGTTATGGCTGCCTCCTCTGATCTGCAGCCGAGAGGTCTCACGGAAGAGGCGTTCCGATTTGGGGTGGGTCCGTGCATACTCCTGTTTGAGCTTCAGGAACAGTTTCTCTTTCTGCATTCCGTATACCTGCGTACGGCTGCCGGTGTGAGGACGAGCCCGTGCGTTACTGTAAATCGATGAATCCGGTGTCAAACCGGACGCCGTTGGTCCAATTCCTCTATTATTTGATGTATTTGCTCAGCCGCTGCGCCAGGCTGGGATCGAGCGTCTGCAAATTGGTGTAGATTTCCCGTGCGCTTGCATAGTCCTTGAGGTTCAGATAGGTGATGGCGAGGTTGTATTGGGCATTACCGTTCTGGGGCTCGAGCTCGACGACTGTTTGCAGGGGCTCCACCGCCTGCGACCATCTTTTCAGCTGCATGTTGCAGATGCCAAGAAAAAGCCAGCCCTGGGAGTTGTCCGGCACGACCTCGACCAGTTTCTGGAAGACCGGGATGGCTTCCTTGTAGTTCTTCATCTGGTAATAGATGTTCCCCAGGTTGAGGTAGGCGAAATCGAAACCCGGATTCAGCTCTATCGCCTTATTCAGGGCAGCGATGGCATCCTCGTACCTCTTCTGGTTGGAGTTCATTATCCCCAAATTGTAGTAGGCCTCAGGATTATTGGGGTCCTGCTCGACCATCTTCTGAGACGCGGCAATGGCCTTATCGGGCATCTTGGCCTCGTCATACATGCGGACGATGATATTATGGTAGATCTTCGCATCGTTCGGGCTCAGCTGGGCCAGCTCTTCGTACTTGGCCGCCGCCTCGTCGAACATGCCCGCCTTTTCCATAGACTGGGCCAGCTTGGAGTTCTTGTGCACACTCTGCGGATCGATCTCCACCGCCCGCTGGAAAAGCCGCACCGCATCCGCATACCTTTCGAGCTCCATATAGCAATCCCCCAGTTCAAAGTGGCTGTCGCCGGGTGTCTGAGGCTCGGTCGCCAGGAATTTTTCATAGGCCGCCGCGGCCTTGTCGAAGACGCGTTGTTCCCGATAGGCCCGCCCGATGAGGTGATTCGCCTCTGCGTTCTGGGGATCCATCTCCACGGCCCGTTCCAGCATCGGCACCGCATCCGTCCATCTCATCATATTGCTATATACCTGGCCGAGCCCGAAATAGGCTTCCGCATCAGCCGGATCGAGCTGCTGGATCTTCTTATATGTTTCCACTGCCGCCGAGAAATCCCTCTGCTTGGTCTCGATCCGTGCCAGCAGCTTGTAGGTCGGAAGGTCATCGGGCTTGAACTTAAGGTATTCCTTGAGGAATTTGGACGCTTTGCTCGTACTCTCCACCGCCCCGAACAAACGGGAGGCCAGGAGGACTCCATCCTCTGTTTCGAAGTAATCCACGGCTTCCCGGCTCTTGAATTTGACCGCCTTCCCAGTGGCGGTCAAGGTGCTGGTCAGGCTGCCCGGCAGCACGAACTTGGATGACATGTCCAAAAACGTCAATATTCCCACGACCACACCGTTCTCATCGAAAACCGGACCGCCGCTGGCAGTTTCGGGAGCCGAGATGCTGGTGTCCGCCACCTGTTTTCCGGGGACGTACTCTGCCAGATTTATGATCTTCCCCTCAAAAGACTGGACCTGTCCGGCCTCGTTGCATCCGATCGCATACAGCTGGCTGCCGAACTTGACGTTCTCGAAGCCGGCCGGAGTCAGGCTCGGGGCCTTGCTCTTGATCTTGACAATAGCCAGGTCGCTCGAGACATCGAACGAGATGATGCCCTCGATTTTGACTTTCTTGCCGTTTATGTCGAGTCCTTCTGCATTCTTGGCCTCACTCAGTAGATGGTAGTTGGTGATCATGAGGTCCTGTCCGATCACGAAGCCGGTGCCACGGCTGATTTCCATCTTGTCCGCGTCCTGCCCCATTACAAAGATCACACTGGCTTTGTTCTTTTCGAAAATCGCTCCTCCCCCCTCGGACTGGGGATGGAGTGGGGTCACGGAGATACATAGAAATAAGATCCCCAAAAGGGCAGCTGCCCGTCGCACGTTTAGCATCTTCACCTCCATCTACACAGGTATGAATAACGACAGCTCCAATTTACACTTTCTCTCCGGCACCTGTCAAATATTTCGCCACGGATTGGAACTACGAGCATTAATGAGGCAGTGGGATCACCGACTATTTTTTTCTTTCAGACTCATTTTCTGCGTACGGAAGGCAGGGATACACAACGGGGGGGGGAATGGATGGCTTGACATGCGCAGGGAGGTGGCCTAGTCTTAGGCCGTGCTGAAAACGGACATTATCAGGAGATATCCCCACCTCTCAGATGAATCCGGAGCCGCCCCGCAACGGATAGTCGTAACCGTGATTGCCGGGATCCTGGTGTCGGTATCGGCATGGATCGCCCTCATCGTCCTGGCTCCCTATCTCAAGTCGACCGGATCTTCCTGGAGCTCTCTGGTTTACGCTGTATTCGGTCCCACATGCCACCAGATCGACTCCCGCTGCCTGCACATCTTTGGATTCCCCATGGCCGTGTGCGCACGCTGCCTGGGTATCTACTTAGGTTTCCTTGTTGGAACCTGCCTTTTTCCCTGGCTGGGCCCAGTGCCCCCGAGGCTGCCCCGGCCTCTGACTTTTGTTATTTTCACCCTGCCCATCGCTTTGGATACGTCCGGTAATATACTGGGCCTGTGGCATACGTCCTCCCCGCTCCGGCTGGCCATTGGTATATCCTGGGGATTGATCCTCCCCTATTACGTGGTCCCCGGCCTGGTTGAGCTTCTGGGAAGATTTCCGAGAATATTTCGCTTGAAATGAACCTCACTTACCAATAGAATAGGACAAACTTCCGTGGAGAAAGCCTGATGAACAATCAAAGACCGGGAATGTTTGTGCCCGCATTGATCGGGGGGGCGATCGCCGGGGTCCTCACGGGGATTCCACTGGTCAATTGTTTCTGCTGTCTCTGGATCGTGGGAGGCGGGGTCATCGCCGCCTATTTCCTGCACAAAGAAGCGACCATGGAACTCAGGGCCGGCGACGGTGCCATCGTCGGCATCTTTGCCGGCATGGTGGCCGCGCTTGTCGCCTTTTTGATCAGTATCCCCTTCGCTCCCCTGGACAGCGCCATTGCGCGCAGCATGATGGATTGGGCTGCCGAATACACCGACCAAATGCCCGAATTCTGGGAATCTATAATGCAGGGCGAGGGCCTGGAATCTTCTTTTCCGTTTATGGTGCTGGAGCTTTTTATCAACATCGTGGTCTTTTCCGCCCTGGGGGCTCTGGGCGGGATCATTGGGATCTCGCTGTTCAAGAAGAAAAGCGCTCCGCCCACACATGGAGTGATCGATGTTCCTAAAGACCAAGTCCAGACTGAGACCCCAGATAATCATCAATCCTGAATCCGACAAGGGTCGGACGGGAAAAAGATGGAAACACATCAAGGAAGCTCTGCGGTCCATCTTTCAGGAATATCGCTACGAATTCACGGAAAAACCCTGCCATGCCACCGAGATCTCCCGGTCGGCCATAATGGACGGCGCCGAACTCATTGTAGGTATCGGCGGCGATGGGACCATGAATGAGATCGCCAATGGTTTCTTTGAAAACGACCGCATCCTGAATCCCGATACAGCCCTCGGTGTAGTCCCTTCGGGGACCGGATCCGACTTGAGCCGGAGCCTTCGTATTCCCCAGAGCCTCAAAAAAGCCCTCGAACTGATCACGGAAGTGCCCTCCCATGCCATAGATGCCGGCAAGGTCATATACTGCGATCACGGCGGCACTGAGTCTGAGCGGATGTTTTTAAACATATCCGACTTCGGGATCGGGGGGGAAGTGGTACGGCACATGAACCTGAAAAAGATGGAGAGAAAAAAATCCTCCTATTTCAAGAGCACGATCTCCACTTTTCTCCACTATAAGAATAAAAGGCTGCGGATCAAGGTCGATGGGCAGGACCTCCCGGAAGAGGAATACATGATGGGTGCCATCGCCAACGGACAAGTATTCGGCAAGGGGATGAAGGCCGCGCCCGAGGCTCAGCTGGATGACGGGCTGTTCGACCTGCTCCTGGTCAAAGGCATGAAACTCGTGGAATTCCTCCGCACGGTACGGCGGCTGTACTCCGGAACCCATCTCCCCCACCCCAGGATCGACCTTTTGCGATGCAAGACGGTGGAGGTCACTTCGGCGCCCGACACCGATCAGGAGGTCTACATCGAGGTGGACGGCGAACAGGTCGGCAGGGTGCCTGTGCGGTTTGAAATCATACCTCAATGCTTCCCTATCAAAGCCAACCTCCTGAGTCATTCATAAAGACTGTCGACCATTTAGAGTAAAATCCCTTATTTATGTCGACATTCTTTATGAATTGATCAAGGACCTGGATCATTCACGAGTCGAGATTGGGGTAGATGCGAGACATTTAGGGGGAGCTGTAGTCATCTACCGCGAGTCCCTGGATGGCGAAGTAGATGCCGCGAGATCGACTCGCCCGCAGGGTAAAGAATGTCGATAGGTAATTTTCTTTTTTAAACCAAAATAGGTGTCGACATTCTTTATGAATGATTCAGAAGGGCTACTTTTTGCGTTTGGCAAGATGGCGCTTATAGGTCAGATAGTCGTTGGTGAGCACGGTGCGGCCCCTCTCATCAACGTACCGGTAGATCTCGGTTCCGCTCCTGATTGTGCTTTCCCTATATCCGTTCCGCTTGATCTTATCGATATAGTCGATGGTCTCTCTGTAAGGAGGTATCCCCCCATATTTGGCGACCGCTGACTGGCCTGCGTTGTAAGCCGCAAGCACCAGGTTGGTGTTGTGCTCGTAGAGCTTCATGAGGTCCCGCAGATATTTGACTCCCCCCTTGATATTCTCCATGGGATCGAACGCATCCCTTACGCCGTACTGCCGGGCCGTGGGGGGCATGAGCTGCATCAGGCCCATGGCTCCTTTGCTGGATACGGCCTTCGAGTTGTAGTCGGATTCCACTTTGATTATCGAGTGGATGAGTTTTGCCGGTACTCCGTACTCCCGAGCCATGACTGTGACAATCCCGTCGTACGCGGCTTTCGAGTCCCGAACGGCCAGCAGCGGGAATGCGCCGGCCAGCAGGGCAAACCCCACTCCCAGAACACAGGCCCGCATGGTACGTTTTTTCATGATCCTTCTAATCCAATTCTGGCAGAATCAAGCCGGATAAATCAATCCCCTTTAGGGGTGATTTTGAGCGCTGCTGTGGCTTCCTCCAGGGCGTGGTCAAGTTCCTGGGGCTGCGACCCTCCGGCCTGAGCGAAATCGGCCCGCCCTCCGCCCCCGCCTTTGACCAGAGGGGCGATCCTGCGGATTATATCATCCGCACGAATCCGCTCTGTCAGGTCTTTGGTGACGGCCGCGACCAGAACGGCCTTACCCTGGTTCTCAGTCCCCAGGACCACCACTCCCGATCCCAGCCTCTGCCTGAGGACATCGGCCAGCTCACGCATTTCCGACATGTCCAGCCCTTCTACCCTCTTGGTGAGCACGGAAATCCCATCCACTTCGCGGATTTCTTCCTTCTCATCCTGAAAATCCCGGTTGACGATCTTCTGCCTCAGAGATTTCAGTTCCTTTTCGCTCTCCTTCAACGTTTCTTTCAGCCGTTCCAGCTGGGCCAGGAGTTCCGGGCGGGCTGAGCTCAAGGCAGCCTGCACATCCGCCAGCAGGTCCTCGTTCTCCTGGACATGACGGAGGGCCGCTTCCCCGGTTACTGCCTCGATCCGCCGCATCCCCGCCGCGATGCTGCTCTCGGAAAGGATATTGAAGAGCCCGATCTCTCCCGTGTTGTGTGCATGGACGCCTCCGCAGAGCTCCCGGCTGAAGTCATCGATCACGACAACACGGACCTGTTCCCGGTATTTTTCCTCGAAGATCGCCGTGGCGCCGGAAGCGACGGCCTCTTCCAGCGATGACACCTCGGTTTGGATCGGGATAGCCTCCTGCACCTTGCCGTTCACCAGGGCTTCGATGCCGTGTCTCTCGCTGGGACTCAGGGGGGAAAAATGGGTGAAGTCAAAGCGGAACCGGTCATGAGCCACCAGGGACCCGGCCTGCTTGACATGGTCGCCCAGGATCTGACGGAGCGAGGCATGCAGGAGGTGCGTGGCGGTGTGATTCTTACGAATGGACTGCCGTTTGGGAGTGTCCACAGCCGCCTCCACCTGGCCGTTCACGCGGATGCTGCCTGACAGGACACGGACCTTGTGTACGATCAGATCAGGCAACGGAGCTTCGGTATTCTCTACCAGTGCGGAAAAATGCGGGTTCTTCAAAAAACCGCTGTCTCCGACCTGTCCGCCCGCTTCCGCATAGAACGGCGTTTCCTGCAGGAAAACCTCGCCCTTTTCGCCTTCCTTGAGCTCCTCGACCTGCATTCCGGCTTTCATGAGCGCAATCACTCCCGCATCGGAGAGCCTGTCCCGATCATATCCCACAAAACGCGTGCTGAGGTTTTTCAACGGCTCGTAGGCCTTCATCACCTTCTGCCGGTCCTCACCCTTCCAGGACATGCGCGCCCGCTCGCGCTGATCCTCAAGTTCGGCCTGGAATCCGGGTTCATCCACCGTCATCCCCTCCTCTTCTGCCAGCTCCCGGGTTAGGTCGAGGGGGAAACCGAAGGTGTCATACAGTTTAAATACCATGTCGCCCGGCACAGAGGACCGGCCCGATTGGCGTGTCTCGGACGTATACTGTTGAAAAACCTTCAGACCTGAGGCTAGAGTGGAGGCGAAGCGGTGCTCCTCCGATTGGCATACATTGGAAATGAAGGTGGCGGAGGTCAGGAGTTCCGGGTAGGCATCCTTCATGATATCACAGACGACACCCACCAGGTTATAGAGGAATGGCTCCTCCAGTCCCAGGGAATTACCCGCGCGAAAGGCCCGGCGGAGCAGGCGTCTCAACACATAGCCCCGTCCATCATTGGCCGGCATGATACCGTCCCCGATCAGGAAGGTCAGGGCACGGACATGGTCGGCGATAATGCGGACCGCGACGTCCGACTCATCGCGCGCGGGAAAATCTCTCCCCGTCATCTCCCCCACGGCTTCAATGATCGGCAGGAAGACATCGGTATCGAAGTTGCTGAGTTTCCCCTGCAGCACGGCGGCCATGCGCTCCAGCCCCATGCCCGTGTCCACGGAGGGAGACGGCAGCGGCTCGATCCGGCCTTCGCTGTCCTGATTGAACTGCATGAACACCAGGTTCCAGAGCTCCACGAACCTATCGCTTCCGGACCGGATGAGCGCTTCCGGCGTCCCGTCCTCGACTTCGGTCCCGAGATCGTAGTGTAGTTCGGAGCACGGCCCGCAGGGCCCTGTTTCACCCATGCTCCAGTAATTGTCCTCTTTCCCCAGCCGGAAGACCCGGCTCTCAGGAAGACCCACCTCTTTCTGCCAGATGGCGTACGCCTCATCGTCCTCTTCATAGACGGTGGCATACAGGCCCGCTTCCGGCAGGCGGAAGACCTCCGTCATGAGTCTCCAGGCAAAGGAGATGGCGTCCTGCTTGAAGTAATCTCCGAAAGAAAAATTGCCCAGCATCTCGAAAAATGTATGATGCTTGGCGGTCCGACCCACGGTTTCCAGATCGTTGTGTTTGCCGCTGACACGCATGCATTTCTGCACCGAGGCTGCTCGGTTATAGCTTCTCTTCTCGAGCCCCAGAAACAGGTTTATGAACTGGTTCATCCCCGCATTGGTGAACAGGAGCGTCGGATCATCCTTGGGCAGCAGGGATGAGCTTTCGATGACCTTGTGCCCGTTCTGGGCAAAATAATCCAGAAATGTTTCGCGGATTTCCTGTGTTTTCATGTATCGTCGAACTTCTTTTCCGGTTTTTCCTCCCGGTCGATCTTGCTCATTTCTTTTTCCATGTCTTCCAGAGCGACATCGAGTGTCGAGCGGATCCCCATCACACGCAGCTTGAAGTTGTCGGGGCTGGAGGAGTAGCGCAGTCCCTGTTCATAGGAGATGTACCCGTCTTTGTAGAGCTGGTATATGGATTGATCGAATGTCTGCATCCCATATTGTGACACACCGGATGCGATGGCATCACGGATCAGCACGGTCTTATCCCGGTCGCGGATGCATTCGGCAATGTAGGGCGTGTTGACCATGACTTCCACCGCTGGGACCCGGCCGCCTCCCTCTTTCCTGGGGATCAGACGCATGGACACGACGGCCTTGAGGATGCTCGACAGCTGCAGACGGATCTGGCGCTGGTGATGGGGCGCGAAGACCGCGATGATACGGTTGATCGTCTCCGCCGCATCAGTCGTGTGCAGTGTGCTCAGGACCAGGTGCCCAGTCTCGGCTGCCAGCAGTGCGGTCTCGATGGTGTCGAGGTCCCGCATCTCTCCCACCAGAATGATATCAGGATCCTCACGCAGAGAAGCCCTGAGTCCTCGTGAAAACGACACGACATCCATCCCCACCTCACGTTGGCTGATGTTGCTCTGCTTGTCGCGGTGGAGGTATTCGATCGGATCCTCGATCGTGATGATGTTCTCGGTCCGGCTTTCGTTGATGTGATTGATCATGGCGGCCAGGGAGGTGCTCTTCCCGGATCCGGTAGTTCCCGTTACCAGCACCAGCCCCCGCTGCTCCATGGAGATCGATTCCAGGATCTCGGGCAGCAAGAGCTCTCTGATCGTCATAACTTCGAGCGGGATGATCCGGAGCACAAGGGCCATCGACCCCCGCTGCTGGAAAATGCTGCCGCGGAAGCGTCCGAATCCCGCCAGGCTGTAGGCCAGATCCAGGTCTAATTCTGTTTTTAATGCCTCTTTCTGGAAATCGTTAGTGATCTGATCCACCA